>DAOUCL010000117.1:0-14017 GCA_034432015.1 Dehalococcoidia bacterium
GGAGCTTAAGCCGAAGGTTGCCCTCAAGCGGGTGCTGCTTGAGGCGGCGCATCCTGCTGACCCTGCTGCCAGCCCGACCGATTCGAGCTCAACCTGCCCCCTCTAATCTGATTTTGTAAGAGAAGCCCACAACAATTTGCGGCTGGGCGGGCAGGTGTGATAAAAAACTTAGAGCTAAACCCATGGACCTCCAGGCGCTGGCGGACGAAGTCTCCGAGCACCTCGGCTTCCCGGTCAGCCCGGCCGACGTCCGCCGGGTCTGGGCGGCCCTCGCCGCCGACCCCAGCTTCTGGTCCTTCGCCCCCCGGGCCCGGGTACCCCTCCGGGCGGCCGGGGCGGTGGTGGCCCGGCTGGAGGCCGCCGGCCTGGTGAGCCTGGAAGGAGATAAGGTCCGTTTGACCCCGGCGGGCCGGACCGCCCTGGAGCAGGCCGGCATCGCCCCCCTGCCCGCCCCCGAATGCCCGGCCTGCCGGGGGACGGGGGTGGTCGGGGAAAGGTTTTTGCCGGAACAGGCCGCCCGCTTTTACCGGATTGCGGCCGCCCGGCCGGCACCCGTCGCCGAGTACGACCAGGTTCAGCTACTGTCTGAAGATGTCTGGCGGCGGGTGGCCTTCATGGCCGAACGGGGAGACCTGGCCGGCCTCGACCTGCTGGTGCTGGGGGACGACGACCTGCTTTCGGTGGCGACGGCCCTGACGGGGTTGCCCCGCCGGGTTGTGGTCCTGGAGGTCGACCGGCGGCTGGTTGATTTCATCAACGGCGTCGCCCGGGAAGAGGGCCTGTCCCTTTCGGCCCGGGTTGCCGACCTGCGGGAGCCGCTGGACCCGGAGCTGGCGGGGGTCTTCGACACCTTCCACACCGACCCCCCGGAGGCCCTCGCCGGCCTCTTACTCTTCATCGGCCGGGGAATCGCCGGCCTAAAGGGGCCGGGGTCGGCCGGCTACTTCGGCATCACCCACCTGGAGGGGTCGGCGGCCAAATGGTACCGGCTCGAGCGGGCTTTATTAGTGGAACACCGGGTGGTCATTACCGACCTTCTGCCCGAGTTCAGCCGGTACCAGACGTGGGATTACCTTCTGGCCGACCTGCGCCGGCCGCCCTTCGACCGGCTGGCGCGTCCGGCCGGGAGCTGGTATAATTCAAGTTTTGTGCGAATCGAGAAGATTTCGGACCGGGTCCGCTGGGAGGTGGACGGTAGCGACATTTACTTTGACACCGAAGGGCTGGTAGATACCTGACGCCGGGGCAGACCTGATGTGGAATTTGCCGGGGTACTACTGGTTAACGTCTGGGGCGGCCGAAGGGACGACCGCCCTAAACGCGTTTGATAACGCCCTGCTAGCGGCCGGAATTGGCGACCTGAACCTGGTCAAGGTGAGCAGTGTTCTGCCGCGGGGTGCCCGGCCCCTCGGCGCGCTCCCCGAAGTCCCCCCGGGGACGCTGATGCCGGTGGTCTACACCGCCGCCATCTCCGACCGGCCGGGGGAGGTCATCTCGGCCTGCGTTGGTGTCGGGGTTGGGCGCAACGCCCACGGGATGATCTTCGAGCATTCCGGGCCGGGGGAGCCGGCCGAGGTGGAGGCGGTGGTTCGGCAGATGCTGGCCGAAGCCTTTGCCCGGCGGGGAATCGAGCTGGAGCGGGTGGAGATTTGCATCTCCTGCCATCGGGTCGCGCGGCTGGGGTGCGCCCTGGCCGCAGTAATCTTATGGGGAGGTGACAGATGAGGAGAGTCGGCTCGCACCTGATTTTCGAGCTCTGGGGCTGCGACGACAGCATCAACTCGCCCGAAATCGTCGAGCAGACCCTGCGGGAACTGACCGAGGTGGCTAAGGCGCGGCTGCTGGGCCTTCATCTGCACCCCTTCTCGCCGCAGGGCGTGACCGGGGTTGCCATTCTCTCCGAATCCCACATCCTGATCCATACCTGGCCCGAGATCGGGTATGCGGCCGTCGACCTGTTCACCTGCGGCGAGCCCGTAGACCCGGATGCGGTCGTCCCGGTGCTGAAGCGGCGGTTTAACCCGACCCACGTCCAGGTGCTACAGCTTTTCCGGGGCATCGCCGGTGACTGACTCGGCCGGGTGGTTCGGCGAACCACCTATTCGGGGCTTTCAGCAGCGCTTTCGCCTTCGGGGGCGGCCGTACGCGACCTCATCGGCCTACCAGCGGATTGAGGTCGTGGACACCGAACTGCTGGGCCGCGCCCTCATCCTCGACGGGGCGGTCCAGACCACCGAGCGGGACGAATTTATCTACCACGAAATGCTCGCCTTTGTCCCCCTGATGGCCCACCCGAACCCGGCCCGGGTTTTGATTATCGGCGGGGGCGACGGGGGCACCTTACGTCGGGCCCTCTCCGACCGCAGGGTCCGGTCGGCAACCCTGGTCGAAATCGACCCCCAGGTGGTCGAGGTTTGCCGCCGCTACCTGCCGGAAATTGCCGGCGGGGCCTTCGACGACCCCCGAACCCGCCTGGTGCTGGCCGACGGCGTCCGGTTCATCGCCGAGACAACCGAAACCTACGACGTCATCATCGTCGATTCCACCGACCCGGTGGGGCCCGCCGCCGGCCTCTTTACGGCCGAATTTTTCCGGGGAGCCCGGTCCCGGCTAAGCTCCCCGGGGATATTCGTCACCCAGAGCGGGTCGCCCATCCTGATGACCCCGGAGTTCGTGGGGGCCTACCGCAACCTCGGGCAGGTTTTCCGGCTGGTAAGGCCCTACTTTGCGCCGGTTCCCGCTTACCCCGGGGTCTGGTGGAGCTTTCTGGCCGCCTCCGACGACCTGGACCCCGCCGTGCCCCTGACCGGCCCGGTCCCTACAACCGGCTATTACACCCCCGAGGCCCACCGGGCGGCCTTTTCCCTGCCGCCTTTCCTTAAGGCCGTTTTAAGCGGAGGCTATGCCGATGCCCTTGCCGGTTACGCCGCCATTTCTGGGTAGTCGGCCCCTGGACCGGCCCAGGCTGGTCCTGTTAGGGGTTCCCCTCGATCAAACCCAATATTCCCGGATGGGCACCGGCCTCGCCCCGGGCCGAATTCGGCTGGTGTCCGAAAGTCTGGAAACGTACAGCCCGGAGCTCCACCGGGACCTTTCGGAAGTGGCCTTCACCGACGGCGGGGATGTGGCAGTGGCGGGCCTCAAACCGGAGGCGGCGGTGGAGCGGGTCGCCGAGGCCGCGGCCGGGGTGATTCAGGCCGGGGCCATCCCCATCCTGCTGGGGGGCGAACATACCTTAAGCCTGGGCGGGGTGCGGGCCGCCCACCGGCACCACCGGGACCTGGTGGTGATTCAGCTCGACGCCCACCTGGACCTGGCCCCCAACGACCGGGGAATGGCCCTCACTCACGCCACCGTCTTCCGGCGGATTTCCGAGGAGCTGGGGTCCGACCGGCTGGTCCAACTCGGCATCAGGTCGGGCACCCGGGACGAGTTCGTGGCCGCCGGCCGGTCCCGCTACTGGTCGGCCGAAGTAAGACTGCCCACCGCCCTGCGCCGGGAGCTGGTAAACCTGCCTATCTATCTTTCAATTGATATCGACGTGCTGGACCCGGCCATCGCCCCGGGAACGGGTTCGCCCGAGCCGCCCGGGGCCAGCTTCCGGGAGGTCATCGACTTTATCTACAGCCTGCGGGGCTTCCGGCTGGTTGGGGCCGACCTGGTCGAGGTCTCCCCGCCTTACGACCAGGGCGACCTGACCTCCATTGTAGCCGCCAAAATCCTGCGGGAGCTTATCCTCCTCTTCGGCTAAAAAAGCCGGGCGGCGCAACCAGCGCCGCCCGGCTCCCGGCTTTGGTCGACCTTACGCGGCCTGAAGCTTTTCCAGGAACTGCCTCAGCTGTTCGCCCTCAAGGGTCCGGCCGCACTGCAGGCAGGTGTACATGAACTCGTCCCCGAGGCCGTCTTCGCGGATCAGGTCGCCGCGGCAGCGGGGGCAGCTCTTGAGCAGGATTCGCTTGAGGCCCGATGCCGACATTGCGCCGCGAACCATTACCCGTTCACCTCCCTTTCCCCAGATTAGTTTTGACGGCTACCGGCCGCCGCATGCTGCCGGGCAACCTCGAGCAACCGGCGAGCGACCTCCTCGACGCCCTGCTGGCGGCAGTCGAGGTAAACCGAATAAATCGCCCGGTCAAGCAGTCGCTGCTGCAGGGGCGACAAAGGCTCGCCCCCCATTCGGCGGCTGAGGAAAGCGGCCAACCTGTACAGGAAGAAGCGCTGCAGGGGGGTAAGCTCCCGCCCCTGCGCCCGGGCAAGCTCTTCCACCAGGGCCTCGCCCAGCGCCCGGCCGGCCACCTTGGGAAACTCCGAGCCGCAAGTTGTCTCGGTTACCATCTGTAACCACCTCGCTTCCACTTTGCTTTCAGTTGGCGGCCTCGCCCCAGCACCCTGGTTCGAACCAGCTGCCGCAGGGCAGCCGCTCGGCGGTGGCCTCGAGGAGGGCCTGCCAGGCATCCGCATCCAGGAGGCCGGGCAACTTCGGGCCCAGGGCTCGGATCAGCTCGGCCACCGCCACCGTGTGCCGGACATACCAGGTTGCGACCCCCACCAGCAGGTGCTGACGGGTACAGATCCCGATAACCCGGCCGTCGGCCTCTACTTGGCCGGCAACCAGCTCCTGACCGTCGGCGATAACCAGCAACCAACGGCAGTCCCCAACCTCACCCAGCCGGTAGCGGTAAACCCGGCCGGAACAGTGGTCGCAGGGGGCCTGGCAGCCGGACATACAGACCAGGGTCACGGCCACCCCCCGCTCCCGGGCCGCCTCAAGGGCCGGGGCGAGGGGTTCCAGCTCTTGGCCCCATCCGCTCACCAGAACCTGATGCCGGGCCGCCTCGATCAGGCGGCTGGCCTGGGCCAGCAGGTTGGCGTAGCCGCTAAAATTGTAAACGTACGGGGGCGCCTCAGCCGGGGCCACCCGGCCAAGGGCCCGGGCCGCTTCCCCCAGCCGGACCCGGAAAGATTTTTCCAGCCGGGCCAATAATTCCCGGTGGTCTAGGGCCCGGTAGCGGCGGCCCGCCTCGGTTTGAACGACCACCACCGCCCCGCGCTCCTCCAGCCGGCGCAGGACAGCGTAGATATTGGCCCGGGGAATCCCCGAAGCCTTGGCCAGCTGGTAGCCGGTCAGGGGGCCCTGCCTCAGAAGGGTAACGTAGGCCCTGGCTTCATAACCCCCAAAGCCCAGCTCCTCCAGCAGGATAACCGGGTCCGACCCTTCCAAAGCTACCCTCCGGGATAGTAGTTGTACCCGCAACTACTATCCGCTGTTAGTATATGCCCGGCCGGTCCGTTTGTCAATGGCCGGCCGGTTAAGATTTGATTAAAAATTGTTAAGACCCAAATTTGCGGGGGCGGCCGGGGCCGGCTATAATCCGGTGGCTGCCGCCACAATCCCGCCGAGCAAGGAGTGAGTCATGGCCGGACAGCTTGAAGGCAAAGTCGCCATCGTTACCGGCGCAAGTCGGGGCATCGGCCGGGCCATCGCCGTCCTTTTCGCCCGGGAGGGGGCCCGGGTTGCCGTGGCCGCCCGCACCGAGCAGGAGCGGGACGAGCGCCTCCCAGGCACCATCTACGACGTCGTTCGAGAGATCGAAGCTTTCGGCGGCAAGGCCATCGCCGTCCGCACCGACGTCTCCAAAGAGGAGGATGTGCGCAACCTGGTAGCGCGCACGCGGGAGGCCTTCGGGCCCATCGATATCCTGGTCAACAATGCCGCCGTCAACTGGTACATTCCCGTAAAAGACTACCCCCTGCACCGCTGGCTCACCCTGATAAACGTCAACCTCCACGGTCCCTTTATGCTCATTCAGGCGGTGCTGCCCGATATGCTGGGGCGGCGCAGCGGCAACATCATCAACATAAGCTCCCGGGCCGCCATCGGCCCCGGTCCCGGCCCCTACACCAGCCCCGGCCGGGGCGGGACCCCCTATGGGGTTAGCAAGGCCGCCCTGGAACGGCTGACCCAGGGGCTGGCCCAGGAGCTCTTTGAGTACAACATCGCCGTAAATGCCCTCTCGCCCTCCCAGGTCGTCCCCACCCCGGGCGTCCTCTTCCACCGGCTGGTGGAGTCGCCCGACGACCCCCGGGCCGAGCCGGTGGAATACATGGCCCGGGCCGCCCTCATCCTGGCGACCCAGACGGCCCAGACGATGACCGGCCGGATCGCCTACAGCCAGGAGATCCTGCGGGAGTTCGGCCTCCTCTAACCGAGCTCCCAGAACCAGACCGACCCGTCGGCCAGGCCACAGGCTAGCAGACGGCCGTCGGGGGAGAAGGCCACCGCCTGGACCCGCTCGGGGTGGTCCTCGAGGACGTGGGCCAGGGTGCGGTCGGCCAGCCGCCAGAGCCGGACCGTTCGGTCCTTAGAGGCCGAGGCCAGGAGGCTACCCTCAGGGGAAACGGCAAGGGCCTGGACACTTTCCCGGTGGCCTTTAAGGACGCCCACCAGGGCCAGGTCGGGGACCCGCCAAAGTTTTATAAGCCCGTCGGCCCCGGCGCTGGTTAGCAAGTCGCTTCCCGGGACAAACTTCACCCCCATCACCCACTGGTGGGCCCGGACGGTGCCCACCCCTTCGCCGTCGCCCAGCCGCCAGAGGCGGAGGGTGCCGTCCATACTGCCGCTGGCCAGGAGGGTGCCGTCCGGGGAGAAGGCCACGGCTAGGACGGCGTCGGCGTGGCCCCGCAGGCGGCGCAGCAGGTTGCCCTCGGCCACGGCCCAGACCCGGACGGCCTTATCGAAACCGGCCGAGGCGAGAAAGCGGCCGTCCGGGGAAAAGGCCAGGTTATACACGCCCTCCTCGTGGCCGAGGAACATCCCCACCCGCTTGCCGGTGGCCAGGGACCAGAGGCGAATCGTCCGGTCCCAAGAACCGGAGGCGACAAGCTCCCCGTCGGGGGAGAAGGCCACCGTATTTACCCCGGCCGAGTGGCCCCGGAGGACGACCCGGATGGTCCCGGCTTGCAGGTCGAAGACGGCGACCGTCTTGTCGGCCGAAACCGAGGCCAGCAGCGTCCCGTCAGGGCTGAAGGCCAGGCCGGCCACCGCCCCGACGTGGGGAGAAATCACCTCCCCGGGCCTGGGATTGAGCGCCCCCGAACCGGTGGCGGGCCGGGGCCTCGCGGCCGGGGTCGGCGCCAACCGCACCGCCTCCGGACTACTCCGGGCGTCCAGGACGGCCAGAAACTCGGCCACGGTCTGGGGCCGCTCCCCGGCGTTGAGGGCCAGGGCCCGCTCGACGGCCAGCCGCAGGTTCGGGGGGACCCAACCCGGAAGGGACGGCAGGGCCTCGCCCAGGAGCCGGTCGGTGGCCGGCGGGGGCGGGTTGCCGGTGAGGGCGTGGTAGAGGGTTGCCCCCAGGCCGTAGATGTCGGTGGGCGGCCCGACCCGGGCCTGGGAGGCGTACTGTTCCGGGGCGGCGTAGCCAGGGGTCACCACCCGGGTGTAGCTGGCCGTCACCCCCTGGACAAAAGCCCGGGCCGACCCGAAGTCGATGAGCACCACCCGGCCGTCGTTGGTGAGAAAAATATTCTCCGGCTTTACGTCCCGGTGGAGCAGTCCGGCGGCATGGACAACCCCCAGGGCGGAGGCCACCTTCCGGGCGAGATCTTCGGCCTCGTCCACGGGGAGCCGGCCCTGGCGGAGGATGCGCCGGGCCAGGGTTTCGCCCGCCAGGTACTCCATGGCCAGGTAGGCGGTGTTGTTCTCTTCGAAAACGTCGATAACCCGAACGATGCCCGGGTGGCTGAACTGGGCAAGGGTCCGGGCCTCCTCCAGGAACTTTTCCCGGGCCTCGGCCAGGCCTTCCCGGCCGGTGCCGGCCGGGGGCACGACGGTGCCGTCTTCCCGCCGGGTCGACCCTTCCGGGAAGAGCTCCTTGATGGCCACCCGCATCAGCAGCCGGTTGTGGACGGCCCGATAAGTTATGCCGAAGCCGCCCCGGCCGAGGACCCTTTCGATGGTGTAGCGGCCGTCGTGGAGGGAGTGGCCGCCGGGGAGGGTCTGAAAGTTGCCCCCAACGTAGGCGCCGCAGGCGGGGCAGACCGTGGCCTTATCGGGCAGCGGGTTAAAGCAAAACGGGCACTCCACGCTCGCCTTTAATTATATCGGCCGACCGGCCTGGCCGGGGAGGCCCCTTTAGAGGTTGCGCAGCCGAGGGTCGAGCAGGTCCCGGATCCCGTCCCCGAGGAGGTTGAGGGCCAGCACCGCCAGGGTGAGGGCCAGCCCCGGAAAGAGCATCATCCAAGGGGCGTCCCGCAGGTAGCCCCGGGCCTCGGCCAGCATGTTGCCCCAACTGGGAATGTAGGGGGGCGTCCCGGCCCCCAGGAACGAAAGGGAGGCCTCCCCCAGCACCGCCGAGGCGAAAATAAACGTCCCCTGGACGATGATGGGCGAGAGGCAGTTAGGTAGGATGTGGACGGCCACAATCCGCAGGTTCGAAACCCCAAGGGCCACCGCCGCCTCCACAAACTGCATCTCCCGCAGGGTAAGCACTACGCTCCGCACCAGCCGGGCAAGCCTGGGGGTATCTACCACCGTCAGGGCCAGGACCACGTTGTACTTGCTGGGTCCGAGGGCGGCCATAAGGCCGATGGCTAAGACGATGCCCGGGAAGGCCATCATGCTGTCCATAATGCGCATGATGACCGTATCCAGCTGCCGAAAGTAGCCGGCCGTAAGGCCGATGACGGTCCCGGCGACGACGGTGCAGAGGGCCACCAGAAAGCCGACCTCCAGGGAAAGCCGGGCCCCCCAGACGGCCCGGCTGAAGACGTCCCGGCCGAAGTTGTCGGTGCCGAAGGGGTGGGGACCGCCCGGGGGCTGGAGGCGGCCGGCGGGGTTGAGGGCCTGAGGGTCGTGGGGGGCGATAATTGGGGCGGCCAGGGCAATGAGAACCAAGACAAAGAGCAGGGTTCCGCCGATGGGTACTCCCTTATAGCGGACGGCGATGCGCTTAAGCTGCCGGGTAAGGGGCGGTCGGGCCCGGAGAACCTCGGCCGGGGCGGCGATGACAGGCGACGGGCTACTCACGGTGGCGGATCCTGGGGTCGAGGTAGGCGTAGATAAGGTCCACGACCAGATTTATGATAACGTAAACGGCGGCGATGATGAGGACGATCCCCTGAACCAGGGGGTAATCCCGACGGGTCACCGCCTGGACCAGAAGCCGGCCCACCCCGGGGATATTAAAGACCTGCTCGGTGATGACGGCGCCACCCAACAGGATGGCAAAGCTCAGGCCGATGACGGTTATGACCGGAATCATCGCGTTCCGGAGGGCATGCCGAAGCACCACCGCCAGCTCCGAAAGGCCCTTGGCCCGGGCCGTCCGGATGTAGTCCTGGGAAAGCACCTCCAGCATCATCGAGCGGGTGATCCGGGCCAGCAGGGCCGACTGAGCAAAGCCCAGGGTAAAGGCCGGCATCAGCAGGTAGCGAATGTTCTCCCAGATGCCGGCCGAGAGCGGCTGATAGCCGGCCACCGGCAACCAGTTAAGGGTTACTCCAAAGATAAAGATTAAATTAAGGCCGACCCAGAAAGTCGGCATCGAGACCCCGGCGATGGCGACCAGCATCGCCCCAATGTCAAACCAGGAGCCCCTCAGCTTGGCCGCCACGATCCCGGCCGGGAGGCCGATGCCGACGGCGAAGGCCATGGCCAGCAAGGTGAGCATCACCGTCGGCTCGATCCGCTCGACAAAGGCCAAGGTGACCGGTTTATTTAAAAAGATCGAAGTCCCCAGGTCCCCCCGCAAGAGCCGCAGGTACCAGTTGGCCAGCTGGACGTGGGCCGGCTGGTCCAGGCCGAGGCGGGCCCGGAGCTCGGCCTTTTGCTGTTCAGTGGCCTCGGGCCCGAGGATAACCCCCACGGGGTCCCCCGGCGTGAGGTAAAGGAGCAAAAATACGGTGGTCGAGACCACCAGCATCACCGGCACGGTCAGGATCAGCCGCCGGATGGTGTACGCCAGCACCCGTCGTCAGCCTCGACTGCGGCCTGAAGGGTCCTCCGTCAGGAGGCGAACCCGCAGTTCCAGAAGAACCAGTCGGTCGGATTCTGGTAGCCCACGATCTCCTTGCGGATGGCCCGCAAGGTGAAGGCCTCCCCGCACTTGATCCAGGGCACGTCCTCCCACTGAAGCTGCTGGAGCTCCCGAACTAACTGTTTTTGTTTTTCTAAATCCGTTTCGGCCATCATCCGGGAGACGATTTCGTCCTTTTTCGGATGCGTCCACCAGCCCGGCCAGGTTCCGTCCAGGTAAACCTGCCGGATGGGATGGACGTAGGTGGGATGGCCGGTGATGAAAACATCGTACTCGTTGGGGTCGCTCCGGCGCCGGACCAGGGTGGCCCAGTCCATCACCTGAAGGTCCACCTTAAAGCCCACCTTCTCCAGCTGGTCCTTGAAAGATAAAGCCATGTTGTAGTTATAAAAATACTCCTTGGTGGACATCCAGCGGATGGGCCGCCCGTCGTAGCCGGCCTCCCGCATGAGCTGTTTCGCTTTCTCGGGGTCGGGCCGGTTATAAACCTCCTTGCCCACGTCGGTGTAGAAGGCCGTCTCCGGGGCAGCGATCTCCGGCCCAAGCCGGAAGAACTCCTTGCGGCCGAACCCCGCAATCATAACCTGCTCCAGGTTCACCGAAAAGAGGACCGCCCGCCGCATCCGAACATCGGTAAAAAGCCCCTGCTTTTTGTTAAAATGGGGCCCGTACTGGTAGTACGGCTTAACGATGAGGGGCACCACATTGGGGTTGGCCTGCAGGTTCGGGTACTGGTCGGGCTGAAGGGACTCGGCAAAATGGTATTCGCCGGTGCCCACCCCGTCGGCCCGCACCGAATCCTCGGGCACCGGAATAAAGCGAATTTCGTCAAAGTAGGCCACCCGCTTGCCCCCGTAGCCGTTGGGGGGCTCCTCCCGGGCGGCGTATTTTTCGAACCGCTGCAGCCGGATGTAGCGGTCGACGACGTGCTCCGCCAGCTTGTAGGGGCCGGTGCCGATGATGAGCTCGTCGGGCAGCCGGTCCTTTCCGACCTTCTCGGCCACCTCCTTGGGCAGCATCATCGCCTCAACTTCGGCCAGGAACTCCGGCAGCAGGCCCGTCGGCTGCTTGAAGTTAATGGTGAAGGTGTAACGGTCGTTTTCCTGGATGGTATCCACTCGGGCGAAGACCTGCCGGCCCCGACCGGCCACCTGCGCCCAGCGCTTGAGGGATGCGACGGCATCTTCGGCGGTAAACTCCTTCTCGTTGTGGAAAAGTACCCCCTTGCGCAGGTAGAAAGTGAACTTCGTCCCGTCGGCGTTGACCTCGTACTTTTCGGCCAGGTGGGAAATGGGCGCAAACTTGCTGTCCCGGGTCAGGAGCGGCTCAAAGACGTGCCACATGGTGTTCTGGGTGATGGTGGCGGTGGTGAACCCGGGGTCAAGGGCCGGGGGCTCGCCGATGATGGCCACCTTCAGGACGCCGCCCCTCTTTGGTGTTGCCTGGGCTGTCTGCTGACCGGCCGGCTGGGGGGCGGTCGGCCCCGGCGCGCAGGCGGCCAAGGCGGCCCCGGCCAGGGCCGCACCCGCAAGACCAAGAAACTCCCGCCGGGAAACGTTTTCTAGGCCCCGCGACTGCATATGGCTGCCCTCCTTTCTCCAGACCTGGTCTGCCTAATTTTACACGCGGGGGCGGATTTTGGCAAGCTCCGGGGGCGCGCCCGCCTCGGGCCCTTCCAGTGCCGGCGCGGCCAAACCGCGCCAGGTCCGGGCTTAGCCGGCCGCCTGTTACTTGCGGGCGGCCGGGTGGGCCACGGTATACTGAGATTGCAGTTATGGCTGGGCCGGCAACGGATATGGACCACGAATCCCAGGCCCGGGCCCGTTCGGGGCGGCTGGGGCAGACCCTCCGGGAAATCCTCGAGACGGTCGCCCTCACCGTATTGATCTTCCTGTTGGTTCGGAGCCTGGTCCAGAATTTTAAGGTCGAAGGCTCCAGCATGGAGCCGAGCCTCCACCACAACCAGTATCTGCTGGTGGCCAGGTTTGCCTACTTTTCGGTGGACTTCGGGGCCGTTCGGGAGTTTTTGGGGCCGGTGGCCGGACTTCTGCCCATTCCCGACGGCCGAGTTTACCTCTTCCAGCCGCCCCAGCGGGGGGACATCGTTGTTTTCAGGTTCCCCAACGACCCGAGCCGGGATTTTATAAAGCGCATTATCGGCCTTCCGGGGGAAACGGTGGAGGTTCGGAACGGGCAGGTTTATATAAACGGACAGCCGCTGGCGGAGCCGTATCTGCGGGAGCGGCCGAGCTACACCTTCCAACCGGTAACGGTGCCGCCGGGCCACTACTTTGTGCTGGGGGACAACCGCAACAACAGCAGCGACTCCCACATCTGGGGGGTCGTCCCGAAAAGCAACGTCATCGGCAAGGCCTGGCTTTCCTACTGGCCGCCCGGGTCCATCGGCCTGGTGGCCAACTATTCCTTCGGCTCCATCGGCGGCCAGCCGTTGGCGGGTCCGGTGGGGGCGCCGCCGGCCTATCCAGGCCCGGCGGCCGTGCCGACCCCGCCGCCCCTGTCGGCTTACCCGGGTCCGGGCACCGGCCGCTAGGCGGCCCCGTTCCCATCCGGGCCGCCGTCTTGACAAGGGCCCCTGGGCCGTGATAGCCATCAGATTGGGGCGGGTGTTTCAAGCCCCTCCCTGACGCCGGAGTGGCGGAACTGGCAGACGCGGCGGTCTCAAAAACCGCTCCCCGCTGAGGGGGTGGGGGTTCGAGTCCCCCCTCCGGCACAAAAAGCGCCCCAAGATACCGCGGCCGGACAAAGATTCAGCGTCCGGCCGCGGTATTTTATACCCCGACCTTGTACCGGTTGGGAACTTTTCGGCCCCCTGAAACGTCTTATGGTTGAATAAACCTTTGGAGGCCGAAAATGCGCACAAAGTGGGTGCTTTTAGCAATTGTCCTTGCCGCCGCGGGGCTGGGGGTTGGGGCGGCCCTGCTCCGGCCGGGCCCGGCCGGCCAAGCCGGTCTCACCGCTGGCGGGGACACCGTTTCCGTCCGGCCGCAACCGGGGCTTACGGAGCCCCTCCCGGCACCGGCCCGAAGCCTGGGGCCGGCCGACCAGGCCGGCCCGGGCGCCCAACTCCTGGACCGGATGGTTATTTACAACGCGACCCTGCAACTTGAGGTGGGGCGACTGCGGCCGGCCATAAGCCGCATCGAGCAGGTCGCCCAGGCGGCCGGGGGCTATGTGGTAGGCTCTAACGTCGCCGAAAACCAGGCTACGGTTACCATTCGGGTGCCGGCGGCCGAACTTAACCGGACCCTAGAACAGCTCCGGGCCGTGGGGTCTAAGGTTAAGGCCGAACAGCTTTCCTCCCGGGATGTCACCGAAGAGTATTCCGACCTCTCAGCCCAACTGCGAAACCTGCAGGCCGTCGAGGCCCAGTACCTGGCCCTCCTGCAGCAGGCCCGCACCGTCGACGAAATCCTTAAAGTCCGCCAGCGGCTGGACGAGGTCCGGGCCCAGGTCGAGCGGCTTCAGGGCCGCATCGAATACCTGCGCCGGCAGAGCGAGCTGGCGGCCATTACGATTCTGCTCACCGAAGCGCCCCTGCCGGCCCAGGAAGGGCCGGCCTGGGACCCGGTCCAGGCGGCCGTCCAGGCCTGGAACAAGTCCCTGGTGTTTCTTGCCCGGGTCGCCGACGTCCTCATTCAGGGGGCGGTCTTTCTCTGGTGGGTCTGGGTTCCGGCCGGTCTGGGCGCAGGCTTCATTGGTCGGCGGCTTCGCCGCCGTCAGGCCGGGGCCCAGGCCCCTTAACGGCCCGGCGACCGGGGATATAATTTAGCCAGATGGGCTCGTCTATCCTGGTCCGGCACGCCGAGCCGGCCGACTACGAGGCAGTCTGCCGGATTTTCCAGGGACCCCGGGCCGTCTGGGGAACCCTGCAGTTGCCCTTCCCCTCGCTGGGGCGGTGGCGCCGGCGGCTGGCCGACCCGGCCGAGGGCATGTACACCCTGGTGGCGTGCGCCGGGGAG
>DAOUCL010000118.1:0-10995 GCA_034432015.1 Dehalococcoidia bacterium
CCGTAGCGGGGCTTCTCCTCCGCCGGAGCCGGCGCTTGCTGGGGCGCCTGGGGCGTCGGGGCGCACGACCAGAGGCCCAGCGCCGCGGCCGCGCCCCCGGCCAAAAACTCCCGCCGGGAAATTTGGGCGTTTTTAAGCTGAGGCCAGCCTGCCATCCTTACACCTCCGCAGTCGGTCAGTTGCGGGTTACGATATTTTATGCCCGGGGTCGCCCCCTGATCAACGGCGGTGAGGGAGACCGGATCGCGGCCGCTTCGGCCTCAAGGGGGCGCCAGCTTATCAGGTCCCGGAACAGATCGGGGTCAGGCCTGACCGGCTCGTTAAAGATTCGACTCCAGGTGTAGGCCGCGGCCACCGCAAGCTTCCGGTAGTTGCCGGCCTGAACCCCCAGCCGGTCCGCCTCATAAAAGAGCAAGCCGGCAATGGTCAGGTGGGCCAATTCCTTGGCAAGACCGGTGGCCCCCAGCTCCCGGTCTTCCGCCTCGACTTCGGACAGTCGGCCCAGCTCGGCCTGAAGCCGCCCGAGCCGGGGCTTAAGGGCCCCGGCCAGGTGCCGAACGGGTGGGGATTTCAGGTTAGCGAGCCTTGTCTTTAACTCCTCAACGAGGGCTTCACCGGCCCCTTCCCGCAAGACGGCCCGCAGGACGTCCAGGGCCACGATATTGGTGGTCCCCTCCCAGATGGAGCCCAAGTAGGCGTCCCGTAAAAGCCTGGCCAGCGGCCAGTCTTCGATATAGCCGTTGCCCCCGAGGAGCTCCAGGGCCTCGCCCACCACCTTCCGGGCCCGCCTGGTCACGTAAAACTTGGCAAGGGGCGTGATGATCCGCCGGAGCCGGGCCGCCTCGGCATCCCCGGCATCGGCCCGGTCCAGAAGCCAGGCGCCGTAGAAGACCAGAGCCGCGCACCCTTCTACGTCCAGCAGCAGGTCAAAAAGGTTCTGTCGCACCAGGGGCAGTTCGGCCAGGGGCCGGCCGAAGGCCGTGCGCCGCCGGGTGTAAGTAAGGGCTTCGAAAAAGGCCCGGCGCATAAGTCCGGCCGACCTCAGGGCATTCGAAAGGCGGGAGACGTTGATCATCTCGGCCATCTGCTTAAACCCACGGCCCAGCTCCCCCACCGGCTCGGCTACTGCCCCCTCCAGCGTAACCTCCCCCGTGGCCATACTTCGGCTCCCCAGCTTATCTTTAAGGCGCTCGATCCGGTAAAAATTCCGGGTCCCATCTGGCAGCCACTTGGGCACCAGGAACATCCCAAGGCCCCGGGTCCCGGTTTCGGCCCCTTCCGGCCGGGCCAGGGTAACAATAACCTCGGCCGAAACGTTGCTGCAGAACCACTTGTGGCCGTAAAGGCACCAGACCCCGTTCTCCCGCCGGGCAACGGTCTTGATTGCCCCCACGTCGGAGCCGGCCTCCTTCTCAGTGATAAACTGGGCCCCCTGCCACAGTTCAGCCAGCGACGTGGCCGTAAGGCGGGGCAAGTAGCGGGCCTGCTGGTCCGGGCTGCCGAATAGCCTGATGATCCGGGCGGTGGAGTCGGTCAGCGAGACGGGGCAGGTAAGGCCGAACTCCGCTTGAACGAACAGGTATTTAAACCCATATTTGACCACGTGGGGCACGGGTCTGGGCCAGCCCAGTATCCCCGGGCGATGGGACATCGCCGCCAGCCCGAACCGTTCGAAGGCGAACCTTTCCAGCTCCCGGTAAGCCGGGTGATAAACGACCTCATCAATACGGTTGCCTTCCCGGTCAAAAGCCCGTAAAACAGGGGGATTCTGGTTGGCTGCCGTTGCCAACCGGTCCAGTTCTCCCGCTGCCAGGTGCCCCAGCTCCCGGAGGTGGGGTTCGGCCCGGGCCGCATCTTCTGGGTCGGCCCAGAGTCGCAGAACAAAGGCCAGGTTAGGGTCGGCATCGAAGAAATTGTCAACGGCCAACGCGGTTATCACGGCTTCCTCCCCGGGTTAAGACTTGGCAACCCTAAGTGTATACTCATTGACGGAACCGTACGTTAGGAGGAACCTATGGTCGACCTGGCCGCCGTGCCCAAGTACGCGGAGCTGCCGCAGTTGCCCACCGGAGAACGCCACGCCTGGGACGTCTTCGGCCGGTCGGACCAGCTCGGAACCCTCAATTTTATAACCCCCCGGGAGGTCCTCCGGGCCGTCCGCACCGTCTCGGCCGGCCGGGTTATAAACCTTTCCCTGCCCCTTAACCTGCCGGACCCGAGCCTGGTCAGCACCCGTCGGACCTACCGCCACCACGTTTCCACCGGCCGGCTCGCCCGGGACGACTGGCTCGACGGCTTTTACCCCCAGGCCTCCACCCAATGGGACGGCCTCCAGCACATCCGCTACCGGCAGTTCGGCTTTTACGGCGGCCGGGAGGACCCTGACCTGGACCGGGGGGAGCTGGGCATCGACGTCATCGCCCGCCGGGGCATCGTCGGCCGGGGAGTGCTCGTCGACGCCGCGGCTTACTTCGAAGCCGTGGGCCGACCCCTCGACCCCGCCGTCCGGGTCGCGCTTGGCCCCGGCGACCTGGAGGCCGTCCTGGGCTGGGAAGGGGTGGGCCTCGAGGCCGGGGATATCCTGCTTCTCCGCACCGGCTGGCTCCGATGGTACCTGGGCCTGGCTGAGGCCGGCCGAAGGGCGCTGGCCGGGAGCCTCGACGGCGGAACCCTGGCCGCCCCCGGCCTCGACCCTGGGCCGGGAACGGCCGCCTGGCTCTGGGACCGCCGGGTGGCGGCGGTGGCCGCCGATAACCCGGCCGTCGAGGCATTACCGGTCCGCCGGGAAGAGGGCTTTCTCCATCAGCGGCTTATCGCCCTCTTGGGCATGCCCCTGGGGGAGCTCTGGGACCTGGAGGGGTTGTCGGCGGCCTGCCGGGCCGAAGGCCGCTATCATTTTCTGTTGGTCTCGGCGCCCCTGCATATTCCCGGGGGCGTCGGTTCGCCCGGCAACGCCTACGCCATCCTGTGAGGGGCGAGGGGCTTATCGCCCGGCTGGCCGGGGGATTTGGGCTGGCCCGCCTGAAGGCCCTGGACCTTAACGACCCGGTGGCGGCCGACGCCGCCCGCTATCGCCTTATCATCGCCGTTGAAGCCGCCACCGACGTTGGGGTGACTTTGCTCGCCGAACGGGGCGGGCGCGGCCCCGAATCTTACCCCGACGTCTTCCTGGCCCTGGCCGAAGCGGGCGTCATTTCCGCCGGCTTAGCCGACCGGCTGGCAACCGTCGCCCGCCTCCGGGATCGGCTGGTCCACGCCCCCGACCAGGTGGGCCCCGAGGAGCTGGCCGCCGGGGTGGAGCTGGCTGGCCGGAGCCTGCCCGAGTTCCTTGCCCTGGTGGCCGGCTTTGTGGGGAGGGAGCCGATAAGTGGGGCCGAAGGATTTTAAGCTTTTTGACCTGTCCCAAGCCGAGCGGGACCGGCTCACGGTGATGCTGGCCAGCTTCTTCCGGGGCCGCCCGGAGGTGGGGCTGGCTTTCCTCTTCGGGCCCTTCGTGGCCGGCCGGCCTTTCCGGTGGTGGAGGTCGGGGTAATGTGGGCGGAAGGGGTGCCCAATCCCTGGCGGGCCGCCGGCCTGCTGGAGCGGGCGCTGGCCCGGACCTACGGCCTGCGCTGGCAGGTTCGGGACCTGGGGACCGTAAGTCCCGTTCGGGCCTGGGAAGCCAGCACCGGCCTGCTCATCCACGCGGCCGACCCGGACCGGGCCGTCGGGCTGTGCCGCCGTAGCTGGCCGGCCGCCTGGGATTTCCTGCCCAAATTGGGCCGCTGGCTGGACCCCGGCGCCTGAGTTTTACCCGAAAACCGGCCGAGTCAATCGGGGGGCCGCCCCAGGCGTAACAGGAGGGGCAAATTGGGGAGCAGGCCGACTACCCGGTGCCCCTGGTGGGGATTCTCCCCTTTTCGCCTGGCCCGATCGGGGGCCCGGATTTCGCCCTGATGGGGGTCGGGAAGCCCGTTGCGGCGGGTCGTTCCCAGGCCGTTGGGGGTCCGGCGGATATTTTTGGCTTAGGGCGTCCCTGCGGCGGAGGTGGTAGCCCTGGGTAATGTGGGGGCCCTTCTGCGGGCCGAGGGAGCGGGCGGCGTCGCCCTGGCAGGGGCCGTGCTGGGGCTGTTGGTCCTGGCCAGGCTGGACCATCCGCCTGGGCCGCCGCCCGTAGCAGCCGGCTGCTGGGGGCTTGGCTGGGCCGGATTAAGAAGCCTAAAAGGGGGCCAGGCCGAGGCCGCCGGCCACCGCCATCCCTGGCGGTGGGTCGGGGGGCAATAGGCTCAGTCCGAGCCTCAGAAGGGCCCAGGCCTCCAGGTGGGTCGGGGTATTGAGCAGGACGGCGATGACCGTCCGGCCGTTAACGGTGGCGGTGGCCACGTAGCACTGGCCAGCTCGACGGGTGTACCCGTTTTTGAGGCCGTCGACCCCCGGAAAGCCGTCCCGAACCAGCCGGTTGGTGTTGCGCAGTAGAAGCGACCGCCCGCCCACGGTAACCGTCTTCTCGGGGCTTGCCGCAATCTGGCGGATAAGGGGGTAGCGCAGGACCTCCCGGGCGAGGGTGGCCAGGTCCCGGGCCGTCATAATATTGCCCGGGGCGAACTGGCGGTGGTCCAGGCCGTGGGCATTGGTGAAGGCCGAACCGGTGAGCCCCAGGGTGGCCGCCCGCCGGTTCATCCGGGCCACGAACTCCTCCTCGCTGCCGGCCACCAGCTCGCCGATGGCCACGGCGGCGTCGTTTCCCGAGGCCAAAAGCAGGCCCCAGAGGAGCGTCTCTAGGTCGACCTCATCCCCGGGCTGAAGCCCCGTTGTCGAGCCCGGGCGCAGGTGGCCTTCCCGGATCAGGATTCGGGCCCCCAGGTCCCCCTGCTCCAGGGCCAGCAGGGCCGTCATAAGCTTTGACGTTGATGCCACGCTCAGCCGGACGTCTGGGTCCCTGGCCCAGAGGATTTCGCCCGTCGCCCCGTCGGCGATGAGGGCCGACGCGGCCTGAAGGTCAAAAGCCGGGGCGGCCGCGCCCGGGCTGACGTCGGGTAGGACTGCCGCCAGGGCGGCGAGAAGAAGGCCGGTAGCCTTAAGCCGCATCCTCCCCCTTCCGGGAAAAAGGGCTGGAGAATTTTACGCCCGGGCGGAGCGGCTGTCCAGGGCTTTGGCCCCTATTCTGCCGACGGGACACCCCAGGGCCGCACCGAGGCCCCCAGGGCCTGCCGGACCAGGGGCGGAAGGGGCGTCGGCCGGCCGCTGGGGTCCAGCCAGACCTGAACGGAGCTCCCCCGGGCAACCGGCACCCCGTCGCTCTTGCGAACCAGCTCATACCCGAGGGCAAAGCTGGTGTTACCCACCCGGACGGTCCAGGCCGAGGCCACCACCCGGTCCGGAAAGGTCAGGGGGGCAAGAAAGCTTGCTTCCGTAGCCGCCAGGGTGAAATTGCGCTCTTCCGGCCGGCGGGGCCGCTGGATAATCCCGAGGCGCATCAGGTGGACCAGGCGGACCTGCTCAAAGTAGACAAAATACACGGCGTTATTGACGATGCCATCGCCGTCGATGTCCGCTGACCTGACGTCCAGTTCAATGGTGGTTATCACGGGCGGCCGTTTGGTAAAGTATACCAGTTGCCAGCATTCAAGGTCTCGCCTATAATGCTCTGGAATCTCAGGCGAGGAAAGTTGCGGTGGACGTACCGGCCGAAGTCCTTTGGGAGCTTTATACCATCGTCGGGGACGGCCCGTACGTTCAGGTCAAGGCCGACGACCGCTACGTCCACGGTTCGGACGCCTCCGTTGAGTGGGCCGAGCCCCGGGTGGTGGTCTACCCCAGCAGCCCCGAAGAGGTCCGGGCCGTGGTGGGTTGGGCTGCCCGTCACGGCCTACCGGTGACCCCCCGGGGGGCCGGGACGGGCCTTTCGGGCGGGGCCGTTCCCTCGGGCGGGGTGTTGCTGGTGCTTACCCGGCTCAACCGGATTCTCGAAATCGACCCCCTTAACCGGCTAGCCCGGGTCGAGCCCGGGGTCGTCAACCTGGAGCTTTCGGAGGCCGCCGAGCCCTTCGGCCTCTTCTACGCCCCGGACCCTTCCAGTCAGCCGGCCTGCACCATCGGGGGAAACCTGGCCGAAAACTCGGGCGGGCCCAAATGCCTGGCCTACGGCGTCACCTCCAACCACACCCGCTGGCTTCGGGTGGTCCTTTCGGATGGGTCCGAGGTAAGTCTTTCGGCCGCCCCGGACCCATTGGGCTACGACCTGGTGGGCCTCTTCGTCGGCTCCGAGGCACCCTTGGGGTGGCCGTCGAGGCCGAGGTCCGCCTTATCCCGAAGCCTGAGGCCGTCCGGACCCTGAGCGCCACCTTCCCCGATATTACCCTGGCGGCCGAGGCGGTTAACCGGGTTCTGCTGGCCGGGGTGCGGCCCATCGCCCTGGAGATGATGGACCGGGCCACCCTGGATGCCGTCGGGCAAGCCTTCGGGCAAACCCCGCCGCCGGAGGTGAAGGCCCTCGTAATTGCCGAGGTGGCGGGCCTTGACGAGGAGGCCGATTGGGGGGCCGAAGTGTGTCGGGCCCGCTTTGCCGAATCCGGGGCCCTCTCGGTGGAGCTGGCGGCGACCCCGGCCGCCCGGGACCGGCTCTGGCAGATGCGCAAGCGGGCCCGGGGCGCCCTGGGGCGGCTTGCGCCCAACTACTACGTCCACGACATCACCGTGCCCCGCCACACCCTCCCGGCCGTTCTGGCCCACGTGGAGGCCATCGGCCGCAAGTACGGCCTGCGGCTGGCGACGTACCTCCACGCCGGCGACGGCAACCTCCACCCGAACATCCTTTTCGATGCCCGGGAGCCCGGCGTCTTTGAGCGGGTGCTGGCCGCCGGTGCCGAGATTCTGCGGCTGGCCGTGCAGGTTGGGGGCACCCTGTCGGGGGAGCACGGCATCGGCCTCGAAAAGCGGGATTACCTGAGCCTCGTTTTCGACGAAGCCGACCTGGAGGCGATGCGGAAGGTGAGGCGGGCCTTCGACCCGGCCGGCCGATTCAACCCCGACAAGGTCTTACCCCAGCCGGGAATCTGCCGGGAGGTCCGGCCCGGGGTCAAGGGGCGGGTCCCAGAGGGGAAACCAGCGGCCCAGGTCAGCCTCGAGGGGTAACTTATCGGCCAGGAGGGCTTTTAGCCTGAGCTCGTAGGCCACGTCCCGCTCCTTGCCGGCCTTGGGCACGAAGGGATAAAAAACGCCCCGCTTATAGTTGTAAATAATATAAACCCGGCGGCCGGCGCGGTCGGTGAACTCGAAGACGGCGGCCAGGACCTGGGGGCCGAAGCCATGGTCTTCGAGGATTCGGGCCACAATGTGGGCCGTGGAAACCAGGTCCTCAAAGTCCGGGTCGGAAAAGACCACCCACTCGTAGCCGTAGGCGTCCCGGCGGACCGCCACCGCCGTCCCCGTCTCCCGGCCGCTGATCTGGAGGACGCCCCGCAGCTCGGTCTGGGCTTCGTCAAAGAAGGAGCTTTCCACCGGTCGGTAAGCGATGCCGGCCCGGCCGGTGCTGGTCAGGCCGTAATCCTCCTGGAGCTCCACGTAGGCGGTGGCTAGGGCAAAGAGCTTATCCGTCCGGGACGGCTCGGGGAGGGTTCGGCCGAAAAGGACGTCAAAGAGCCGCTTCACGGCCGCTCCAGCTCCCGGGCGACTTTTTCAAGATAACGCAGCCGGTTCTCCAGGGAGGGGTGGGTGGAAAAGAGCTCGAAGAGGCCCCCGCCCCGGAAGGGGAAGATAAAGAGGGCGTTTAGGGCCGACATCGTCCGCAGGTCCTCTTTAGGGAGCCGGACCGCCTCTTCGGAGATCTTCACCAGGGCCGAGGCCAGGGCCATGGGCCGGCCGGTTAGGTAAGCCGAGCCCCGGTCGGCGGCGTACTCCCGGTAGCGGGAGAGGGCCCGGATGAGCAGCATGCTTATAAGCCAGACAGCCAGGGCCGCCAGGATTGCCAGGAACGCATTCCCCGAGTCCCGGCGCCGGCGCCCGGCCGTGAGGTAAGGCCCGAACCTGACGATGTAGTAGGCGACCAGTGAAAAGAAAGTCGCCAGGGTGATAACCAGCACATCCCGGTTGCGGATGTGGCTTAGCTCGTGGGCGATGACGGCCTCGACCTCCTCCGGTTCCAGCCGCTCCAGCAGGCCCCGGGTGAGTACCACCACCGAATGTTTAGGGTCCCGGCCAGCCGCAAAGGCGTTGGGCACGTCCAGGTCGGCGATGGCCAGCTTCGGTTTGGGCAAGTCGGCCGCCAGGCAGAGGCGGGTGAGCATCCCGTCCAGCTCCGGGTAGCGGGTTGGGTCCTCAATTCGAGCTCCCACGGCCATAAGGGCCAGCCGGTCGGAGAAAAAGTACTGGAGGCCGAGGCCGAAGCCGGCGATAAGGAGGGCGAAGAGGGGGTCAAGGCCGGCCTCTACCATTACGACGAAGAAGCCCAGGTAAAGCAGAAACAACAGGGCCAGGACGACGAACATCCGGACGGCGAGGCCGGGGTCGGCCGGGTATCTTTTCACGCAAGTCCTCCCCGGGTTAAGTTTAGCCCAGTTTCGGCCGTCAGGGACGGCCGGGGCTGGAGGCGGGTATAATAAGCCGGTCCGGGCCTCCCGGGGAAGGCCCGGGCCGAATCTACCTGCGCTCGGAGGAGGTTTACCCATGCCTGCTTCGCCCGGTCGGAACTTCGTGGTCGCGTACCGCCTTACCCCCTGGGAGGCGGTTAACCGGCTGGTTCGGGAATGGTGCCCCGAGGGCTTCGAGGTCGTGGCCGTCCCCCCCGACGCCCCACCCGAGGAGGTGCGGCGGGTGATAGCCTCGGCCGATTTCCTGCTGGGCTTCTGGTCCCTCTCGGAGGAGGATTTTCGGGCGGCCCGAAACTTAAAGCTCATTCAGCTGATGAGCGCCGGCTACGACCGCATCGACCTGGACCTGGCCGCCCGCTACGGGGTCCCGGTGGCCAATAACGGCGGGGGAAACGCCATCGCCGTGGCCGAGCACACCATCCTCCTTATGCTGGCGGTTTACCGGCGGCTGGTCTATCATCATTTAAACGTCAAGGCCGGGCGGTGGCGGGTCGACACTAACGACCTTTACGAGCTCTGGCACAAGCGGGTGGGCATTGTCGGCCTGGGAAATATCGGCCGGCAGGTGGCCAAAAGGCTCCGGGCCTTGGAGGCCGAAGTCGTTTACTACGACATCCGCCGCCCCGACCCGGAGACGGAGGCCGAGCTAGGGGTAACCTTTGCGCCCTTTGAGGAGCTCCTTCAGACCAGCGACGTCGTCACCTTACACGTTCCTCTTACCCGGCTCACCCGGCACATGGTCGGGGCCCGGGAGCTGGGGATGATGAAGCCCACCGCGGTCCTTGTAAACACCAGCCGGGGGGCGGTGGTGGACGAAGCGGCCCTTTATCAGGCCCTGAAATCGGGCCGGATTATGGCCGCTGGCCTCGACGTCCTGGAAATGGAGCCGCCGGACCCGAACAATCCCCTCCTTGCCCTGGACAACGTCACCTTCACCCCCCACATCGCCGGCCCGACGGCGGACGGCTGGCCCCGCATCCTGGCCAACTGCTTTGCCAACATCCGGCGGGTGGCCCAGGGCGAACCGCCCCTCTTTCTGGCTGAAAAGTACGAGTAAAGGAGGTCAGAAAATGACCCGGCTGGTGCGGACGGAACTTACCCTTTCGAAGGCCGAGGTCGTCGCCCCCAACGGCCTGGTGGTGGGGGAGCACCCCCTCATTGCCGAGGCCGGGGCCGAGATTCTGCTCAAGGGCGGAAACGCCGTGGACGCGGCGGTGGCCGCCGCCTTTGCCGCCGGGGTGGTGGAGCCCTTTATGAGCGGCATCGGCGGCCTCGGCTACCTGGTGGTCCACGACAACCGCCGGGGCCGGCAGTTCGTGGTGGAATTCACCGGCCGCACCCCGGCGGCGGCCGGCCCCGAAACCTTTGAGCTGGACCCGGCCGGGGGGCAGGCCGGAATGTTCGGCTGGCCGGCCGTCAAGGACCGGGCGAACCTGGTGGGCTACCGGGCGCCCCTGGTGCCGGGAACGGTGGCCGGGCTGGCCCTGGCCCTGGAAAAGTTCGGCACCATGCGCCTGGACCAGGTTCTGGAGCCGGCCATTCGCTACGCCGAGGAAGGCTTCCCCATGGACTGGTACGTAAGCTTAAACATCGCCGTGGCCATGGCCGAGCTTACGGCGTTTCCCGAGACGGCCGCCGTCTTCCTGCCCCGAGGCGTCCCGCCCAAGCCGCGAACCCGCTGGTGGGAGCCGGCCGAAATCTTCCGTCAGCCGGAACTGGCCGAAACCTTAAAGCTTATCGGCCGGGAGGGCCCCGACGCCTTTTACCGGGGGCCCATCGCCGCCCGAATCGCCGAGGCGATGGCCGCCCGGGGCGGCCTCATCACCCGGGAAGACCTGGCCCGCTACGAGCCCAAACTTTATGACGAGCCCCTCCGGACCACGTACCGGGGCTTTGAAATTGTGGCCGCCCCGGGGCCCTGCGCCGGAACCACCCTGGTGGAGATGCTTAACGTCGCCGAGGGGTTCGGCCTGCGCCGCTACGGCCACAACTCGGCCCAGAGCCTCCACCTTATCGCCGAAACCAGCCGCCGGGCCTTTGCTGACCGCTTCGCCTTCGTAGCCGACCCCGACTTCGTCGACGCCCCCTGGTCCGGCCTAGTCAGCAAAGATTACGCCGCCGAGGTGCGGTCAACCATCGACTTTGAGCGGGCCACCCCGGAGGTCCCGCCCGGCAACCCCTGGAAGTATGAGGGCCGACCGGCCCCGGCCCGGGCGGAGGGGGCGGCCGGGCCGGACCCCGGGTGCACCACCCACCTCGGGGTCGTCGACCGGGAGCGCAACATGGCTTCCCTGACCAACACCCTGGGGGAGCTTTTCGGTTGCCGGGTGGTAATCCCGGGCACGGGGGTCCTTTTGAACAACGGGATGGTCTGGTTCGACCCCCGGCCGGGGTGGCCCAACTCCCTGGCCGGCAACAAGCGGCCCCT
>DAOUCL010000119.1:0-23542 GCA_034432015.1 Dehalococcoidia bacterium
CGAGTTCAAAGCCGGTCCGCCCCACCACCTCCGCCAGGGAGACGCCCGGATGCAAAGACCTGACCCGAAAGCGGCCCTTTCCCCGGTCGAAATCGAAGACGCCGAGGGCCGTGACCAGGGCGGTGGGCCCGCCCGGCCGATGGGCCCCCGGCGGGGCGAGGCCGGGGGCGGTGATGAAGTCCACCCGGGGCACGAAGACCCGCCGGCTGTGCTCCGTCCGGAAGAGCACCACCCGCCGGGCCATAAAGTAGAGCATCCCCGACCCCATCCCGCCCTGGAACCGGACCCGGGGCCGCCCGTAATCGCCCACCACGTGGAGGTTGATGTTGCCCTGACCGTCGGTCTGCACCCCGCTTAAGAAAAAGAGGTCGATGCCGCCCCGCTGGGCCAGGTCAAAGAACTCCTTGCTCCCTTCCGTGAAGGGAAAATAACGGCGGCTCCCCAGGATGACGACGGTGGCGTTCGGGGCGTGGGTGTGCCGGGCCAGGAGGGCCGCGGCCGCCGGGATGGGGGACCGGCTGCCCACCGCCGTGACTTCCCCGTCCCGGACCTCGGCGGCGAGTGCGGTAATTAACAGCTCCTCGACCCGGTAGGCCGAACCCATAGGCCTAGGGGCGCTGGGCCGGGACTCCGTTCAGGACGTAGCGGGTAAGATACTCCCGAAACCCCGCCTCGGTCCTGGCAAGGCCCACGTAGGCTTTAATTTCGGCCTCGTCCCGGCCGTAATACCCCGGGCAGGCCCCGGGCCGGGCCCCACCCCGGGCGACCGCCACCGCCCCAACGTAAAGGGCGGGAATAAAGCCGGGACCCCGCCCCAGGGGAGCCTCCTGGAACTCCTCGACCGTGACGATGGTGAGGCGGCTGGCCCGGGCCATCAGGCCCGCATCCTGGGTCGGGTCGGTAAGGACGTTGCCCCCAGCGTCGGCCCGAAAGCCGTGGATGAGGGCCACGTCAGGGCGAATCGCCGGGACCACAACCACCGGCTCCCCGGGGTTGTATGGGTTTTCGATTACCCGGAACTCCGGACGCACCTTAAGGTAGTCGGTCCCAAGGAAACCCCGAACGGGCATAAAGGGCACCCCGACGGCCCCCGCCTGGAGGCCCGCCAGCACGGCCGGTCAGCCGCTGTCCAGCGGCGGGAACCTGCCCCCCTCCGCCAGCCGCTTAAAGGCCGGGGCGACCCCATACTCGCCCAGGTGAAGGCTGCCGAACTCGGCTGTCTCGACGGCCCCCGCCCCGATGAGCAGGTCGGCCCCCAGGCCGCCGCTGGGGACCAGCACCAGCCGCAGGCCCCGCCGGCCCTGGCGAATAAGCTCCCGAACCAGGGCCAGGGGCGACATATCCACGTTGCCCGCCAGGGCCACCAGGGCCCCGTCGGGGACGAGGGCGGCGGCGTCGGAAAGACTCAGAAAGCGGGGCATGGTCTCAAGTGAGCAGGTCGGAGGCCTCCGACCGGCGAAGGACCGGCAGCCGGCGGTTGAGGGCGGCCAGAACGGCCCTGGCGGCGGCGGTGGGGAGGTCGCCCCGCACCCAGGCGGCCCCAAGGAGCCGCCCCTCGAGGCCGGCCGCCCCCAGCCGGTTCTGACTGGCGTCGAAAAGGGGCTGTTCCCCCTCGGGTACCACCACCTCCAGGCAGACCAGGACCGCCCGGCCCGACTGAAGCTCGATGCCCCGAAGCTCCTGCAGCCGGATTTCGGGCATGGCGTCGCTCAGCTCCCGGACGGCCCGGAGGGTGGCCTGGGCGGCCAGCTCGGCATCCCCGAGGGCATCCGACCGCTCCCCCACGGCCTCGCCGGTCACCTCCCGGGGCCCGAGCTGAAGGTTAACCTGGGCCCGGCGGTTCCCGTGCTCCGTGGTCATCCGCACCTGCTGAAGCCGAACCCGGGGCGACCACTGCTCGAAGCGGGCCTCGTCCACCTGCACCAGGCTTATCTTGCGATAGTCAAGTCGAACGCCGAAAATAACCAACATTAACGATTCGATATCCCGGACGATCTGCTTGGGGTTGCGTCGGGACGAGGCCAGTACGTGGATCTCCTGGATCTCGTTGGTGGGCGAAAGGATGACCTGGGAGGCGTACACTCCCCGCACAAGGTTGATCCGCTCCTCTACCGCCGCCGGATTTGGGGGTAAGCTCCCTTTACGCATGGCAGACCAGCTTGAATCCAAGTAACCGAGCCTCCTGAAACCGCAAGCCTAAGTTATTATAGCCACCTGACGGCCCGCTTGGGTCCCCATTCTTCCTGAGGAATATAACATTACCCCGCAGAAATGTAAAATTTTGATAAGGGGGTCTAAGCATTTTGCGGCTGGTCCTGCTCGTCGACGACCTTTACTTCCGGGTCAGGCTTACCGACCTGGCCGAAAGGCTGGGCCTGGAAGTTTGCGACCCCAATGGGGTGCCCGACGACGGCCGGCCCGTTTTGGCGGTGGTGGACCTGGCCGGGCCTTCGGCCCGCTGGGCCGAGGCCGTAAAGACCCTTAAGGCCCGCCTGGAGTCCCGGGTCACGGTGCTGGGCTTCGGGCCCCACCGGGACGTGGGCCTTTTCCGGGCGGCCCGGGCCGCCGGCTTCGACCAGGTTTGGGCCCGGTCGAAGCTGGTAGCCGACCTGCCCGCCTTTTTAGAAAAGCTTCTAAAGGAGGCGTCTGCGGATGCGGGTATCGGAGATGACCCTTCAGGACCGGATGGTAATCTTTGAATACGAGGATAACTTTCCCCTGACCGTTTGTATCAACGGCCAGATGCGGCGCATTAACCAGGCCGAGGCCTGGGAGCTGAGGCGGCAGGGTATCGACTTCGAGGTAGACGACAAGGAGGTCGAGCTTATCCTGCGCCGCTACGGCACCTGCTGACCCGGCTCCCCCCCGGCCACCGCCCGGATTCCTCCCAGCGGCCGGGCCAGGTAGACGGCCCGCAAAACGGCGGCGGCTACCAGCTCGGCCCCCACCGCCCCCAGCAGGCTCACCTCAGCCCATTCCGGCCGGAGCCGACCGGTGGCGAGGCCGAAGAGGGTGTCCCCGTCGTAGGCGGTGTGGACGGGCCAGATGGACCGGGCCAGGCCGTCGTGGGCCATCTGGGCCAGCTTCTGGGCCTCGGCCTTGCTGAGGGCGACGTTGGTGGCCACCAGCCCGATGGTGGTGTTCTGGGTTGGAAAGATTGGCCGGGCCAGGAGCCTTGCCGGGTCCACCACCGGCTCGCCGGTAGCCGGGTCCCGGGGGGCGGCCACCACCCGGCCGGTGGCCGGGTCGACGATGTTGCCCACCGCGTTCACCACCACCAGGGCACCCACCACCACCCCGTCGTCCAGCCGGCGGGAGGCCGTGCCCACACCCCCCTTGCAGGCCGCCCCCAGGCCCAGGCCCTTGGCCACGGTGGCCCCCGTCCCCGCCCCCACCGACCCCTCGGCCACGGGCCCGGCGGTAGCTGCCTGGCAGGCCGCGTACCCGGCTTCGGGCCCCGGCCGCCGGTCGGCCCGCCCCACGTTTAAGTCAAAGATTACCGCCCCGGCGACGATGGGCACCCGGGCCGGCCCCACCCGAAAGCCGACCCCCCGCTCCTCCAGCCAGCGCATCACCCCCCCGACGGCATCTAAGCCGAAGGCCGACCCGCCGGTGAGGAGGACGGCGTGGACCTTCTGGACGGTGGCCGTTGGGGCGAGGGCGTCGGTGCCGTAGGTTCCGGGGGCCGAGCCCCGCACGTCCACCCCGGCCACCGCCCCGTCCCGGCAAAGGACCACCGTGCAGCCGGTAACCCCCTCCAGGTCGGTCCAGTGGCCGACCTCAATCCCCGGCACGTCGGTGATGCTACCCTGGGGCCTCACGGAAAAACCTCCGCAGGTAAGATACCGCGTCCTTGGCCGTTTCGACGAAGGTGAGGTGTTGGAGGTCTTCGGGAATAATTATCAGGTGGCGGGCCAGGAAGTCCACTACCGGCCGCCAGGGGTTGGCCAGGAGGAGGATGGGCCGGTGGTTCAGGGCCCCGATGACGGCCAAGTTCCAAACGTAAGCAAACTCCAGCAGGGTCCCGGTGCCGCCGGGCAGGACCACGAAGGCGTCGGCCAGGTCGTAAAAGCGGTCCAGTCGCTCCCCGAGCAGTCTGGCCCGGACCTCGGCCGTAAGCCAGGGGTTGGGCTTTAGGGGGTCGAAAAGGCTTAGGGTGACCCCGTGGATGGCTCCGCCCGCCTCCCGGGCCCCCCGGCTCACGGCCTCCATCGCCCCCTCGTAGCCCCCGGTCACCACCTCGAACCCGGCCTCCGCCAGCCCCCGGCCCAGCTCGTAGGCGTCGCGGTAAAGGGGGTGGGTTTCGTCGACCCGGGAGCTTCCGAAGACCGCAACCCGCCGGCTCAAGTTTTACGGGTAGATGCTGCGCAGCCGAATCGCCTGGGCAACCCGGGAAACGGCCAGGATGTGGGCGGCCAGCCGCAGGTCCACCCCCTCGCTCCGGGCCAGGTTGACCACTTCCCGGAAGGCCCGGACCATCACCTTTTCGAGTTTGGCGTTGATGTCTTCCTCGTCCCAGAAGAAGGACTGCAGGTCCTGAACCCACTCAAAGTACGAGACGGTAACCCCGCCGGCATTGGCCAGGATGTCGGGGATGACAAAAACCCCCCGCTCGTTGAGGATCCGGTCGGCCTCCGGGGTCGTCGGGCCGTTGGCCCCCTCGGCGACGATGCGGGCCTTAATTCGGTGGGCGTTAGCCGCGGTGATCTGGTTTTCAACTGCCGCCGGGATCAAAATGTCGCAGTCCAGCTCCAGGAGTTCGGCATTGGTTATCGGGGTAGCAAACCCGAAGACCGTCCCGTGGGACCGAACGTAGTCGTTTAGGGCCGACAGGTCGAGGCCGTCGGGGTCGTAAGCGCCCCCCTTAACGTCCGAGACGGCGATAATTCGGCAGCCCTGGGCCGCCAGAAACCGGGCCGCCGCCGAGCCCACGTTGCCGTAACCTTGAATGGCTACCCGGGCCCCGATTAAAGACATGCCGAGAAGTTTGGCCGCCTCCCGAACCACCAGCATCACCCCCCGCCCGGTGGCGTCCTTGCGGCCCTCCGAGCCCCCAATTTCCACCGGCTTTCCGGTGACCACGGCCGGGACGCTGTGGCCCTGGTGCATGCTGTAAGTATCCATAATCCAGGCCATAATTTGGGGGTTGGTGTTCAGGTCGGGGGCGGGGATATCCCGGTCCGGCCCGATGAGGATGGAGATCTCGGTGGTGTAGCGGCGGGTGAGCCGCTCCAATTCGCCGGTGGAGAGCTGTTTCGGGTCGCAGACAACGCCCCCTTTGGCCCCCCCGAAGGGCAGCTTCACCACGGCGCACTTCCAGGTCATCCACATCGCCAGGGCCCGGACTTCGTCCAGGGTAACCCGGGGCGAGTAGCGGATCCCCCCCTTGCAGGGACCCCGGGCGGTGTTGTGGTGGACCCGGTAGCCGGTAAAGACCCGGATGGAGCCGTCATCCATCTTAACGGGGAAATGAACGATAAGCTCCCGCTTGGGCTGACTTAAAATCGCCCGCAGGCCGTCCTCCAGGCCCATGTGGTCGGCCGCCCGGTGGAACTGGGCCAGGGCGATCTCCCAGGGACCTACCGCCTCCTCGCGACCGAGCACCGTTGCCGGTCCTTTCGCCATTGAAAGTTACCTCCCCACTTCGGAGATTTTCTAGTTGATGATAACATCCGGGGGGTCGATGCGCAACGTGCCGGGACTTAAGCCCTTACTGCTCACCGCCTTTGATACCCTCCTTTATTTTCTATCGGTAGGCCTGGGCTTGCTGATAAGCGGCCTGGCGTACGCCGGCCTCCGGGCCGGAACCCCTGGCCCCCCCGAAGGCCCCCTCGCCGACCCCCTTTTTTGGCCCCTGCAGACCCTGGGGGTGGTTGGGCCGACCTTACTGCTCGGGCGTCTCCGGTGGCCGGAAAGATTTTCGGCCCGCCTGCGGCCTACCCCCGGAGCCCTTGTCGGCGGCGCCCGGGGGCTTCTGCTGGGCCTCGGGTGCGCCGGTCTGGCCGCGGCCCTGGTCCTCCTCTGGCCCGCCGGCTTGGCCCCGGGCCCCGGGCCTTTTAAGACCCTGTGGGTCCAATTAAACGTGGCCCTGGCCGAGGAGGCGGTTTTCCGGGGGTATCTGTGGTCCCTGGTCGAATTCCGCCTTGGGGTTAGGGCGGCCCACTGGGCCACGGCTGTCCTCTTTGCCCTGGCCCACGGGGCAAACCCCGGCCTGGGCCCCCTCGGGCCCCTGAACATCCTCCTGGCCGGCCTCCTCCTGGGCGCCTTGCGCCGCGGGTGGGGTTTCTGGGCGGCCGTGGGCTGGCACCTGGGCTGGAACTTCGGCCTCGGGGGCCTCTTCGGCCTGCCGGTAAGCGGCCTGACCTTTCCCGGGCTGGTCCAACTCTTTCCCACGGCCCCGGAGTTTTGGGCCGGGGGTGCCTTCGGTCCGGAAGGGGGCCTGGCGGGGACCGCGGTCCTGGCCGGGGCGCTGGCAGGCTTTTATGGGTGGGGACGGGCGGCCGGGATTATACTAAAGGTGCGGAGGGAATGGCGATGAAAAGGTGGATGGGATTAGCAGCCCCCTTTGTGGCGGGTCTCCTGGTCGGAAGTCTGCTTCTTTCCAACGTCGGGGGCCTGGCCGCCCACTGGCTCCGGGCCGAGCCCCCCGACCGACCCCGGGTCGTCAGCGCCGCCGGGGTGGTCCTCGACGAGGAGTGGCTTATGGGCCTTTATGACCGGGCCAGCCCCAGCGTGGTCCGGATCACCCAGACCCGGGGGGATAACCAGGTCGGCCTCGGCTCCGGCATTATCCTGGACCGGAGCGGCCACATCCTTACCAACAACCACGTGGTGGCCGGCGGCGGGCGGCTCATCGTCACCCTCCCGGACCGAACCCGGGCAGAGGCCCGCCTGGTGGGCCGGGACCCGGGCAACGACCTGGCCGTGGTCAAGGTCGACGTCGACCCGGCTAGGCTTACCCCGGCCACCCTGGGGGATTCTTCCACGGTAAGGCCCGGCCAGTTTGCCATCGCCCTGGGCAACCCCTTCGGCCTGGACCGCACCATCACCTTGGGCATCATCAGCGGCGTCGGCCGGACCCTTCCCACCGGGGGCCGGCCGTTGCGGGCTCTGATTCAGACCGACGCCCTAATCAATCCCGGTAACTCGGGCGGTCCCCTCCTTAACGGCCGCGGCGAAGTAATCGGCGTAAATACGGCCCTCGATTCGGCCCAGCTTACCGGGGACGGCCGGGGGACCGCCATCGGGCTGGCCGTTCCCATTAACACCGCCAAGCAGGTTCTGCCCAGGATGCTGGCCGGGGAGACGGTCAAGCATCCCTGGCTGGGGATTTCCAGTCTGGAGCTGGACCCCCTCGTGGCCGGAGACCGGGGGATCCCCATAACCGCCGGGGCCCTGGTCCAGCGGGTCGTTCGGGACAGCCCGGCCGACCGGGCCGGAATCCGGCCGGGGGATGTCATCGTCGGCATCGACGGCCGGCCGGTCCGGCGGGTGGACGAGATTGCCGACTACCTGGATGGGGCCAAGGCCGTGGGGGATACGGTCACCCTGGAAGTCTGGCGGGACGGCGAGGCTTTTAGCGTCGAGGTGACCCTCGGGGAATGGCCGGAGACGCTGGGCACCCGCTGACCGGGGTTGCAGATTCTGAGTCGGCGGCCCCGGCCACCCACCGCCGCTGGCTGGTGGCCGGGGTGGGCCTTTTGTTGCTTTTTACCAGCGCCGGGGTCGGCTTTTACGGGTTCAGCGCCTTCGTCAAGCCCCTGGCCGCCGAGTTCGGCTGGGGCCGGGGCGAAATCAGCCTGGCCATCACCGTCCAGTTTCTGACCGCGGCCGCCGCCGGCCCGCTGGTCGGACGCCTGGTAGACCGCTACGGCCCCCGCCGGCCGATGGTGGTCGGCCTTATCCTCTACGGCCTCAACTTGCTGGGCCTGAGCCGAATGACTTCCCGGACCCACCTGCTGGCCGGGTTTGTGGGCCTGGGTTTGGGAAGCTCCCTGTTCGGGACGGTCCCCGTCCAGAGCGCCCTGGCGGCCGCCTTCGGGGAGCGGCGGGGGCGGGCGGTGGGGCTCGTCACCATCGGCATCAGCCTGGGGGGCGTCCTGATGACCCCGGTGGCCGTCCTGCTGGTAGATGCCCTGGGCTGGCGGGCGGCCCTGGCCGTCCTCGGCCTGGCCGTCCTGGTGGTGATGCCGCCCCTGGTGGCGGCCGCCGTCCGGGTTCCGGCCCCTTCCACCCGCCTTCAAGGGTCGGCGGCCGGGGCCGCCTCCCTGGGGGCGGTGGTGCGCCGGCCCGTTTTCTGGCTACTGGGCCTGGCGATTTTTACCGGCGGCCTGGGGGCCCTGGCCACCCTCTTTCACCTGGTAAGCTTCTTCACCGACCGGGGCCTCGACCCCCTGACGGCGTCGGTCCTCTTGAGCCTCACCACCGCCTTCGGCATCGTGGCCAAGCTCATCTTTGGACCCCTCTGCGACCTGATCAGTGCCCGCCGGGTGATGGCCTTAAGCTTCAGCCTGCAGATAGCCGGGCTGCTGGGCTATCTGCTTTTGCCCCCGTCGGTGGCCGCCTATACCCTTACGGCGGTGGTTTTCGGCCTGGGAATGGGGGCCAACTCGGCCGTCCACCCGATTTTGGCCAGCCAGACCTTCGGGCTGGCCGCCTTCGGAACGGCCTTTGGGGCCCTGGTCGCCTTCTTCCAGCTCGCCTCGGCCCTCGGCCCGGCCTTCGCCGGGCTCGTTTACGACTTTACCGGCAGCTATTCGGCCGCCCTGCTTACCTTCCTGGCCGGCCTAATGGTGGGCCTGGTGAGCCTGGGCCTGGCCGGCCGGGCCTAATCTAAGCCGAGGGTGCGGGCCACCTGCTCCCGCTGGAAATCCAGGTCCCCGAAGCGGACCTCCAGGGCCTTGCCCCGCCGGGTGTAAAGCTGCAGGTCATAGTCCCGGGTAAAGCCGATGGCCCCGTGAATCTGGTGGGCTTCGGCGAAGACCCGCCGGCAGGCTTCGCTGGCCCAGCCCTTGGCGACGGCCACCTCCCGCTCGGCGTCCAGCCCATCGCCCAGGGCCCAGGCCGCCTGGTAGGTCACAAACCGGGCCCCGTCCACGTCGGTGGCCATGTTGGCGCACTTGTGCTGAATCGCCTGGAAGGACCCGATGGGCACCCCGAACTGCACCCGGGTCTTGGCGTAGTTAACGGCCATCTCAAAGGCCTTCTGGGCCCCGCCCACCAGGTACGCGCAGGCGGCCACCGTCGCCCGCTGAATGGCCCGCCGGAAGACGGCTTCGCCGCCCCCGGGCTCGCCCAACACCCCGTCCCGGCCGACCCGGACATCGTCGTAGACCACCTCGGCCTGCTTATCTTTGGCGATAGTCTTAAGGAGCTCGACTTTCAGGCCGGGGCTGTTGCCCGGGACCAGGATGGCCGTAAGGCCTTCAGGGGTTCGGGCCGCCGTCAGGATGTAATTGGCCACGTTGGCCCAGGGCACGAAGAGCTTGGTGCCCCGCAAAACGTAGAAGTCGCCGTCGGGGCGGCCCTCGAGGGAGACGGTGCCCAGGTCGTTTTCGCTGCCGGGCTCGTCAACGGCCAGGGTGGCGATGAGCTCGCCGGCGGCGATTTTGGGCAGAATCTCCCGCTTCTGGGCTTCGGTCCCGTGGTCCAAAACCGCCAGCCCCACCACCATCGTCTCCACGTACGGGGCCGGCAGCAGGGCCCGCCCCATCTCCTCCAGAAGGAGAGCCATCTCCAGATAACCCATCCCCAGACCCCCGTACTCGGCCGGAAACGGCAGGCCGAGCCAGCCCAGGTTCGCCATCTTCTGCCAGAGGGCGGGCGGGTATCCCTGGGGGTCCTGCTCCATCTCCCGGACCAACCGGGGCGGACACTCGGCCTCGAGGAAATCCCGGGCCGACCTGCGCAACATCTCCTGTTCTTCGGTGAATCCCAAGTCCATACTTTAAGCTCCTCCCGTCAAAAACTCCGGTTTAAACCCGCCGGTAGGCCCCGAAGGGCCCCAGCGGCGCGCCGCCCAGCAGGTGCATGTGCAGGTGAAATACCACCTGGCCCGAGTCCGGGCCGGTGTTAATGACCAGTCGGTAACCCGTAGATTTTACCCCCTGCTTTTCGGCCACGGTCTGGGCCGCCCGGAACATCCGCCAGACGGTCTCGGCGTGCCGTTCTTCCAGGTCATTCACCGACGGAATGTGCTCCAGGGGCACGATCAGGATGTGGACGGGGGCCCGGGGCATTATGTCTTTAAAAGCGATGACCGCGTCGTCCCGGTAGACGACGTCGGCCGGGGCTTCGCCCGCGATGATGCGACAGAAGATGCAGTCCCGGGCCATCGCCCTTAATTTAAGGCAACCTCGGCCCGAAGTCAAATCGGCCCTGGGCCGAGCCAGCCAGGGGGCTCCAGACGGCGCTGGGCCGGTCCCGGAGGGCCACGTCCACCCGGACCGGGCTTGCCCCCGCCCGCTCGAGGGCCTGAAGGACCGTTCGCCGGGCCAGCCGGGGCGAGTTGTTTACGGCCGAAAGGTGGGCCAGCCAGACCGTCCGGGGCCGGCCGTCGGCCACCTGGAGCAGGATTTGGGCCGCCTGCTCATTAGAGAGGTGGCCGTTGGGGGCGGCGATCCGGGCCTTGAGGGGCCCGCTGTACGGACCGGCCAGGAGCCGTCTCAGGTCGTGGTTGGAATCGAGGATGACCAGCTCGGCCGGCCGCAGGGCCGAGATGAGCTCCTCGCAAGACTGCCCAAGGTCGACCGCCAGGGCCACCCGCCACGGCCCGAACCCCACCAGATACCCGACGGGCTGCCGGGCATCGTGGGGCAGGCCGAAGCTGGTGACCAGAAAGCCCCCGACGGCGACGGTTGTACCCACCGGCTGGGCCAGACCTTCCGCCCGCAGGCCGCCGCGCCGCAGTTCGTCCAGGGTGCCGGGACTTGCAATGACGGGCAGGCCGAAACGCCGGCAGACCGCCCCGACGGCTGCGGCGTGGTCCGCGTGCTCGTGGGTGAGGCAAACCCCCACCAGCCGCGGCCGGCCCGGCAGCCGGCGGAGCTCCGCCTGAATCTGACGCAGGGGGATTCCGGCATCGATGAGCAGGGCCTCTTCCCCGGACCAGAAAAGATAGGAGTTTCCGCTGCTTCCGCTGGCCAGCGACTTTACCCGAAGCGTAGACCCCTCCGGCAGGCGGTTTGCCGACTCACACCATTATACCCGGACGGGCGGCTAACACCGGGCTTATATCAGGTTATGTTAATATATCCCCGGTGATGACCGAAAGGGGTCCTCAGCCCGGCCGACCACGGTTCGGGGCCGGCCTCGCCGCCCTGGGGGTCTTGCTGGGTGTTGCGGCCGCCGAGAGGCTGGGCCTTCTGGCCCGGCTCGGGGCGGCTGTGCCCCTGCCCCTGGGGGTGGGCCTGGTGGCAGCGGCCGGCTGGCCGGTTTTCCGGGAAGTTCTGGCCGCGGCCCGGCGCCGGTAGGTCACGTCCCACACCCTGATGACCCTCGGGGCCCTGGCTGCCCTCAGCGTGGGCGACTGGGTTTCGGCCCTGGTTGTCGTCTTCTTCATGCGAACCGGGGAGGCCGTCGAAGACTTCACCGTTGGGTGGGCCAGGGGGGCCATCAGGACCCTGGGCGAGCTCTCGCCCCGGCGGGCGACGGTCATGCGGGATGGTGCCGAGATTGAGGTTCCCGTCGACGAGGTTCGGCCCGGCGAGACGGTGCTGGTCCGCAACGGGGAGCTTGTGCCGGTGGACGGGGTCGTCATCGGGGGCCGCGCAACCGTCGACCAGGGTCCCCTCACCGGGGAAAGCCTGCCCGGGGAGGTCGGGCCCGGCGACCCGCTCTATGCCGCAACCGCTCTCCGGCAGGGCTACCTGCGGGTTCGGGCCGACCGGGTCGGCCCCGACACGGCCTTCAGCCGGATTATCCGGCTGGTCGAGGGGGCCGCGGCCCACCGCGGCCGGATGGAGCGGCTGGCCGACCGGTTTTCGGCCTGGTATCTGCCCGTCGTTCTCGGGGTCGCCGCCGGAACCCTCGCGCTGGGCGGGGGACCGCCGGCGGCCGCCGTGCTGGTAGTTGCCTGCTCGTGTGCCTTCGCCCTGGCCACCCCGGTGGCTGTGTTGGCGGCGGCCGGGGCGGCGGCCCGTCACGGCATCCTGGTCAAGGGCGGCCGGTTTTTCGAGGCCCTGGCCCGGGCCGACGTGCTTCTCATCGACAAGACGGGAACCCTGACCCTGGGACGGCCGCAGGTTGCCCGGGTGGAACCGGCCGACGGCTGGTCGGCGCCCGACCTGCTTACCCTGGCGGCCGCGGTCGAAGCCGGTTCCAGCCACCCGGTTGCGGTGGCCGTCCGGGCGGCCGCCCGGGAGCGGGGCCTCCTGCCCCCGGCCGTCGAAGACTTCGAGGAAGTTCCTGGCCTCGGCGTGCGCGCCCGGGTTGACGGCCGGTGGGTCTGGGTCGGCCGGCCCGACCGGCTCGGGGTCAACCTGGCCGGCTCTCCCGATGAGACGGTGCTGGCCGTCGTCGCCGAGGACGGCGGGGACCGGAAACTGTGCGGCCTGGTCCGGGTCAGCGACAGCCTGCGGCCGGAGGTTCCCGAAGCCCTGCGGCTGCTCCGGGCCGCCGGAATCCGGCGCATTGAGCTCCTCACCGGGGACCGGCCCGAGGTCGCCTCCGCCCTGGCCGGTCCCCTGGGGATTCCCTACCGGGCCGGGCTCATGCCGGAGGATAAGCTGGCGGCCGTCAACGAATACCGGGCCCGGGGCCACACGGTAATGATGGTCGGCGACGGCATTAACGACGCCCCGGCCCTGGTCGCCGCCGACGCCGGCATCGCGATGGGGACGGTGGGCAGCGGCCTCGCGATTGAGACGGCCCCCGTCGTCCTCCTTCGGGAAGACTGGCGGCTCATCCCGGAAGCGATTCGCCTGGCCCGCCGCACCGTCCGGGTCATCCGGCTTAACCTGCTCCTTACCGGGCTCTACAACCTGGCCGGCCTGAGTCTTGCCGCCGCCGGAATACTGCCGGTCCCGCTGGCCGCCGCGGCCCAGTTTATCCCCGACCTGCTTATCCTGGGCAACTCGGCCCGGCTGGTTGGCTGGCGTCCCGCTTCAGCCCCGGCCGGACGGAGGCCTGGGTTATAATCATCGGGGATGGCCGTACGGGAGATTTTAAAATACCCTGACCCGTGCCTTCGGACCAAGGCGAAGCGGGTTCGGGAGATTGACGCCTCGGTCCAGCGGCTCATCGACGACATGGTCGAGACGATGCGGGCCGCCAACGGGGTGGGCCTGGCCGCAACCCAGATTGGGGTGCCCCTGCGGGTTGCCGTCGTCGAACCGCGGGAGGGTCAGCTCATCGTCCTAATAAACCCGGAAATCGTTAAAACCTCCGGCCAGCGCCGGGTCGAGGAGGCCTGCCTCAGCATCCCCGGCTACTGGGGGGAGCTCACCCGCTCCGAGGTGGTGGTGGTCCGGGCCCTGGACCGTAACGGTCGGGAGTTCCGGCTCAAGGCCACCGGCCTCCTCGCCCAGGCCTTAGAGCACGAAATCGACCACCTGAACGGCATCCTTTACATCGACCGCCTCGACCGCCCCGAAGACCTCCACCAGGTCGAGGCCGAGCCGGAGGAGGCGGCCACCTAGGTGCGGCGGGCAAACCTACCCCTCTTTTTCTTCACCGTCGGCCTGGCGGCCCTGGCCCTCTGGGTGGTCTGGCCCCAGAAGCCCGAAAACTACCTGCCGCCCATTCTGCCGTGGCCCGGCAACCCCGGCATCCATATTAAGGTCGGCCCCTGGGAGTTCCACCGGCAGGGCTTCCGCCTCGGCCTGGACCTGCAGGGGGGCACCAACCTGGTTTACCAGGCGGACCTCTCCCAGGTCGACCCCCAGGACCGGGAGGCGGCTATGAACGCCCTGGTCCACACCATTGAACGGCGGGTGAACGCCTTCGGGGTCACCGAGGCGATGGTCCAGCGGCTCGGCAACGACCGGGTTGCCGTCCAGCTTCCCGGGGTTCGGGATATCGAGGAGGCTAAAAGGCTCATCGGTCAGACGGCCCAGCTGGTCTTCAAGGAGCGGACCTACGACCCGGCTGGCAACCCCACCGACAAGGATATCGGCCTGACGGGGGCCGACCTCCGCCGGGCCTACCCCTGCACCGACGAGCTCGGCCGGCCGGCCGTCTGCCTGGAATTTAACGAGCGGGGGACCAAAATCTGGGCTGAGGTCACCACCCGGCTGGCCGGGCGGCCCGACGCCGCCGTCGCCATCTTCCTGGACAACGAGCTCCTTACGGCCCCGGTGGTCCGGACGCCCATCCTTCAGGGCCGGACCATCATTGAGGGAAACTTCAGCCTGGACTCGGCCCGCCTCCTGGCCACCCAGCTCAATTCGGGCGCCCTGCCCGTCCCCGTCAAGGTGATCCGGCAGGAGGACGTCGGGGCAACCCTGGGGGCCGACTCCGTCCGCAAGAGCCTTATTGCCGGCACCCTCGGGATCTTGGCCGTGATGGTCTTCATGGCCGGCTATTACCGTTTCCCCGGGCTGGTGGCCGACGCCGCCCTGGTCATCTACGCCCTGGTGGTGCTGGCCATTTTCAAGCTCATCCCGGTGACCCTCACCCTGGCGGGCATCGCCGGGTTCATCCTTTCGGTGGGGATGGCCGTCGACGCCAACATTCTTATCTTTGAGCGGATGCGGGAGGAGCTTCGGGCCGGCCGGACCCTGGGCGCGGCCCTGGAGGCCGGGTTTAACCGGGCCTGGACCTCCATCCGGGACAGCAACGTCTCCACCCTGATCACCTGCGGCATCCTCTGGGTCTTTGCCAGCAGCCTGGGCACCCCCCTCCTTCAGGGCTTCGCCCTCACCCTGGCCATCGGGGTGGTGGTGAGCATGTTCAGCGCCATCACCGTCACCCGCAACTTTATGCGGCTGGCACACGAGCTCTGGTTCGCCCGGCCCGACGCCCTGGAAAGCCCCCTGGTCCGGTTCCTCTTCGACGTGGCGCCGGAGGTCGCCAGGCGGGTAACGGCCCAAACCTGGAAACCGGTAGGCCGCTGAGATGTTCGACCTGGTGGGCAAACGCCACTATTTCTTCCTGCTGTCCCTGCTGGTGATCCTGCCCGGGGTGATCTCCCTGCTCATCCCGCCGGCTCTGCGGCTGGGCATCGACTTTACCAGCGGCACGACCATGACCCTCCGGTTTCAGCGGCCGGTGGGGCTGGCCGAGCTTCGGGCCGCCTTCGCCGACCTGGGCCACCCGGATGCCATCATCCAGGTAACGGGCGGGGGCGATTTTATCGTCCGGACCCGGCCCCTGAGCGAGCTGGAGGGCGGGGCCGGGGAAGCGTCGGCCCGGAGCCGGCTGATTGAGGCCCTTGAAGGACGGTTCGGGCCGGTGGAGGTCCTCGACTTTGCCACAATCTCCCCGGTGGTGGCCGCCGAAACCGTCCGAAATTCGGCCCTGGCGGTGGCCGCCGCCTCGGTGGGGATCCTGCTCTATTTAACCTTTGCCTTTCGTAGCGTCCGGCACCCCCTCCGCTACGGGGTATGCGCGGTGGTGGCCCTCCTCCACGACGCCCTGGTTGTCATCGGCATGTTCTCGATTTTGGGTAAAATCTCGGGGCTGGAGGTGGATACCCTTTTTATTACCGCCCTGCTCACCGTTATCGGCTTCAGCGTCCACGACACCATCGTGGTCTTCGACCGGGTCCGGGAGAACGCCCGAAAGCTACCGGGGGCAGATTTTCCGGCCGTGGTAAATTACAGCCTGCTCCAGACCCTGGGCCGCTCCCTCAATACCTCCCTTACGGTAATCTTTACCCTGACGGCCCTCCTTCTCTTCGGGGGCGTCACCATCCGGTCCTTCGTGCTGGCCCTGCTCATCGGCATCGTCAGCGGAACTTACAGCTCAATCTTTAACGCCAGCATGCTGCTGGTGGCCTGGAACGAGGGCGATTTCGGCCGCCTCACCCGCTGGCTCTTGCGGCTGGCCCCGGCCAGAGGGTGAAGATGGGGGCGATTTTATTTAAGGAGTTGCGGGCCCGGGCGAGAAGCCCCCGAACCGTCCTCTTACTGACCTTTTATTTGGTTCTGCTGGCCGGCCTCTCCTTTCTTTACTTTCGGGCCCTGGCGGACCAACCCCTCCGGGGCGGGGCTCAGGCGGCGGCCACCGGCCGGGCCATCTTCACCGCCATCGTCACCGTGGAGCTCCTGCTGGTCTGCTTTCTTACCCCCAGCTTTACCGCCGGGCTGGTGGCCGGGGAGCGGGAGCGGCAGACCCTCGACCTCCTGATAACTACCCCGATCCGGTCTTATGCCATCGTGTTCGGCAAGCTCGTCGCCGCCCTGGCCGTCATCATCCTCCTCATCGTGACGGCGGTCCCCGTCCAGAGTGTGGCCTTTATGCTGGGGGGCGTTGACCCCCTCCAGATCGCCACCGCCTCGGTCCTGTTGCTCGTTACCGCCCTCGCCTTTGGGGCCTTGGGCCTCCTCAGCTCGGCCGTTATGCGCACCAGCCTGGCGGCCACGGTTCTGGCCTATGCCCTGATCTTGGCGCTGGTCCTTGGGGCGGGCTTTCTGCGCAACCTGACCGCCGATACCCCGGCCGCCCGGTATACCCGGGTGCTGGCCTACCTTGACCCCTTTTCGGCGGTGGGAAGCGCCCTGGGAATCCAGGACTTCGAGTTATCGGCCCGTCCCCCCGGACGCCCCGAGCCCCAACGGCCCTTTATCGTTGAGGCCGGACCGGCGGGGGCCCGGCCCGAGCAACCGGCGCCCGGAATGCGCCCCGGGCCGGGGGCGGTCCCCCGCCCCAACCCGGTTCCGGTGCCCCCGGTGGTGCGGGAGCTCATCCGGCCGGCCGATGGGCGGGTGCTCCCTTATTATTTGGGGGCTTACCTGGGTATCACCGGCCTTTCGCTGGTCTTTTCCGCCCGACTTTTGCGACAGATATGACGGCGCAGGAGGCGTTGCTCCCCATGGCCGAAACCGACGTTGACCTGTGGGAAGACGTCCACGAGGCCCTGCTTTTGGCCGAGCCCACGTCGGTTAGCGATATTAAAATCGCCGTCGAAGACGGGGTGGTGGTCCTCGAGGGGGTCGTCCGGACGGAGGTTGCCAAACAGCTGGCCCCGGCCATTGTGGGGGCGGTTCCGGGCGTCAAACGGGTTATCAGCCGGCTGGTCAGCGACACCGAGCTTCAGATTCGGGTCGCCGCCGCCATCACCGCCGACCCCCGCTTTCGGCGGTGCGGGCCGATACGGGTCGAGTCCTTCCTGGGCAACGTCCGCCTCCAGGGGAGGGTGCCCTCCGCCGAGCATAAGGTCCTGGCCGAACAGATCGCCCGGCAGGTGCCCGGCGTCAAGGCGGTGATTAACGAGCTGACGGTTGGCCCCTGACGCAGAGGACGAATCTGCCCGCCCGGTCGGTGTGGTACTCGTAATCGCTACCGCCGGCCCGGACGGTGATTTTATACCCCGGGGTTATCACCTGGGCGTAAAACTTCCCCGGCTCAGGACAACCCAGACTGGCATCGGGCCAGTCCACCGCTTCGACCCTTACCAGCCGGACCTGGTCGGGGCTGAGGCCCGACCGGCGGGCGGCGTCGGCCCGCACCGCCGCCACAATCTGCTCGGCCCCCGGGGGCACCGGCGGGCCGACATCACCACCGCCCCCGCCCGACCCCCCGCACCCGAAGGCCGGCACCCCGGCCGCCAGCAGCAGGAAGAGGCCCGCCCGCCGACGGCCCAGCTTAAGGCCCAAAAAGCCCAGCCCGCCCGCGGCCGCAAGGCCGGCGCCGGCAAGGCCCAGGGGACCGGGGCCTTGGGTCTGGGGCCGGTCGGCCTGGGGGGATTCGGGTCGGGCCAGCTGGCGGCCGGCGGCCGGGGCGGCGGGGGCCACCGCCGGGGTGGGATTCCGGGGCATCAGCAGGTCGGCCCCGAGGAGAAAGAGGCCGGCGGCCAGGGCCGCCAGGGCGGCGAGTTCCGGCAGTCGGCGCGGCCGGCGGTACCCCACGGTTAGGGGTCGGGGTGGGGCCTCCAGGGGCAGTTCCGCCAGCAGCCCCTTTACCCGGCGCAGGTCGGAAAGAAGCTCCTGACACCGTCCGCAGCCGGCCAGGTGGGCCTCCACCCGAAGCCGCTCATCGGCCCCTAGCTCCCCGTCTAAGTAAGCCGAAAGGAGAACTTCCCCTTCCGGGTCGTGAAGTTTGGTCCCGTCCGTCAAAGCTCCGGTCCTTTTAGAAGGGTTTTCCGCAGGGCCAACCGGCCCCGGTGGAGCCGGGACCTCACCGTCCCCACCGGCCAACCGGTAATGGCCGCGACCTCAGCGTAAGCGTAGCCGAAAAGGTCGGCCAGAACCACCGCCAGCCGCTGGTCGGGGTCGAGGCGCAGGAGGGCCTGCCGCACGGCCGCCTGCCTTTCGGCGGCCAGCAGGGCCTCCTCCGGCCGGCCGTCGGGGGCGGGGTCGGGCCGGTCGGGGACCGGGTGGGGCGTCAGCCGGCGCCGGCGGCGGAGCCGGTCCCGGCACCGGTTGACGGCCGCCTTAAAAAGCCAGGCCCGCAGGTCCCCCGTTATCCCCTTCAGGTTGAGCCAGGCGGCGACGAAGACATCCTGGGTGACGTCGGCCGCCTCGTCGGGGTCGGCCAAAAGCTGGCGGCAGAGGGTGTAAACGGCCGCCTGGTGCGCGGCAACCACCCCTTCAAAGGCGGTCCGGTCGTCCCGTCGGACCCCTTGGGCGCTCGAAGAGTCCACAACTGATTTTAACCCCAGGCTCCAAGAAAACGTTAAGGATTTCTTTGTCCGGTTTTAATCGGGGGCGGGTAATGTCCCAATGTGGAGGTGATGGAGATGACGTTCTGGTTCAGCCGGCGATGTCCCCGCTGTGGCGGCGACCTTTACCTGGACGAGGATGAAACCGGCAAGTTCTACGTCTGCTTCCAGTGTGCCCGGGAGTACCCGATTCAGTCCATCGGGCGGCTGACGGCCGAGAAGGGCCGGGAGGCCACGGCCGAACGGGAGCGGGAGTTGGCCGTCGCCGGGGCCCGGGATTAGGCGGGGGTCGGCCATCGGCTATAATCTCATGTGACCCCTGCGGCCCTCGGCCTGGTCCTTGCCGCCGCCCTGGTCCACGCCACCTGGAATTTTCTGGCCAAGCGGGTCCAGGGCGGGGCCGAGTTTACCTGGCTTTTTAGCGTCGTTTCGACCGCCCTCTACGCCCCGGTTACGGCGGCTATCCTTATCTTCCAGAAGCCACCCTTCGGCCCGGCCCAGCTGGCCGGCCTCGGCGTCACCGTCCTGCTGGAGCTCTTTTACATTCTCATCCTCCAGCGGGCCTACCGGGCCGCCGACCTTTCGGTGGTCTACCCCATCGCCCGGGGAACGGCCCCGGTGGTGGCGACGGCGGGGGCGGTCGTCCTCTTTGGGGAACGGCCGGGTCCGGTGGGCCTGGCCGGGGCTGGCCTCATCGTGGTGGGCCTTCTCCTCGTGGCAGGCAATCCCCGTCTCCGCTGGCAGCCGGCCGCCTGGCGGGGAGTCGCCTACGCCCTGGCGGTCGGGCTTACTATCGGCGCCTACACCCTCTGGGATAAATACCTGGTAACGGACCTGGGCCTTTCGCCCCTGGTGCTCAACTGGGCCGTCACCTTCGGCTTCAGCCTTCTCCTTTTGCCCGCGGCCCTGGGCCGCCGGGGGCTGGTGGGCCTTACCTGGCGCAAGCGGCGGGCCGAAACCCTCCTGATGGGCCTCTGCTTTCCCCTCTCTTACATCCATCCTGGTCCTCACGGCCCTCACCTTTGCCCCCGTAAGCTACATCGCCCCCGCCCGGGAGGTGAGCGTCCTTTTCGGGACCGTTATCGGGGCCCGTTTTCTTAAAGAGCCCCAGTTCGGCCGGCGCCTGGCCGGGGCGGCCCTCATCGTCGGCGGGGTCGCGGCCCTCACCGTCGGCTGATTGACACCAAATTCGCCCAGCTGTTAGAAAGTAGTGGGGACCGCCGCGATGGCCGCATTACCCGACCGCCTCGAACTGGAGCTGGTGGATATGGCCTTCCGGGGCGAGGCCGTGGGCCGCTTCGACGGCCGGGTCGTCTTTGCCGCCTACGGCATCCCCGGGGAACGGGTGGAGGTGGAGCTTTACAAGCGCCGGTCCCGCTTCGCCCGGGGCCGGGTGGTAGCCGTCCACAGCCCCTCGCCTTTCCGGGTCGCCGCCCCCTGCCCCTATTTCGGCGAATGCGGCGGCTGCCAGTGGCAGCATATCGACTATGCGAAACAGCTTGAGTTCAAGCAGAAGGTGGTAGCCGACCAGCTCCGCCGCATCGGCCGGTTCGAGGACCCGCCCATCCGCCCCGTCATCGGGATGGTGGACCCCTGGCACTACCGCAACCACGCCCGCTTCTCGGTGGACTACGACGGCCGGCTCGGTTTCATGAAGCTTGAAAGCCACGACTTTTTGGGCATCGACTACTGCCTCATTATGCAGGAGCCCATAAACAACGTTCTGCGGCGGCTTCAGGGCCGGGTTCCCAAGCTCCACCAGGTCGTGGTGCGTTGCAGCTTGCGGACGGGCCAGATCCTGGTGGAGCCCCGACATCCGGCGATGCCCTGGGACGAGGCCTGGCGGGACGACTACCTGGAAGAGGAGCTCTTGGGCCGGCGTTTTCGGGTTTCGCCCCCCTCGTTCTTTCAGGTTAATACCAAGCCGGAGCGGCGGGACCTCGGCTGGCTGATCAAGCCCGGTTGGGGCTACCCGGCCGCGGGCGATTACAGCATCGCCGACATTTTGGGCCTGCTGGTCCTCAGATACGTCGACCCGACCGGGACTGAGACGGTGGTCGATGCGTACAGCGGGGTGGGAACCTTCGGGGTCATCCTGGCGGATAAGGTCCGGCGGGTTATCGGCATCGAAGAATCCCGCAGCGCCGTCCGCGACAGCCGCCACAACAGCCAGGGCATCCCCAATTTCGAGATGGTCGAGGCCAAAACGGAGGCGGTCCTGCCTACCTTGGACATTCCCGTGGACGCGGTCATCCTGGACCCGCCCCGGGTCGGCTGCGCCCCGGAGGTCCTGACCGCCCTGCTTAAGCTTTCGCCGCCCAGGGTAATTTACGTCTCCTGCGACCCGGCAACCCTGGCCCGCGACCTCCGGATTCTGGTCGACGGGGGCTACCGGCTGGTGGAGGTCCAGCCCCTGGATATGTTCCCCCAGACCTACCACATTGAGTCGGTTTCTTTCCTGGTGCGGTAGCTTGTTAAGACGGATTATCCCTTGCCTCCTCTTGGGGCTGGCGGCCCTCCCCGGAGTGCCCTTGGGGGGTCTGGGCCCGTCGGCGGCCGAGCCGGTCAGCCTCCGGGTGGAGCCCCTCTTCGACGGCTACTACAAGCTGCGGGAGTGGACCGGCCTCGAGGCCGAGGTGGTAAACGGCGGTCAGACCCGCTTTGAAGGCGAGGTCGTCTACGAGTCCGTCGACCTGGGCCGCCGGGTGACGGAGTTTTCGGTTCCGGTCCGACTCGGCCCGGGTGAACGGGGCCGCTACACCGTCCCGGTAATGATGACGGGCTTTGAGCGTTCCGGAGCGGTCCGCCTCCGGTCCGGGGACCGGACCGTCGTTGCGGACCGGGTGGCCCTCTTCCCCCTGGACGCCAACGACTTTCTGGTGGGGGTGGCCGGCCGGGACCCCCTGCCGCTGCACTTTAAATTTTCCCTGCGGCCCCAGGGCCAGAGCCGGACCTTCGTCGTCAGCCTGCGGCCTGAGAACCTGCCGGAAGCCTCCCACCTTTTGCGCTCCTTCGACGCCATAATCTTCAACGACCTGCCGGCCGGCCGCCTATCCCCGGCCCAGACCCAGGCCCTCACCGACTGGGTCCTCGGGGGCGGCCACCTGGTGGTCGGGGGGCTGGTTTCGACCGAGGACCTGGAGGGTTTCGGGCCCTTAATACCCGTGCGGGTTCTGGGCCGCCAGACGGTATCGGGCCTGCCCAACCTGGAGAGGACCATCCAGGTGCCCATCCGGGCCTGGGAGCCCTTTGAAGTCACGGCGGTTGCCCCGGCGGCCGAGGCCCAGGTCCTGGTCGCCGAAGAGGGCCTGCCCTTGGTCGTCCGCCGCCGCTTCGGGCAGGGGACGGTCACCTTCATGGCTATGGACGGGGCGGCCGACCCCCTCAACGCCTGGTGGGGACTCGGGCCCATGTGGCGGCTGGTGCTGGCGACCGAGCGGTCCCCCACCGAGGAGTTTCAGATCCGGGTCAAGCTCACCAGCCTGGGGGCCATCTACAACGCCCTGGCCGAGCAGGTCACCCCCTTCGACCTACCGTCGGCCCAGGTAGTGGTCCTCTTTCTGGGGGCCTACGTGCTGGTGGTCGGACCCCTTAACTTCCTAGTCCTGCGCCGCCTGGGCCGCCCCGACTGGTTCTGGTTTACCACCCCGGCCATCACCCTCGTCTTCGGCCTTGGGGTTTTCGGCCTGGGATTCAGCCCCCAGGCCCAAGGGGTTGCCCTCCGGGACGTCACCATCGTCCGCCACCCCGAGGACCTTCGGGTCGGGTATGCCGACAGCTACGTTGCCGTGTTTTCCCCCGTCTACCGGGCTTACGACCTGGAATTTCCGGCCTCGGTCTTCCCGAGCCCCCTTCTGCCCTTCTGGGAGTGGACCAATCCCCCCGACTCCCAGCCGGTGAGGGTGGAAACGGAGGGTCAGGTTCGGCGGCTCAAGAACCTGAGCGTCGACGCCTGGGGCCTCCGGGGTGTCCTGGCCGAGGGCCTCATCCGCTACGGGCAGGAGCCCCTCCAGGTCGAGGCTGTGGCCGAGGCCGAGGGGGTGCGCCTTCGGGTCGGCAACCCGGGGCCCAACCCCGTGGACGGGGTGGTGGCTTGGCACTCGGCCGGAATTGAGGCTATCGGCCGCCTGGAGCCCGGGGCGGCGCGGGAGGTCTTCATCCGGGCCGGACCGGTGGGGGGCCTGGAGGACCTGCGTCTTCAGCAGTTGCTGCTGGCCGGTCGGGACCTGCCGGCGCAAATCCTCAACGTCCGCCGGTTAGTCCTCTCGACCCTCTTCGACGACGAGATCGTCACCGGGGAGCCGTGGCGGGTGGGGGGTTTGCGTCTCATCGCCTGGGAAGACCGTTCGCCCGTGGCCATTCGGGTGGCGGGAACCCCCGGCCGCCAGTCTTCAACGGTGCTCAGGTTCCTGCGGGTTCAGCCCCGGTTTGGGCCGGGTCTGCGGGTTGTGGCCCCGGGTACGATGCGCCGCCAGCTGGTGGACCGGGATGCCGTCTACCTGGGCCCTTCGGCCTTCGGCTTCGCCGTGGGGGGCGGAAGCGTCACCTGGCGCTACTACCTGCCCGCCGACTTTCCGGCCGGGCAGACCGCCCGAATTGACCTGCTTTTCAACGGCCAGCCCCGGCGGCCCACCGACAGCTGGCCCCGAATTCACGCTTTTAACTTCCGCCAGGGGCACTGGGTGGACCTGGGGGATGTCGGCGAGAAGGTGCGGGCCGCCGCCGGGGCCGAAAACCAGGCCTGGCCCCAGGTTGCCCTCCCCCTGCCCGACCCCGCCGCCG
>DAOUCL010000120.1:0-6230 GCA_034432015.1 Dehalococcoidia bacterium
CTGGGTTGCGGCCTGGGGGATGATGCCGGCCTCTTTGGCCACGTCGCCGCCGTTGGCGAAGACGACCTGGCCGGCCCTGGCCCAGGGCACGTCGACCAGCCACTGCTGGATGATGACCCGCTGGGCCCGCAAAACCCGGACGTTTCCGTAGTCTTTTACCGGGGCCATGGGCAGGCCGTTTAAGTTGAGCCAATCGCCGACCCCAAAGTAGGCGGCCCGAATGGCCGGGTAATCATCCAAAAGCTTTAGGCGGTTGGCGATAATCTGGTCCCAGCTGAGGCCCTGCTCGTTAAACTGGGCCGGCCTTGGGGTCGAGCGGACCACCTCAAGCCAGCCGTCCTTGCCCAGGTTGGTGAACTCGTCAAAGACGTTTACGAAGTAGACCCGGCCCACCTCCGGCCGCCACTGGAAGACCGCCTTCTGAAAGGCCTGAACCACAAAGCCGTTCCAGATAAAGCGCCTGGAGACCGGGTAGCCCACCCCCTGAACCCCACCCAGCCGCCGAAACTCGCTCCAAAACGGCGCCACCGCATCGTCGGCGACCGAATAACCGAAGCCGGGCGGGGCACTGCCCCGGGCCTGGGTAAAGAAATGGCCCCCGGGAATGTCCCAGTCTTCGGCCGCCTGGGCCGAAGAAAGGGTCGGGCCTCCGGGCCCCGGCCCGTCCCGGCTAAGCCGATTCGTCTGGGCGGGCATAACGGACCCGACCAGGAGCCCCAAAAGCAAGAAGAAAGTAGAAATCGCTTTAAATTTCATCCCGACCGTGGCTCCGGTGATTTTAAACGGACTCCCCGTGGCCAACGGGCAGTCTGATTTGATAATACCCGCGGACCGGGCGGTGTGAGGCCCAAGGACGGACTTTCCGCATATCCAGGGAGAATAACCCATGGGTTTGATTGTGGGGGCGCCCAGCCGTGTCCCCGCGGAACGGTGGGCGGCGACCTTGCGAATATTTTAAAGGGCCCGGTCCCGAAGACTGCAAAGGCCCGCCAAGGCCGAGGCCCTTGACGTGCTCAGGATGCCGCAGTTATAATGCCGCCGAAATTGCTATGGAGGTACCCATGGCGGCTTTTCTCCGACGGCTGTTTCCGTTCGGGTTAAAAGCCCTGGTCCTAGTCGGCATTCTGGCCGCCGCCTGTGCCCCGACGCCGGCCGCCCCGACCCAGCAACCTTCGGGCCGTCAGGCGGTTCCCGGGGCCCCCTCGGAAATTAAGATTGGGCTGGTCACGTTCCTTTCGGGGGCAGCCTCTGGCCCCTTCGGCATCCCGGCCCGGAACGCGGCCGAGGTCTGGGTGGATAAGCTCAACCGAGAGGGTGGCATCGGCGGGGCCCAGATCAAGCTGGTGGTCGTGGACGAAAACGTGCCGACGGACCAGCAGGTAGTGCAACTGCGGCGGCTGGCCTTGGACGAGAAGGTGGACCTGGTTATCGGGTATATCTCCAGCGCCAACTGCCTCGCCGTGGCCCCGGTAGCCGAGGAGCTTAAGCTGCTGACGGTCCTGTTTGACTGCGGGACCAACCAGGTTTTCGAGGAGGCCAAGTATAAATACGTCTTTCGGACGGCCGCCCACACCGGTATCGACGGCATTGGGGCGGCCCGCTATCTTGTTATGGTTAAGCCTGAAGTAAAAAGCGTGGCCGGCCTAAACCAAGACTACGCCTGGGGTCGGGATTCCTGGGAGATCTTCATCCGGGCCCTTCGCAAGCTCAAGCCCGATGTCCAGGTCGTAGACACCCTCTGGCCCCGGCTGCAGCAGAACGAGTTCTCGGGCGAGATCTCCAAGCTTCTCTCCCTACGGCCCGAAGTAGTTTTCACTAGTTTCTGGGGTGGGGATTTTGTGTCCTTTATCAATCAGGGACGGGCCCGGGGCGTTTTCGAACAGATGACCATCCTCTTTAACAACGACGGGGCCAACATCGAAGAATTTGGCAAGGACCTTCCCGACGGCATCATTATCGGTTTTCGGGGTCCTCACTGGATTGAATACCCAGACCCGAAGGAGAATCCCCTCCAGAAGGAGTTCGTCGACCTTTACCGGGCCAAATACGGCAAGTACCCCATGCCCCACGGAAGCTACCACGTGGTGCAGGCGCTACAGGGGGTAAAAGCCGCCTATGAGAAGGCGATAAAGGATACGGGCCGCTGGCCGAGCATCGACGACGTTATAAAGGCCTTCGAATACCTGGAGTTTGACACCCCCAGCGGCCGCATCGCCATGGCCATCGGCTACGGCCACCAGGCCGTCGAGCCGGCCGTTTACGGCGTAACCAAGTTTGACCCTCAGCTCGGGTTTAGCCGGTTAGACCGCATTAAGGTCTTTCCCGTCAAGTGCGTAAATCCCCCGGATGGGGTAAAAACTTTAGACTGGATTGAGCAGGGCTTTCCGGGGGCCCAGTGCTGACCGAAAGGCTTTTAGCCGTCCTCCTGGATGGCCTCATCTTCGGGGCCTGGCTTTTTCTGGTCTCGGCCGGCCTCACGTTTGTCTACGGGGTTTTAAGGGTGTTAAACGTGGCCCACGGGAGCTTCTACGCCCTGGGGGCGTACCTGGCCGCAACTTTGGTCGGTTTTGTGGTGGGCCGGGGGTTAAGTCCGGTTTTAAGCTATCCGGCCCTGGTGCTGGCCGGCCTTCTGGTGGGCTTTACGGTGGGGCCCGCCGTCGAAAGGCTGCTTTTGCGCCGGATTTCCGGCCGGGATGAGGTTACGGGGCTTTTGCTTACCTTTGCGCTCCTTTTGATTTTCGAAGACGTAATCAAGCTCATCTGGGGGGTTACCCCCTGGACGGCCGACGCCCCCTACGGCGCCCTGGGCCAGCTTAAGCTTGGGGCCGTGACCTATGCGGTTTATCCGCTGGCCTTAGTCGGGGCCGCCGCCCTGGTGGGGGCGCTCTTATGGTTTTTGACCGTCCGGACCCCCTTCGGAAAGGTCGTAACGGCGGTCATCGCCGACCGGGAGGTGAGTGCGGCCCTAGGGGTGGATGTGGGCCGGGTGAGCAATCTGGCTTTCAGCCTGGGGGCCTTTCTGGCGGCTTTGGGGGGCGCTTTGGTGGCCCCGATGATTTCGGTGGTGCCCGGGATCTCCGTGGAAGTCATCATCCTGGCCTTTGCCGTAACGGTCATCGGGGGCCTGGGCAACATCGCCGGGGCGGCCCTGGGGGCCCTGGTGGTGGGCCTGGTCCGGGCCGGGGCCCTTTACTTTTTCCCCGAACTTGACCTGTTTTTGGTCTACGCGCTGATGACCTTGGTGCTCATCTTCAGGCCTTACGGCCTCTTTGGCCGGGCCGAAATCCGCCGGATATGAAAGGCCCTGGGTTTAAGGGCCTTTTGGGGGCCCTTTTGGCCTTCGGGCTTTTGGGGGCGCCCTGGCTTTTGCCCGGCTGGCTTTTGTTTTTGCTTACCCTGGCCCTGGCCAAGGGGCTGGTGGTGTTGGGGATTCTGGTGCTAATGTGGGGCGGGCTGGTGTCTTTCGGGCACGGCCTTTACTTTGCAGCCGGGGCTTACACGGTGGCCTTTTTGGCCAAAGTTTTCGGGGTCCGGGAGGCGACCCTGGGCCTTTTGGGGGCGGCCCTTTTAAACGGGGCTTTGGCCGGGCTCTTAGGGCTTTTTTTGAGCCGTTATCGGGCGATATTCTTCGGGATGCTAAGCGTTGCCTTTTCGATGATCCTTTACGCCTTTTTGCTCAAGTTTTACTTTATCACGGGCGGGACCGATGGGCTCAGGGTTCCCATTCCCACCTTTTTGGGTTTTGAGGTTTCGGCCCGGGATATAAGGACAGTGAACTATTTTGTCAATTTAGCCTTTGGAATTTTGGGCCTCTTTGCCGCCTACCGCCTTAGCCTTTCGCCTTTAGGGTATTTGATGCGCGCCGTAAAGGACAATGAGGTCCGGGTCGAGTACCTGGGGGCTTCGGCCAGGGGCGCCGTCTATGGGGTGTATCTTTTTTCCGGGGTTTTAGGGGGCCTGGGCGGGGCCCTTACGGCGTTGAGTGTGGGCCATGTGGCCCCGGATTTGGCCTACTGGACCACTTCGGGCGAGTTCGTCTTTGTGGCCATCTTAGGGGGGACGGGAAGCGTCCTTTCGCCCGTTCTGGCCAGCGCCCTCTTTGAGCTGGTGCGAAATTACGCCTTAAAGCTTTCGCCGTATACCTGGCAGTTAAGTCTGGGGCTGGTGCTTTTGGGCATAATCTTTTTCTACCCCGGGGGCCTTTGGGGCCTTTATCAGGCTTTATCAAAGCGATGGCCGCACAAGTCGTCCTCGAAACCGTAGACCTGGCCCGGCAGTTTGGAGGCCTCTGGGCGGTGGCCGGCATCAGCGTAAAGGTGCGGGCCGGGGAGGTGGTGGGCATTGTGGGCCCCAACGGTTCGGGCAAAACCACCTTTTTAAACCTGGTAACGGGGTATTTAAAGCCCGACCGGGGCAGGATAATCTACCTGGGCCGGGAGATAACCGGCCTCGGGCCCCGAAAGGTAAGCCGGCTTGGGGTCGCCCGCTCCTTTCAGATTCCGCAGCTTTACGTGGGGATGACTGTCTTGGAGAACATGCTTTTGGCCCTGGCCGTCCGGGAAAACCGGGGCTTTGCCTTCTGGCGGCCTTTAAGGAGCCCGGACCGGCTTAAAAGGGCCGAAGAGCTGCTTTTTAAGTTTGGTCTTGGTCACCTTTTAAACGTGAAGGTGGCGACCCTGGGCGGGGGCGAGCGAAAGCTTTTAGATGTGGCCATGGCCTTTGCCTTAGGGCCGAAACTACTGCTTTTGGACGAGCCCACCAGCGGTGTAAGCAGCGCCGAAAAGCACCCGGTGATGGCCACCATTCTGGGGGCGGTTGGGGAGAAGGCGACCGCCACCGTCTTCATCGAGCACGACCTGGAGGTGGTCCGCCGCTACGCCGGGCGGGTGCTGGTCTTCTTCGACGGAAAGGTTTTGGCCGACGGGCCGCCGGCCCAGGTGCTGGAAGATGCGGAGCTAAAAAGGCGGGTCTTCGGGCATGCTTGAGGTCGAGGGGCTTACCGTCCGGCTGGGGGGATTCCCCGTGCTGAGGGGCGTAAGCCTAAAAGTTGGGGCCGGGCAGGTGGTGGGCCTGATCGGGCCCAACGGGGCGGGCAAAACCACCACCTTACGGGCCATTATGGGGCTGGTGGCGGCCGAAGGGGGCAAGGTCCGGCTGGCCGGGACGGAGCTGGGGCCCTTGCCGGCCCACCGGCGGGCCCGGCTCGGGCTGGGCTATATGCCCGAGGACCGGCGGCTGATCGGGGGGCTTTCGGTGGCTGATAACTTAAGGCTTTTGGGCTGGGCCCAGAATATCCCCGACTTCGAAGCCAGGCTAAGGGCCGTCTATGAGCTCATCCCGGAGCTTAAAGGGCTTGGGCCGAGGCCTGCGGCGGCCCTCTCCGGGGGCCAGCAGAAGCTGGTGGCCTTGGGCCGAAGCTTCCTTGGGGCAAGGAGGCTTCTGCTTCTGGATGAGCCCTTCGAGGGCCTGGCCCCGGCCCTGGCCGAGCGGCTGCTGGCCGGAATCCGGGCCTTCAAGGACCGGGAGGTCGGCCTGGCCGTCCTGGTCTGCGAATCCGCATTCGATTGGGTCCGCCGCCTCGCCGACCAGATTTACACCATCGAGCGGGGAGAAATTTCGGCGGCGTAGATAGGGCGTCCGCCAGGTCCGGCCTATTGGCCGTGCTATAATCGGCCGAGCATCAGACCTTCAACGGAGGAGACGGAAGCCTATGCCCCGGGAAGTCATCTTCGCAGCCGGTGCCCCCCAGGCCATCGGACCCTACAGCCAGGCCATCAAGGTGGGAAACCTGGTCTTTGTGTCGGGCCAGATCCCCCTGGACCCGACCACGGGCCAGCTGGCGGCCGGGGGCATCGAGGAGCAGACCCGCCGGGTCCTGCTTAATATTCGGGCAATCCTCGAGGCCGCCGGCCTCAGCCTTAAGGACGTCGTTCGGACGACCGTGTTCCTGGCCGACCTGGCCGACTTCCCGAAGATGAATCAGGTTTACGCCGAATTCTTTCCCACCGAGCCCCCGGCCCGCACCACCGTGCAGGCGGCCGGCCTGCCGCGTGGCGCCCTCATCGAAGTGGACGCCATCGCCGTGGGTGAAGGGGGAACGGGGGGCTAAAGGCCGTGGGCCGGGTCTCCCGGGCCGTGGTTCTGGCCGCCGGCAAGGGCACCCGCCTGGCCCTGGGCCCACCGAAGGTCTTAACCCCCATTGCCGGCCGGCCGATGGTCCGCCATCTGCT
>DAOUCL010000121.1:0-11782 GCA_034432015.1 Dehalococcoidia bacterium
CGACATGCCACGAGTCCAGGTGACCGTGGACCAGCAGGAACTCTTCCGGCCGCTCTGAGCCGGGGATGACCGCCTCGATGACCGGGATCGGCCGCCAGCCTTCGGCTACCTCCGCCCAGACCCGCACCGGGACCGGTCCCGATGACGCCTCGGCGATAAGGGTCTCGCCATCGGCCCGGTTGACCGAAAGGACCGGAACCCGGGGCTTGCGTTCGATGGAATCCAGGTCGGGGCTACCCCAGACCGGGGTGACGATCATTTCATGGATGCGGTCGCCCGGATTCACGAAGACCACGCCGACGGCCCCCAGCCGGGTAAGGTCTTCAACCCGACCGGGATTCGCCAGGCCGCGAACGACCGCCACCTTGCCGGCAACATCCACCGCCTCCTCGAGGGCCGGCGTCCAAGGGCTTCCGGGCGGCCCCGATTCCGGGGCAGGAACGAAGACGGCCTCGGCCTCAAACCAGCCGTTGGTCGGGCGGGAAAAAGAGGTTGTCTTTGCCCGAACGGGCCGCCGCCCACGGCCGACCTCCAGGGCCGCCCGGCGTGGCAGGCTGATAAGCAGCACCGGTTCGTGAAGGCGGTGCTCAATCCCCCAGTCGGCGAGCCTGCCGACGATATATTCTGCGGCCCGGCGCTCATCCTCCGACCCGGATTCCCGGACAAGGGTCGCAAAGTGCATGACCAGGTCCCAGGCCGTATCCACCGAGACGGTCTCCTGGGCTCCGGCTTCGACGGCCGGGTCGGACCAGAACCAGAACGGCGACAGGCTCATCGGTTGACACCTCCGGCAAGGATGGGTATAATCGGCTGTACGAGAATTTTTAGCTCACCCTGCATCTTCGCCGCAAGGGGCCGTAATTAATTTCAGGAGTCAGGAGGGCAAGGTGAAGGTCAACAAAAAGTGGGCCGGTCTGCAGCTTTCCCGTCGGGAGTTTCTGGGTCTGGCTGCCCTTTCGGCGGGAGCCGGCCTGGCCGCGGCCTGTGCCCCGGCCGCGCCGACAACGCCCGCCGAAACCGGGCCGAAACGGGGCGGCACCTGGCGGATGGCCCTGCCGGGCAACCCAACGGCCTATCCGGTCACGGCCCCGGGCGCTCTGGTGGACATCCTGGTGAACAAGACCATTTACAACTGCCTGGTCAAGTACGAGCTGAAGGACGGTTCCATCCAGGTCGTCCCGGACCTGGCCGAATCCTGGACGGTTAACGACAAACTTACGGAGTACACGTTCAAGCTCAGGCGGGGAGTCAAATGGCACGACGGTCAGCCCTTCACGGCCCGGGACGTCAAGTTCACCTTCGACGCAATTATGAACCCGAAGGTGAATGCCTCATCCCGGGCCATCGCCGCGGCCATCGATGGGGTTGAGGTTATCGACGACTATACCGTCCGGTTTGTGACCAGATTCCCCTACGCCTCGTTACCCGTCGTCCTGGGCTATAACATGCCCATCGTCCCCCGCCACGCCCTGGAGGGCCAGGACCTTAACCAGCCGACCGAATTTCTCAAGAAACCTATCGGAACCGGGCCCTTCAAGTTTAAGCAGCTTGTTCAGGGCAGCTACCTTGAGACGGAGGCAAACCGGGAGTACTTTGCGGGCTCGCCTTACCTGGACGGCATCATTTTCAAAGTGATCCCCGACGCCAATTCCCGGCTCGCCCAGGTAATAGCGGGCGACATCGACTTTACCGTCATCGAGCCGCCCCAGGTGGACGCCGTTTCGGGACAGGCTCACCTGGAAGTCCGGCGGCCGCCCCAGGTCAACTATTACTTTTTTGCCGTCAACCACCGGCAGCCGAGGCTTAAGGACGTCCGTGTCCGCCAGGCCCTGGCCCACGCCATCGACCGGGAGGCGATTATTAAAAACTTCCTGCGAGGCTACGGTAAAGTCGCCACCGGCCCGATTAACCCGCTGCTCGGCGACTTCTACAATCCCAACGTTCAGAAGTACGAGTACAACCCTGCCAGGGCCCAGCAGCTCCTGGAGGCGGCCGGCTGGCGGAAGGGACCGGACGGCATCCTGACCAACGACCGGGGCGAAAAGTTCGAGCTCCTCTTCAACGGCCCCAAGGGCTACCCGGTCATGGAGCAGGTCATTGTCTACGCCCAGCAGGAGTATCAGAAGCTGGGGTTCAAGGTCACCCTGGATATCGTCGAGTGGCCGGTTCACCTCCAGAAGTACCATGACCTCCAGTATGACCTGCTCATGGAGTGGTGGATCACGCCCCCGGACCCCGACCTTTACAACCACTATCACAGCCAGTCGCCGTCGAACTGGTGGGCCTACAGCAACCCGGAGGCCGACGACCTCATCGTCCGGGCCCGCAGCGAGCCGGACAGGTCCCGGCGGGTCAGCCTCTACCACCAGCTCCAGGAGCTTCTGGCCCGGGACCTGCCCGTGATTTATCTATACTATCCCGAGGAGATCCAGGCCATCAACAAACGTACCCACGGCTTCCGGTTCATGGGCTACCGGGATGCTCTGACCTGGATGCACGAGGTCTGGGTCGAGTAGCCGGACGGCACGATGGTTGCCTACCTGGTTCGCCGAATCCTGGAGGCGGCTGTCCTGGTTTTCATCGTAACGGTCGTCGCTTTCTTTCTCATTCATGCCGCGCCCGGGGGGCCTGCCCTCCTCTCGAACCCCGAGCTGAGCCGGGAGCAGATCCAGCAGATGCGGCAGACTCTGGGCCTCGAAGACCCGTTGCCGGTGCAGTACCTGCGCTGGCTCTCGAACGTTTTACGGGGCAACCTGGGAGTCAGCTACAGTACCGTCGAGCCGGTAACGGCCCTTATCGCCAGCCGGCTGCCTAACACCCTGATGCTGTCGGGCCTGGCCCTTTTGCTCTCCTTTGCCGTCGCCGTGCCCCTCGGGGTCATAAGCGCCCTGCGTCGGAACTCGGCACTGGACCGGCTGGTGACGGGCTTCAGCTTCGTTGGCACCGCGGTGCCGGTCTTCTGGCTCGGGATCGTTTTGATCCTGGTCTTCGCCGTTCAGCTCCGGCTGCTGCCGGCCGGTGGGATGTTCACCCCGGGCTCGTCCTTCTCACTGCCCGACCGGTTGCGCCACCTGGTGCTGCCGACCATGGTCCTGGTGGTGCTCAACCTGGCGGCCTTCACCCGCTACACCCGCTCGGCCATGATAACTGTCCTGGCCGAGGACTACATCCGCACGGCCCGGGCCAAGGGCCTGGCCGAGATGCGGGTGATTGCCGGGCACGCCCTCAAAAACGCCCTGATCCCGGTGGTCAGCGTCCTCGGGGTGTACATCCCCAGGGCGGTGAGCGGGGCCGCGATAACCGAGGCCGTCTTTGCCTGGCCGGGCATGGGCCAGCTGGCGGTCCAGGCCGCCTCGACCCGGGACTACCCCGTAGTTCTGGGCGTGACGCTGACCGTGGCGCTGGTGGTGGTCCTGAGCAGCCTGCTCACCGACCTCGCTTACGCCTACCTTGACCCCAGGATCCGGCTGGGCTAATATGGCTGGGGCGCGGGTTGAAACCATCGGCCTTGCCGCCGGGCGTCCGGCCCCGTCCTTCTGGGCTGAGGCCTGGGGGCGGTTCAGGTCCAATCGGGTTGCCCTTCTTTCAGCCGTCTTTCTGCTGGTGATCCACGTTGTGGCGCTGGCGGCGCCGTTCATCACTCCCTACGACCCGAACGCCGTTGACATCACCTCCATCCACGCCCGGCCCTCGGCCGAGCATCTGCTGGGGACCGACGAAAACGGTCGGGATGTCCTCTCCAGGCTTATCATCGGCTCCCAGGCGACCCTGAGTGTCGGACTGCTTTCCATGGCGATTGCGGTCGTGATCGGGGCCCTGGTGGGTGGGATAAGCGGCTACCTGGGGGGCGCTGTTGACAGCGTTCTCATGCGGTTCACCGACGGGATGATGTCGATTCCCAACTTTTTCCTGGTGCTGGTGGTTGTGGCCGTCTTCGGGTCAAGACTGGAGAACATCGTGCTGACCATCGGCCTCACGAGCTGGATGCTAGTGGCCCGGGTCGTTCGGGGGGAGGTTCTGCGCTACCGGGAGTACGATTTCGTCCTGGCCGCCCGGGCGCTGGGGGCTACGGGGCGGCGGATTCTTTTTTTCCACATTATGCCCCATACGGTGCCGGCCATTATCGTTTCGGCAACGCTGGGCGTTGCCACCGCAATTCTCGTCGAGTCGGCCCTCAGCTACCTGGGCCTGGGGATTCAACCGCCGCAGGCCAGCTGGGGCAATATGCTCAGCAATTCCCAGGCCTATCTCTTCCAGAATCCGCTGCTGCCGGTCTACCCGGGCATGCTGATCTTTCTTACGGTGCTGGCGTATAACTTCGTCGGGGATGGTCTGCGGGATGCCCTAGACCCCCGAACATACACCGACTGAGCAGAGCAAACCGCTATGACGGCCGAAGTTACGATTAACCTCGTCGGGGACCTCATGGTCAGGACGCCCCTGGACCGGCAGCCGTGGCGGGATGACCCCGGCTTCCGGGCCGCCACCCGGGAGCTTCAGGCGGCAGACCTGGTGGTCGCCAACCTGGAAATGCCCCTTTCGCGGCGGGGTTACCGGGTGCCGAAGTGGGCAAACCTGCGGTCCGACCCCGAGGTTATCGACGCGGTCCGCTGGCTGGGCGTGCAGGCCGTGACGCTGGCCAATAACCACATGATGGACTACGGCCACCCGGCCCTGTTCGACACCCTCGAAACGTGCGACCGGGCGGGGGTCGTCCGGTTCGGGGCGGGCCGGGACCTGACCGAAGCCCAGCAGCCGGCCCGATTCGAGGTCAGGGGCCGCAGGCTGGCCTTCATTGGTGTTGCCTGCACCCTGCCGATGGAGTCCGATGCCGGGCCCGGCAAGCCTGGGGTCAACCCCCTGCGGGTTGGGTTTGCCTTCGAGGTCGACGCCAGCCTGATGGTCGAGCAGCCTGGTACCGTCCCGGTGGTGCGAAGCTGGCCGGTCGCGGCTGACCGGGACCGGGTCTGCGAACAGATATCGGCCCTGAAAAAGGAGGCCGACCTGGTGGTCGTCGGCATTCACTGGGGGGTGCCGTCGCACTGGCTGTCGCCGTCCCAGGGTCTCCTTGCCGAGTACCAGCGGCCCCTGGGCCACGCCCTTGTCGACGCCGGGGCTGACGTGGTCTGGGGTCACCACTCCCACTCCCTTCACCCGGTTGAGATTTACCGGGGCCGTCCCATCTTCTACAGCCCGGGCAACTTCTTTTTCGAGGGGGCCGGAGCCCGCTCCTTCATGGAGCCGGAGTCGGTCATCGTCCGGCTGAGGATGGACGACCGCCTGCGGGTTGAACTTATCCCCCTCTGGCTGGACGATGCCGGCTTCCCGAGGCTGGCCGAAGGCGAGGCGGCCGCCGCGGTCTTCCGCAAGCTCGCCCAGCGCTCCGCCCCCTTCGGCGCCACGTTCAGAACCGTGGGGGACCGGGCAGTTCTGCAACTGGAGTAAAAGACATGGCCGGAATGCGCGCCGCCGTGATACCCGGACCCGGCGGTCCGGAGGTGATCGAAATCAGGGAGGTGCCAATCCCCGAACCGGGCCCGGGTGAGGCCCTCATCCGGGTCCGGGCCTGCGCCCTGAACCGGATGGACATCTGGGCCCGGAGCGGTCCGCCCGGACCGGTCTTCCCCTGGCGGGAGCCGGTCTATCCCCTCATCACGGGCAACAGCGTCGCCGGCGAGGTCGTCGCCCTCGGTCCCGGGGCGGCCGGCTTCGCCCCGGGCGACCGGGTAGTGGTTTACAGCGCCCTATCGTGCGGCCGCTGCGAGTACTGCCGTCAGGGCGAGCAGACCATGTGCTACGAGTACCGGATCTGGGGCGAGCACACCCAGGGCGGGTTCGCCGAATTTGCAGTCGTCCCGGCCGATAATCTGGAGCCCCTGCCGGAAAGCATCGATTTCGTCCGCGGGGCGGCCGTGCCGTCCTTTGTCACGGCCTGGCGGGCCGTGGTCACTGCCGGGGAAGTCAGACCCGGTGATGACGTCCTGGTCCTGGCGGTTGGGGGCGGCGTCGGTGTGGCCGCCCTCCAGATCGCCCTCCGGGCCGGCGCCCGGGTTTTCGCCGGCGCCAGCACCGCGCCCAAGCGGCAACGGGCCACCGAACTTGGGGCCGTCGCCGCCGTCGACTACACCGCCGGCCCGTTCTCGGAATGGGTCCTGGCTCAGACCGGCGGAAGGGGCGTGGACATCGTCGTCGACACCCTGGGTTCCACGTGGCCCGAGAGCATCCGGAGTCTGGCGCGGGGTGGTCGGCTGGTGGTGTCCGGGGCGACGGTCGACAACCGGCCTGTGTTCGACATCCGGGAGCTCTACCAGCGGCACCGGTCCATCCGCGGCGCCCCGATGGGGAACCGGCAGGAATTCCGGCGGGTGCTGAAGCTGGTGGCCGAGGGGCTGCTGGAGCCCGTTATCGACTCGGTGTTTCCCCTGGAGGATATCGCGTCGGCCCACCGGCGGGCTGAAAGCCGGGAATCCTTTGGCAAGATCGTAGTCACAATTTGAACCGGAGGGTCGGCATGTACAGAATCGGCGCCCTGACCATTGGACAGGCACCCCGGGACGACGTGGTACCGGCGCTCCGGACGGCTTTCCGCCGTCCGGTAGAAGTGCTGGAGAAGGGAGCCCTGGACGACCTGGACCGGACGGCCATATCGGCCTTGAGGCCGGACCCGGACGAGGTGGGCCTGGTAAGCCGGCTCCGGGACGGAACGGAGGTTCTGCTTTCGCAGCGGAAGCTGATGCCCCTGATGCAGGCGGCGGTGGACGACCTTGTGGCGGCGGGGGCTGAGCTCATTGTCGTCCTTTGCGGTGCTGACTGGGCCGGGCTTCGCAGTCCGGTCCTTCTCGTCAATCCGGGCCGGCTCTTCCCGGCCGTCATCGGGGCCCTGGCCGCCGGCCGGAGACTCGGAATAATCAAGCCGTCCGCGGGGCAGGTGGAGAAGGAGCGGGCCCGCTATGCCGCCATGGGCATCGAGGCCGTTGTGACCGCCGCATCTCCCTACGCCGGCCCGGGGAGGCTCGAACTGGCCCGGGCGGCGGCCCGGGAGCTTGCGACGGCCGGGGTGGACCTGGTCTGGATGACCTGTATTGGCATGGACGATGCGATGCGGGAGGTCGTCGCCCAGGAGACGGGCCGGCCCGTTATCCTGGCAAGGTCGCTCCTCGGGGCGATCCTGGAGCAGCTCCTTACCCCGGCTGCAGTCGCCGGGCCCGAAAGGAGGTAGTGAAGGTGGTTGAACTGGCCGCAAGGCTTATGTCCGACGTATCCCCCGACGAGATGATGCGACACCTGGAAGTTTTCGCCGGCCTCGACCGACTCTCCGGGGGCGAAGGGGAACGGCGGGCCGTCGAGTATTTAGCCGGCGCCCTTGAGCGGTACGGGGTCCGGACCGAACTTCTCGAATTTGAAAGTTATATAAGCTACCCACTGGAGGCCGAGCTGCTGGTTCTCGAACCCGAATCAAGACAGATCCCCTGCCGGACCCGGAGCTTTTCGGCTTCCACGCCGGCTGAAGGGCTTGAGGGTGAGCTGGTGTTCGTGGCCTCGGCACCCCGGGATGAGCGAACCGGTCATCTCCTCGGGCGGGGCGACGTCGCGTCCGCTTACCGTGAGGTTAATGTCCGGGGGAAGGTGGTGCTCACCACCGGCGGCGGGCCGGACGCGCTGAAAAATGCGCAGGATGCGGGCGCCTTGGCCCAGGTCCACATGTGGCCGTCCGATGAGGATGTGGTCCACGAAATGATCGTCACGCCGATCTGGGGAACGCCAACCCCGGAGTCGGCATCGATGCTGCCGCGCATTCCGGCCCTGTCGGTAAAGCGGCGTGACGGCGAGTACCTGCGCGGGCTCATCCAGCGGGGGCCGGTCAGGGTTCGGGTGAGGGCCCGAACCTGGACCGGCTGGAAACGGCTCCCGCTGCTCGTTGCGCACATCGACGGCGTTGAGGAGCCCGAACGGTTCCTGCTGGTCGGCGCCCACATCGACTCGTGGTACGAAGGGGTCACCGACAATGCCACCGGAGACGTCTGCCTGCTGGAGATGGCCCGGGTACTGGCCCGGCACCGCACGGGTCTCCGCCGGAGCGTGCGCTTTGCCTGGTGGCCGGGCCATTCGGTCGGGCGCTACTCCGGTTCCACCTGGTACGCCGACCACTACTGGGAAGACCTCCGGTACAACTGCCTGGGATATTTGAACATCGATTCGCCCGGAATTCGTGGGGCGGCCGTCTGGGACTGCCGGTATAACATGGGCGAGGTCGAACAGCTTGTTGCCCGGGCAGTGAGGGAAGTCACCGGCCAGGAAGCCAATGTCCGCCGGCCGTTTAAGGCTGGCGACCAGTCGTTCTGGGGCATCGGGCTTCCGTCCCTGGGGGCCTTCCGGATGCTGCCGGCCGACCATCCCGACCGGGCAACCGTCGGGGGAAGCGGGGGCGGCTGGTGGTGGCACACCCCGGAAGATACGCTGGATAAGGCCGACGTCGGGGTGCTGGCCAACGACACCCGTCTTTACCTGCGGCTGGCGGCCGAACTGGTCGTTCCGCGGGTTCTGCCCTTTGAGTTCGTCACCGTGGCCGACGACTTTGCCCGCGTCCTGTCGGACCTTCAGGAAAGGGCCGGGGCGCACCTGGACCTTTCGGTAGCCCTCGACCGGGCCCGGAGGTTCCGGGAGCTGGCGGCCCGGCTGGAGGCCGCCCGGCAGGAGCTGGCCGGAAGCGAAGGGGACGGCCGGGTCGACCGGCTCAACCGGGGACTGATGGGGCTAAGCCGCATCCTTAATCCGGTGCTTTACACGGTTTCCGGCGATTTCGACCAGGACCCGGCCCTGCAGCTGCCGATGCTGCCCGGACTCCGGCGGGCCCGGGAGCTCCCTGAACTTGACCCGGCCGGCGACGAGTACCGGTTCCTGATGACCCGGCTGGTCCGGGAACGGAACCGGGTAAACGACTGTCTGCGCCGGGCCATAACCGAGGTGGAAGGGCTGCTGGCGGAGCTCGCTTGAGGTGACCGGCTACGTCGTCGCCCGGCTGGGCCAGGCGGTTGTGCTCCTGTTTATCATGAGCGCGGTGGTTTTTGCCGTGGTCCACGCCGCTCCGGGCGGCCCGGCCATTCTGAACAACCCGGACATCGACCCCAGGCTGGCCCAGGAGATGGCCCGCAACCTGGGACTGGAAGACCCGCTGCCGGTCCAGTACGGCCGCTGGCTCGGCAACCTGCTTCAGGGCAAGCTGGGCCGGTCTTACCAGCATCAGCTGCCCGTCGAGCAGCTCATCCTCGAGCGGCTTCCGGCCACCCTGCTGCTTACCGGCACCGGATTATCCCTCTCCCTGCTGCTGGCCATTCCCATCGGGGTCCTGTCGGCCACCCGACCCTACAGCCTGCTGGACCGGCTTGCGACCATCGGGGCTTTCATCGGGGTGTCAATACCGGTCTTCTGGCTGGGCATCATCCTGATCATCCTGTTTTCGGTGGAACTTAACTGGCTGCCTTCCGCCGGGATGCTCACGGCCGGAGCCCCCTTCAGCCTCGGTGACCTGCTCGCCCACCTGATACTGCCCGGCCTGGTGGTCGCAAGCTTTCCGCTGGCCCAGCTTGTCCGCTACACCCGGTCGGCCCTGCTGGAAGTCATTCGTCAGGACTACATTCGAACGGCCCGGGCAAAGGGCCTTTCCGAATGGCAGGTCCTCACCCGGCATGCGCTGCGAAATGCGCTGATACCGGTGATTACGGTGACTGGTCTTCTCGTTCCAAGGCTGGTCGGAGGCGCGGCCATAACCGAAACGGTCTTCGCCTGGCCGGGCATGGGCCGGCTGGCGGTCGATGCCGCTTTCACCCGCGACTACCCGCTGGTGATGGGGATAACGCTGCTCATGTCGGCCGTCGTCGTTGCGACCAACCTGCTTACGGACCTGCTTTACGTGTACGTCGACCCGAGGATCCGGTTTGACTGATGGCCCAGACTGCGGTTAGCCTACCGGCCCGGGTTGAAGCCGCCGGGCCCGTTGCGACCTTCTGGCGGCGGTTCCGCCGCAGCCGGCTGGCCGTGGTCGCCCTGCTCTTTCTGGTCCTGGTTCACGTCCTGGGAGCGGCCGCTCCGGTGGTCGCCCCATACCCGCCGGAGGAGGTGGACCTGACCCGGCGCCTGGCGCCGCCCGGGGCCGGGCACTGGCTCGGGACCGACGAAAACGGCCGCGACGTCTTTTCCAGGCTCATCTACGGGGCCCGGGTCAGCCTGCTTGTCGGGCTTTTATCGGCGGTGGTCGCCGTAGCGGTTGGCACCGTCGTCGGCGCGGTGGGCGGCTATTTCGGTGGGGTGACCGATGCCATCCTGATGCGGTTGACCGACGGGATGATGATTCTGCCCACCTTCTTTCTGGCTCTCCTGGTACTGGCGGTGTTTGGCCCCGGAATAATCAACCTCATCGCCGTTATCGGGCTCACCTCCTGGATGGGTGTTGCGAGGGTCGTCCGGGGGGAGGTTCTCCGGACCCGGCCCCAGGAGTTCGTGCTGGCGGCCCGGGCCCTTGGGGCCGGGAATGCCCGGATTCTCGCCGTGCACGTGCTGCCGCAGGCGGCGCCGGCCATAATTGTGGCTACCACCCTCGGTACCGCCCAGGCGATCCTGACCGAGTCCGCCCTGAGCTACCTGGGCCTGGGAATTCAGCCGCCGACCCCGACCTGGGGCAATATGCTGGCCTCGGCCCAGCACTTTCTCTGGGTCAGGCCGGAGCTGGCCGTCTACCCCGGGATTTTGATTTTGCTTACGGTGCTCGCCTACAATAGCGTCGGCGACGCTTTACGGGACGCGCTGGACCCGTTCATGAAGGAGTAAGGAGGACAGGAAGGCATGAGGCGGACGTTAACCCTGTTGCTTGCAGCCCTGGTGGTTCTTTCCGGCTGTGCGCCGGCGGCACCTGGTCCGCAGCCCTCCGATTCGGCCCAGCCGAAACGGGGTGGTACGCTGCGCATCGCCATGCTCGGGGACGCGACCCCAAACCCGTTCACCTGGCCGGGCCAGCTTCCCACCATCCTGGTAATGAAGACGATGTTCAATACCCTAACCAAGTTCAATCCGAAGGACAACTCGCTGGTCCCGGACCTGGCGACCGAGTGGTCTATCGGACCGGACGGAACGAGCTGGACGTTTAAGCTGCGGAGCGGCGTCCGCTGGCACGACGGTCGGCCCTTCACGGCGGAGGATGTCAAGTTCACCACTGAGAACATCATCAACCCGAAGGTGAACGCCCTCTTTCGCTCGAACCTGGCCGGTGTGACCGGGGTTGACGTTATCGACACCCTGACGGTGCGGATAAATTCTCGGGAGCCCATCGCCTCCCTGCCGATTCTGCTGGGCTACAACATTGTCATTGCTCCCAAGCACCTTTTGGAAGGTAAGGACCTCAATGAAATTCCCGAGTTTGTGGCCAATCCGGTCGGAACCGGCCCCTTCAGGTTCAAGGAGAATGTGCGCGGCGACCACTTCACGGTAGTCGCCAACGAGGACTACTTCGAGGGGCGGCCGTACCTGGACGCCATCGTGTTCAAGGTTATCCCCGACCTTAACGTCGTCACGGCTCAGCTCCGGACCGGGGAGCTCGACCTGGCGATGGTTGAGCCCCAGAACCGGCAGGCGCTGCGGGGCGCCGCCAACCTTGATTTCATTATTGCCGAGGAACCGAACGTTTTCTTCATCGCCCTCAACAATACCCGGCCGCTTTTCCAGGACAAACGGGTCCGGCAGGCCCTGATGTACGGTCTCGACCGCAAGCTCATCGTCGACACGATCCTTG
>DAOUCL010000122.1:0-3709 GCA_034432015.1 Dehalococcoidia bacterium
AGCGGCTGGTTACCCTCGACGGGCAGGAGCGGGCCCTGCCCCCCAACGCCCTGGTGATTGCCGACGCCGAGCGGGCCATCGGCCTGGCCGGCATCATGGGCGGGGCCAACTCGGAAGTAAGCGAGGCCACCACCGCCATCGTCTTAGAGTCGGCCAACTTCCAACCAACCAACATCCGCCGGACGGCCCAGGCCCTGGGCCTGCGGACGGAAGCCTCTATCCGCTTCGAGCGGGCCATCCGGCCGGAGCTTACCGCCCCGGCCGCCCGGCGGGCTACTGCCCTCATCCTGGAGCTGGCCGGCGGCCAGGCGGCCAGGGGCATGGTGGACCTTTACCCCGGCCGCAAACCCGAGGTCGAAATCACGGTGACGGCCGCCCAGATCCGCCGCCTGCTGGGCACCGAGATACCGGGGCCGGAGGTCCATCGGGTCTTAGGCCTTTTAGGCTGCCGGGTGGAAGAACCTGAGCCCGGCGTCTACCGGGTCCGGCCCCCCTTCTGGCGCAGCGACTTAAATATCCGGGAGGATGTCGTCGAAGAGCTGGCCCGGATTATCGGCTACGACCAGATCCCCACCGCCATGCCGGCCGGACCCCTCCCCGAGCCCATCTTCGACCCCCGCCGGGAACTAGAGGAAGCCGTTCGGGATATTCTGGTCGGGTGCGGCCTCCAGGAAGTGCTTACCTATTCCCTGGTGAGCAAGGCCCTGCTTGACCTGTTCGACCGAGGGGGTGCCCCCGACCCCCTCCGACTGGTGAACCCCATGTCGGCGGAGCAGGAATACTTGCGCATCAGCCTCCGTCCCAGCCTGGTAAATACCCTGGCCGCAAATCGGCGGCGGGGGGAGACGGGCCCGGTTAAAATCTTCGAAATCGGACGGGTCTACTGGGCCCGGCCCGACGACCTGCCCCTGGAGCCCAAGCGGGTGGTGGGGGTCCTCTCCGGACCGGCCGGGCCCCGGGTCTGGAACCAGCCGGAGCGGGAGCTGGATTTTTACGACGCCAAGGGGGTGGTGGAGACCCTCCTCTGGCGCCTCGGGTTTGAGGCCCGCTTCGAGCCCGGGACCGACCCGGACCTGCACCCCGGCAAGACGGCCCACTGCCTGGTGGGTGCCGAGCGGGTTGGGGTTGTGGGGGAGCTTCACCCCCGGCTGGCGGAGGTCTTCGAGCTACGGGAGCGGCCCCAGCTCTTCGAGCTGGACCTGGAACGGCTGGGGGAGCTTCCCCGGAACAGCCGGGCTTACCGGCCGGTGCCCCGGCAGCCGGCGGTGGGGCAGGATATCGCGGTAGTCGTTGCCGAGACGGTCCCGGCCGGCCGGCTGGTGGAAATCGTCCGGCAGACCCCCTACCTGGAGCGGGTGGACGTCTTCGACGTCTACACCGGGCCGCCCCTGGGCCCGGGGGAGAAATCGGTGGGCCTGAGGCTCGTTTTCCGGGCCCCGGACCGGACCCTGACCGAGGCGGAAGTCAAGGAGCTGGTGGCGGGTCTGGTCCGGCGGCTGGAGGCGGAGGTGGGGGCCAGGCTGCGGGCCTAAAAATGCCGGTCCCCAGGCTCATACCGGTCGCATAAGCCTGGGGACCGGGCCAGCCGCTGCCGGGGCCTGGGCTGGCGCGAAAGTGGGGGTTCAGGGTCGGTTACTGTTCGGTTTCGGCCTTCTTGCGGGGCCGCTTGAGGGCTTCGCCGCCCTTTTTGCCGATCTGGCTGTAATACTCGGGGCCGTGCCGCTCCTTGACGGTGAAGCCGCCCTTACGGCCGATGGTAGCATAGTATTCAGGGCCGTACCGGGCCTTTACCGTCTCGCCGCCCTGCTTGCCAATGCGGCTGTAAAAGTCGGGCCCGCGGGTCTCGGCAACGGTCCGGCCGCCCTTCTTGCCGATCTCGGAGAAGAAGGCGACGCCGTACTTCTCTTTGACGATCCGACCGCCCTTCTTGCCGGCTTCGCGCACCGTCATCTCCTGGCGCTCAACCTCAGCCATCTACCCGACACCTCCTTTGTTTTAAATTTCCCCCCAACCACCCACAAACCGCCGACACCCAGGTGCCGAATCGGCGGAAGCAACTAGGGTTGCTTCCTACCCCGATTATAGACATAACTTGGGACGGCCGTCAAGCCCCCCAGGCACCCTTGCGACGGGCCGGCTTAGTCCCGGCTTACCCAGGGTCCGGCGGGATGCGCCCAAACGACCCTCGCCGGAACCCTTCCCGTATCGCGAATGCCGGCCGGTCCGTCAAGGGGGTCCCCACCGGCCAGCCAGGGCCCCCTTATAATCAACCGTCGGACGGCGATGGCCGAAGTCGAGCTTGCCTTCGACCCTTACGGGATACCTGAAATCGCCGCCCTCGACCCCGAGGGCCTGGCCTTCGGCCTCGGCTATGCCCACGCCCGGGACCGCCTCTTCCAGCTGGAGTTCCAGCGGTTGGCCGCCGCCGGCCGCCTGACCGAGCTCCTCGGCCTGCCGGCCCTCGAGGCCGACCGTTTTCTGCGCCGCCTGGGCTTCGTCCGACGGGCCCGGACCGACTGGGAGGCCCAGTCGGCCGATGCCGCCCGGTTGCTGCGGGCCTACGCCGCGGGTGTAAACGCCCGGTTGGGCGAGGGCGGCCCGGCCGCCGTCCCGGAATTTCGGCTACTTAACCACGAGCCGGCCCCCTGGCACCCCATCGACTGCCTCGCCGTCGGCAGGTTAATCGGCTGGACCCTCGGCGTCAACTGGCAAACCGAGCTTGCCCGCCTTGAGCTGGCCCGGCGGCTGGGGCCGATCCGGCCGCCGGAGTTGGAGCCCTTTACGCCCCCGGAGGCCTACCCCTATGCCCCCGGTCGGGGCCCCGACCCGGCGGAGGTTCGCCGGGGGCTCCTGACGGCCTACGCTGCCCTCGGGGCCCTCTTGCCCGTGGGCGGGGCCAGCAACGCTTGGGCCGTTTCGGGCGGCCGGTCCGCCTCCGGAAGGCCCCTCCTCGCCGCCGACCCCCACCTTCGGCCCCAGATTCCCTGCCTCTGGTACCTGGCCCGGCTGCGGGCCCCAGGGCTTTGGGCCGCCGGGGCCACCATCCCCGGCCTCTTCGGGGTCGTCATCGGCCGGAACCGCCGCTGCGCCTGGGGGGTCACCGTGGCCTTCGCCGACACCCAGGACCTCTTCGTCGAGCAGGTCAGGCCGGGGCCGGACGGACGGCTGCTGGCCCGGACGGCCGAAGGTTGGGAGCCGGTAAGCGCCCGGGTCGAGGCGCTCGGGGCCGGGGGGGGCCGCCGGCGGGAGGTCTGCTGGGAGACCCGGCGGGGGCCGGTGGTGGCCGAAGGCGACGGCCGCCTTTGGCTGAGCCTGGCCACCTCGGCCCTCCGGGCCCCGGTCGACGGCGGCCTCCTTTACCGGCTCCTGGTGGCCCAAAGCTGCGCCGACCTGGTGGCCGTCGTCGGGGCCTGGACCCTCCCGGCCCTCAACTTCGTCGTCGCCGACGCCGCCGGCAACATCGGCTACCTGATGGGCGGCCAGATTCCGGCCCGCAAGGGCCTGGGGGGCGCGGTTCCGGCCCCCGCCTGGGACCCCGAGGCCGCCTGGGACCGCTGGGTGGACCCGGACCGCCTTCCCCGGCTCTTAAACCCGGCCGCCGGCTTCGTCTTTAGCGCCAACGAGTACCCCGTTCTGGCCGGGACCGGCCAATACCTCGGGGCCGACTGGCCTGACCCCTACCGGGCGGCCCGCATTCACGCCCTCCTGG
>DAOUCL010000123.1:0-45757 GCA_034432015.1 Dehalococcoidia bacterium
TGCTCCCGAATCGCCCGGGGTCCGAAGCGGGCACCCGGCTTCCAGGGTGAGCCCTCATCGTAGGGGGCGCCCAGCACGGCCGCGTCCGCCTCGACCCGGTGCAGGTCCGTGACCAGGGGCGCCCGCAGGAAGGTCGGGATTCCGGTGAAGGGGAGGTTGACCCGGTCCATATTCAGACGTTCCGAAGGGTAGGGTCTAGGACGTCCCGAACCCAGTCGCCGATTCGGTTAACGGCCATGGTGGTCAGCATCAGCACGATTCCCGGGAAGACCGAAACCCACCACCGGCCGATGATAAGATACTCCCGGCCCTCCCCGATCATCTGGCCCCAAGATGGGGTGGGCGGCTGGACCCCCAAACCGAGAAAAGAAAGGGTCGATTCGAGGACGACCGTTCGGGCCAGGTCCAGGGTGGCCACCACAATCAGGGGCGAAAGGGTGTTGGGCAGAAGGTGCCGGAAAAGGATTCTCAGGTCGCTTCCCCCCAGGGCCCGGACCGCCTCGATGAACTCCTTCTGCTTGAGGCTGAGCACCTGGGCCCGGGCGATCCGGGCGTAGGTGACCCAGCCGCTGATGCCCACCACCAGGATAAGATTCTGCAGGCTCGGGCCCAGCACCGCCACAATGGCGATGGCCAGCAGCACCAGGGGAAACGCTAGCTGGATGTCGGCAACGGTCATTATAATTTCGTCGGCGACCCGGCCGGCGTAACCCGCTACCAGGCCGAGCAGACTGCCCAGCAGGCCCCCGATTATCACCGCCGTAAAGCCCACCAGCAGGGAAACCCGCGACCCGAAAAGGATTCGGGAGAGGATATCCCGGCCGAGCTGGTCGGTGCCCAGCAGGGCCCCGGTGGTTCCCCCAAGCCAGACGGGGGGGTCCAGCCGGCCCCGCAGGCTCTGGCGGTAGGGGTCGGCCGGGGCCAGGTAATCGGCGAAGACGGCCGAAAGGATGAGGGCCGCCAAAAAGCAGACGAAGAAAGCCACCGGTAGGGGAATCCGGCCCGCCCGGCGCCGGGCGGGCCGCCGGGGCAGAACCAGCTCGGTGGGCACGGCAGGTCGGGCCTGCATCGGCGGCTATTCGTAGCGGATTCTGGGGTCTAGGACGGCGTAGAAAAGGTCGACGACAAAATTAACCGCCACAAAGGCGACGGCGGCCAGAAAGACCGTGGCCTGAACCACCGGGTAATCCCGATTGAAGATGGATTGGATGGCCAGGCGGCCGATCCCCGGCCAGGCGAAGATGGTTTCGGTGACCACCGCCCCGCCCAGCAGGGTGCCGAACTGGAGGCCCATAATGGTGACCACGGGGATGAGGGCGTTGCGGAAACCGTGGCGGAGGATAACCGTACTCTCTTTAAGGCCCTTGGCCCGGGCCGTCCGGATATAGTCCTGGGAGAGCACTTCCAGCATGGCCGACCGGGTAAGCCGGGCGATGGAGGCCATGGCGAAGGCCCCAAGGGTTACCGCCGGCATCACCAGGTGGGCCGGGGTCCCGGTGCCCCCGATGGGCAGAAGGGGAAACCAGACGGCGAAGATGAGCAAAAGCAGGATGCCCAGAAAGAAGGTGGGCACCGACTGGCCCAGGAGGGCCAGAAACATCCCCAGGTGGTCATAAAGGCTGAAGCGGCGGACGGCCGCAACGATGCCCACCGGCACGGCCACAACAACGGCCAGGGCGAAGGCCGTCACCGCCAGCTGGATGGTGGCGGGGATCCGCTCCAGGGCAACGGCCAGGGCGGGCTGGCGGAAGTGAATCGACCGGCCAAAATCGCCCTGAACGGCGCTGCGTAAAAATATCAGGTACTGGAACCAGAGGGGCTCATCCAGGCCCATCTCCCGCCGGACCCGGAAGACCTCGGCCGTGGGGGCATCCGGGGGCAGAATCAAGACGACGGGGTCGCCCGAAAGGCGCATCACGACAAAGACGATGGTCGAGATGCCCCAGAGGACCACGACGGTCCTGATCAGTCGGCGCAGTAAAAAGGCCCGCACCGGTCAACCCCTTGCGATTGGAGTTTAGGGGACCCGCCGCCGGCCGTCAACCCGCGGCCCGGGCGGCGAAGGCGAGGTCTAAAGGCTGGCCCCGGCGGACGATAAAGGCCGGGATTCCGGCGGCGGTCAGGGCGCCCAGAGGCATGAGGGGGCTGTGGTAACCCCCAAAACTGGCGGCGTCCAGGAGCACGACCACCGGCCGAACCCCCCGCCGCACCTGGAGGCCGAGGCTCTCTACCCAGGCGTCGCTTCCCGAAGGGGTGATAACCACCAGGGTGGTGTTCCGGCCGAATCGGGCCGACTCGGTCAGGATCTGCTCGGTGAGGGGAACCCGCCCCAGCGCCCGAACGACGGCCAGGGTTTCCAGGATCTTAAGGAGCTGGCGAACGCCCCGGTCGGTAGGGACGACCTCGTGGGTCTGACCGAAAGCGATGAGGCCCACCGACCAGTTGCGGTCGAGGAGGGCCTTGGCCACCGACCCGGCCAGGGTCACCCCGTATTCCTCGGTGGATTCGGGCCCCAGCCCCGCCTGGACGGCCGCCTGTAAATCCAGCAGAACCCAGACGTCGCTCAGGGGGTCCAGCTCGAACTCCTTGACCGCCAGCCGGCCGAGGCGGGCGGTGGTGGGCCAGTGAATTCGGTTGTAGCTGTCCCCCGGCTGGTAATCCCGGACGCCAGCGGCCACCGGGGTCACCTGGTGGGTGCGGCGGCGGGTCCGGACCTCCCCAGAGAGTTCCCCGCCTGGAAGCTCGAATTCCCGGAGCTGAACGACCCGGGGGTACACGATGAGGGTCTGGGGCTCGCCCAGGGTTACCTCCCGGGGGAAAAGGCCGAAGGGGTCACTGGTCCGGACGACGATGGGCCCAAGGCCGAACCTCCCCCGCTGCCGGCAGACCGTTTCGGCCCGCCAGGCGCGGTGGCCCCCGGAGCGGAGGCCGAAGGCTTGGCTCAGCTGGTGGTCCGGCAGGTCCGAAAGGTCGTGCACCTCCACCCACGGCTTGGGGAGGGGTCCGGTGTTGCGGACGGTGAGCCGCTCGACCAGCCTTTCGCCCACCTGGGCCCGGGTGGTGCTGGTCGTCCGCTCCACCTCCAGCCACCGAATATTCGCCCAGGACCAGACGTAGCCGACCACCAGGACGAAGGCCAGCACGTAGGCCACCCGGTAGAGCAAAACGTAGTTCAAGGCCAGGGCGGCCAGAACGGCGACGACCAGCAGGGTGACGACGGTCCAGCTACGCACGGTTCGGGTTAAATAAGCCTACCGACCCACCCGGGCGCCGGGAACGGGAACCGACTCTAATATCTCCTTAAGAATGGTCCGGGCTGTCACGTTCTTTACCCGGGCCGACGGGTTGACGATGATCCGGTGGCCCAGGACGGGCACGGCCAGCAGTTTGACGTCGTCGGGCAAAACGTAATCCCGGCCCCGCAGGAGGGCCAGGGCCTGGCTGGTCCGTTGCAGCCCCAGGGAGCCCCGGGGCGAAGCCCCCAGGTAAACGTCGGGGTGTTTCCGGGTCGCCTCGACCAGGGCGACGATGTACTGCTTGATGAGGGGGTCCACGTAGACGTCTTTTACCCGCTCCTGGAGCTCCAAAAGCTCGTCGGTATCCACCACCTGCCCGATCTCGTCGATGGGGTGGACATGCTGCTGGCGGTCGAGGATTTTGATCTCGTCGGCGCGGCTGGGGTAGCCCAGGGAAATCCGCATTAAAAAGCGGTCGAGCTGGGCCTCGGGGAGGGGGAAGGTGCCCTCATACTCGATGGGGTTCTGGGTGGCCATAACCAGGAAGGGCTGGGGCATGGGGTAGGTCCGGCCGTCCACGGTTACCTGCCGCTCCTCCATGCACTCGAGGAGGGCCGCCTGGGTCCTTGGGGTGGCCCGGTTGATCTCATCGGCCAAGACGATCTGGGCCATTACCGGGCCCGGCCGGAACTCAAACTGCCCGGTCTTCTGGTTGTAAACCGAAACCCCGGTTATATCCGAAGGAAGTAAGTCCGGGGTGAACTGGATTCGGCGGAAGCTACAGCCTAAAGACTTGGCGATGGCCTTGGCCAAGACCGTCTTGCCAACCCCGGGCACGTCCTCGATGAGGAGGTGACCCTGACACATCAGGGCGATAATGGCCAGCTCGACTTCCTGGTCTTTACCGATAATAACTTTTCTAACGTTTTCTAACACTCGTTCGGCAATTCCGAGGCGCCGGTCGGCCACCGCTGACAGTTCTCCTTTCCGGCTATTATAGCAAACTACGGTTCGCCGGATGCAACCCGGCGGCCAGGCGAATTCCGCCGGGCGAGAATTCGGCCGTCCGCCTCTTCTTCGGCCAGCAATCCCCTCAGCTCGACGAGCTGGTCCCGGATCAGGGCGGCCCGTTCGAATTCCAGGGCCTTGGCCGCCGCCTTCATCTCGGCCTCAAGCTCCTTGATCATCCGGTAAAGCTCGTCTTTGGGCACCCGTTCCCGCACGTGGTATTCGGGCCCGGTCTCGGCCACCAGCCGGAGCCGGTCGGTCAGGTCCCGGACGGCCTTCCGGATGCCCTGGGGGGTGATGCCGTGGCGGCGGTTGTATTCGAGCTGAATCCGCCGCCGGCGTTCGGTCTCCTCGATGGCCTTCCGCATCGATTCGGTGATGGTGTCGGCGTACATTATAACCTTGCCTTCCGAATGCCGGGCGGCCCGGCCCATGATCTGGATGAGGGCCGGGTAGGACCTTAAATAGCCTTCCTTGTCGGCGTCGAGGATGGCCACCAGGCTCACCTCGGGCAGGTCAAGGCCCTCCCGGAGCAGGTTGATGCCCACCACCACGTCGTAAACCCCAAGGCGCAGGTCCCTTAAGATCTGCACCCGCTCGATGGTCTCGATGTCCGAGTGGAGGTAATGGGTTTTGATCCCCATCTCCTTAAGATAGTCGGCCAGGTCCTCGGCCATCCGCTTCGTCAGGGTGGTCACCAGGGTCCGTTCGCCCCGGCGCACCCGCGCCCGGATCTCGTAGAGCAGGTCATCGATTTGCCCCCGGGTGGGCCGAACTTCCACCTCGGGGTCGAGGAGGCCCGTCGGCCGAATGATCTGCTCCACCACCTGGCCGTAGCGGCGGCTCAGCCCCAGCTCGTAGTCGTCGGGGGTGGCCGAAACGTAGATAACCTGCGGGATCCGCTCGTTAAACTCCTCGAAGCTCAAGGGCCGGTTGTCCCGGGCCGAGGGGAGCCTGAAGCCGTACTCGATAAGGTTATCCTTCCGGCTCATCTCCCCGTGGTACATCCCCTTGAGCTGGGGAATGGTTATGTGGGACTCGTCGATAAAGAGCAGAAAGTTATCCCCGTGCCGGTAGCGGAAGTAGTCCAGGAGGGTCCAGGGGGGGCTTCCGGGCGGCCGGCCGGAGAGGTGCCGGGAGTAGTTTTCAATGCCGGCGCAGTAGCCGGCCTCCCGCAGCATCTCCAGGTCATACTTGGTCCGGGCCAAAAGGCGGGCGGCCTCCAGAAACTTGCCCTGGGCCTCCAGCTCTTTCACCCGTTCGGCCAGCTCCGCCTCAATGGAGGCGATGGCGGCCTCAAGCTTTTCGGCCCGGGTCACGAAGTGCTTGGCCGGGTAGATGGCAAGCTCGTGGTGGCGGACCAGCACCTCCCCGGTCAGGGGGTCGATTTCGGTTATCCGCACCACCGTATCCCAGTCAAACTCAATCCTGATGGCCGTCTCCTGGTAGGCCGGCCAAACGTCCAGGGTGTCGCCCCGCAGCCGAAACCGGCCCCGGCCCGGCTCAAAGTCGTTGCGTTCGTACTGCATCGCCACCAAGTGGCGGGCTACCTGCTGGGGCGTCCGGGCATCCCCGGCCCGAAGGTACAGCACGAAGGACTCATATTCCTCAGGGTCGCCCAGGCCGTAGATGCACGAGACCGAGGCCACCACGATGACGTCGTCCCGCTCCAGGACGGCCCGGGTGGCGGCGTGGCGGAGCTTGTCGATTTCGTCGTTTATCTGGGCGTCTTTTTCGATATATGTATCCGTTTCGGGTAGATAGGCTTCGGGCTGGTAGTAGTCGTAATACGAAACGAAGTATTCGACGGCGTTATGGGGGAAAAACTCTTTAAACTCCGCGTAAAGCTGGGCGGCTAAAGTCTTGTTGTGGGCGATGACCAGGGTGGGCCGGCCGACCCGGGCGATGACATTGGCCATGGTGAAGGTTTTCCCGGAGCCGGTCACCCCAAGAAGCGTCTGATGCTTATAGCCCCGCCGGATCCCCTCCACCAGGGCCTCGATGGCCTGGGGCTGGTCGCCGGTCGGCTGGAAGTCGGATACCAGGGAGAAGACCTTGGACATGGGCCCTCCAAGTCAATTATACTCAGGGGCAGGTTACCCCAGCGGAGGGCTGACGATGCGACCTAACCGGCTCAAACAGCTCTGGCGGGAAGGCAAACCGACCCTGGGGGTCTGGGTTTCCACCGGCGACCCGTATGTGGTCGAGAGCCTGGCCCACGCCGGCTTCGATTGGGTGCTCATCGACATGCAGCACGGGATGGGGATCGACGTCGGCCGGGTCGTCGCTTGCCTGCAGGCCCTGGGCGGTGCCGAGGCGGTGCCCCTCGTGCGGCTCCCGTGGAACCAGCCGGAATATTTTCAATGGGTCCTGGACGCCGGGGCCTACGGGGTGCTGGTTCCCCTGGTCAACACCCCGGAGGATGCCCGCCGGGCGGTTCAGGCCTGCCGCTACCCGCCCCTGGGCAACCGGAGCTTCGGGCCCAACCGGGCCCGCCTCTATGGCCCCGATTACTACGAGCGGGCCAACGAGGAGGTCGTACTCATCGTCCAGGTTGAGCACATCGACGCGGTCCGGCAGGCCGAGGCCATCGCCCGGGTGGAGGGTGTGGATGCCCTTTACATCGGACCGGCTGACTTAGCCATCTCTATGGGCCTACCGCCGGGCCTGGATGTTAAGGACCCCCAGCATGTGGAGGCGTGCCGGCAGGTGCTGGAGGCGGCCCGGGCGGCGGGGAAGGTCGCCGGAATCCACTGCGCCGGGCCCCAGGAGGTGATTCGGCGGTTCCAGGAGGGCTGGCTCTTCTGCCCGGCCGGAAGCGACATCGGGTTCGTCAACGCCGGGGCCCGGCAGGCCGTCGAAGCCGTCCGCGGGGTTCGGCCGGCGGAGACCCGGGGGGTCTACGGCTGAGGGGGAGGGCTTACGGCCGCGGTTTGACGGACCGACGGCCCGGCCCTAGTATTTAAAGAGGGCGCCGGCCGGCGTCCGGAGGAGACGGGCCTGGAATGAGGCTTTACAACACCCTGACCCGCGTTAAGGAGCAGTTTTCTAGCCCCGACGGCACCGTCCGCATGTACGTTTGCGGCATCACCCCGTATGATACCACCCACCTGGGCCACGCCCGCACCTACGTGGTTTTCGACGTCTTAAACCGGCTCCTGCGCCACCACGGCTACCGGGTCCGGTATGTTCAGAACATCACCGACATCGACGAATCGATCCTGGCCCGGGCCCGGCAGCTGGGCCGGGACTACCTGGAGCTGGGGGAAGAATGCTGCCGGGTCTTTTTTGAAGATATGGCCGCCCTCCGGGTTATCCCCGCCGACCACTACCCCAGGCCCACCCAGGAGATCCCGATGATCCAGGAAATCACCCGGGGCCTGCTGGCGAAAGGCTACGGGTATATCATCCCCCGGGGGGTCTACTTTCGGGTTAAGGCGGTGGCCGACTACGGCCGATTGAGCCGCCTCAGCCGGGAGGAGATGCTGGCCGTCGCCGCCCGTCAGGACGATAGCGATGTGGACGACCCGACCAAAGAAGACCCCCTCGATTTTGCCCTCTGGCGCCGCTCGGCCCCGGGGGAACCGGCCTGGGAAAGCCCCTGGGGACCAGGCCGGCCCGGCTGGCACATCGAGTGTACGGCGATGTCTATCCGCTACTTGGGACCGAAGCTGGATATCCACGGGGGCGGGGCCGACCTTATCTACCCCCACCACGAGAACGAAATGGCCCAGAGCGAAGCCTACACCGGGGAGCGACCCTTTGCCCGCTTCTGGGTCCACGTGGGCCTGGTCTCCCTGGGCGGGGTTAAGATGAGCAAGTCCCTGGGGAATATGGTCTTTGTCCGGGACCTGCGCCAAAAATTTGACCCGGACGCCCTTCGCCTTTATCTGATAGCCACCCACTACCGGGCCGGCCTCGACTACCAGGAGGCCGACCTAGAAGGGGCGGCCGCCCGGCTGGAGAAATTCCGGGCGGCGGTGCGGCGGGCCCCCGTTGCGGCCAACCCCGGCTGGGCCGAGGCGGCAACCTTTCGGGCCCGCTTCTTTGGGGCCCTCGCGGACGACCTGGATACGCCGGCGGCCCTCGGGGTGCTGGACGAGCTGGCCGGACTCGGCCTCGGGGGCAACGGGGAGGCGGCGCGGCTGCTGGGGGAGCTGGCGGGGGTCCTCGGCCTTGAGCTTCGGGTGGGGGCCGGGGTTTGACTAAAGAACCCGGGTGCCGGGGGCGACTTCAAAGTCGGGGCGGAGGAGGACCACGTCTTCGTCGCTTGCCACCGCGCCCAGAATGAGGACCTCGGAAACAAAGCCGGCCACCCGCTTCGGCTCCAGGTTAACCACAGCCACCACCTGGCGCCCGAGCAGGTCCTCTTTAGTATACCGGCGGGTAAGTTGGGCGCTGGAGCTTTTAACCCCAAGCTCCCCGAAATCCACCCAGACCTTGTAGGCAGGCTTTCGGGCCTTCAGGTGGTCCTCCACCCGAACGACCTTTCCCACCCGGATTTCAACCCTGAGAAAGTCGTCGTAGGTTATTGTCGCCACGGGTCTGCCTCCATAATCCGGGTATCGGTAAAACTTAGCCGCAGCCAATGTTGCGCACCCGGGTCCTGACGGCCGCGGCCGCCCTGCCGGTTTTGCTCATTGTCCTCTGGCTCGGCCCCCCCTATTTTACCGTGCTCGTCGGCCTGGCTTCCCTGGCGGGCCACCTGGAATTTTACGGCCTGGCCCGGCTGGGCGGGCTTTCCCCGCTCGTCTGGGTGGGGACGGCCGGGGGGCTGGGGGTGGTGGGCGTTGTGGGCCTGGGCCGGCCGGAGCTAACCGGGCCGGTGCTGGCGGCCGAGGCCCTGCTGGCAGGGGCCCTCTTGGTGGTGTGGGGGAGGACCCGGGGCGCCCTGGCCGACTGGGCGGCCACCCTGGGCGGGAGCCTTTACTGCGGCCTGATTTTTAGCTACTACATCCCCTTGCGGGACTTTCCCCGCGGCCTGGAATGGACCCTTTTCACCTTTGGGGTAACGTTTGGGGTGGATACGGCCGCCTTTTTCGTCGGCCGCCGCTGGGGTCGGCGTCCCCTGGCCCCGGCGGTGAGCCCGGCCAAGACCGTCGAAGGCTTCGTGGGGGGGCTGGCGGCCGGACCGGCGGTGGGGGTGGGGCTGGCCGGCCTGCTGGGTTTGCCCGGACCCTGGCCGGCGGCCGCCCTCGGTTTCGGCCTGGCCCTGGCCGGTCAGGTGGGGGACCTCTTCGAGTCGGCCCTTAAACGGAGCGCGGGGGTGAAAGACAGCGGCCGGCTTTTCCCGGGACACGGGGGCTTACTCGACCGGGTAGACAGCCTGGCATTTAACGGCGTAATGAGTTATTATGTGGTAGGCGCTTTCCTACCGGCGATTCTCGGCCGGGTCTGAGCGGAGCGGAGGGCCGTGATGGTCAAAACCCAGCGTGAGGTGGAGGAGCTGAACTTGGATAGGTCCGACGTGGAGACCGGTCTGCTCGACCTGGCCCGCCCCCGCGAGAGCCCTGGCCCCACCCCGCCCTTGGCTGCTATCGACGAGCATTTTGACCAGTTTAAGCGGCTGATTTACTCGATAACCCTGCCCTTCATTGGGGTTGGGGTAGTGGTCCTGGTAGTAGCTTACGATATTATCGGCCTCGGCCAACAGGTGTTTCAGCCCCTTTTGCTGGTCCTGGCGGGCTGCTTCGCTTTATTAAGCCTTTTACTTCAGCTGGTCCGGGTAAGGCTCTGGCCCTTTGAGGCCGCCACCCTCACCGCGGTTGCCGGCCTGCTCTTGGTAAGGTTTTATTATCTCTTTGACCTGGGGCCGGCGCAGGTGGAGAGCGGCGTCCTCGTCCGGGCGCTGACCCTGCCGGTCCTTTACACTTTTATATTCCTGGCCTTGCCGGGCACTTACGCCCTCGGGGCCCTGGTTGGCTTTTACTTGGCCCTGGTGGTAATCGGGGTCGGCCGGGTCCTGCCGGTGGGCGAGCCCAAGCTGGCGGCCACTTTGGCCATTTTTTACGCTTGGAATGCCATTATTATCGTCGTTCTCCATTTCTTTTCGAGGTTTAAAGAACACTACGTGGAGGCCCGGATGCGGGCCGACCAGCTGGCCTACCTGGCTTTCAACGATTACCTGACGGGCCTTCCTAACCGCCGGGGCATCGAGCGAATTCTCCAGGACGAGGTCGAGCGGGCCCGCCGCTACGGCCGGCCCCTTTCGGTGGTGATGGTCGACCTCGACCACCTGAAGCGGATCAACGATACCTTCGGCCACGATGTGGGGGACCGGGCCCTCCAGGAGGTGGCCCAACTCCTCTCCCGGGAGTTGCGCCGCACCGACCGAATCGGCCGGTGGGGCGGGGAGGAGTTTATTATTGTCGCCCCCGAAACCGACCGCAAAGCGGCCTGGGTTCTGGCCCGGCGCCTTAAAGAGACTTTAGAAAACCACCGGTTTGACCAGTTCGGCACCATCACCGCCAGCTACGGGGTCGCCTCCTTCCGCCGGGATGACACCGTTCAGTCCCTGATTAAGCGGGCGGACGAGGCCCTCTACCGGGCGAAGATGGGCGGCCGAAACCGGGTGGAGGTGGAAATCGGCTAGGGTGTTTCGGCCGGGCCGAAGAGGTCGGTAAGTTGCAGGGCCGACCGGGCGGCCGCGGCCCCTTCCACGGCGGCGGCCAGGCGGCGGTTGGCCTGCCGGAGGGCATCCTCAGGGTCCAGCTCCCGGGCCGCCCCGTAAAGGGCCAGGGCCAGGAGGGCTTCGCCGAGGGTTCTTAGGGGGTCGGCCGGGCCGGCCCGGAGTTCGGCCAGCCGGCCGGCGGCCACGGCCAGAAATCGGTCGGCCCCGGGCAGGGGAATTCCAAAGCGGCGGGCCCGGTGGAGGACCTGGGCGGCGTACCCCAGGGCCGGCATCGCCTTGGGCACCCCGGCCAGGGGGGATGTCTCGGCTTCGGCCTTCTCCGAGCGCTTAAGCTCCTCCCAGTTGGCCCAGATTTCGTCGACGGAGGCGACCTTGACCTCCCCGAAGACGTGGGGGTGGCGGCGGACCAGCTTGGTGTTGACCGTTTCGAGGACGTCGCCCAGGTTAAAGCGGCCTTCTTCCCGGGCAAGCTGGGCCTGAAAGACGACGTGGAAAAGCACGTCACCCAGCTCCTCCCGCAGGTCGGCCCAGTCCTCCCGGTCGATGGCGTCGACGGCCTCGTAGACCTCCTCCAGGAGAAAGGGCTTGGTGCTCTGGTGAGTCTGCTGGCGGTCCCAGGGACAGCCGTCAGGGGCCCGGAGGCGGGCGACGATGTACTCCAGGGCCTGGAAGGTTCGGGGCAGCTCCTCCAGGGGCCGGACGTCGACGAAGATGGCCGCCGGCCGGGAACGGGCCTCGGCAAGCTCCCCAAGGGCGGCCGTAACGGGCTGGCGGTGGGAGGGGTAGAAAAGCTTTAGGGGGGTGTCGGGCGGGTAAATCTCAAGAAGGCCGGCCCTGACCTTTGCCAGGTCGGCCTCCGGGCCGACGGTGATCAGGGCCGGCAGTTCCGGCGATAGGCCGGCCGCCTTTTCGGCCGGGACTATCTGCAACCCCTGCCGGATGGGGTCTATGCCCAGAATTTCGACCCACTCGGCCAGCATGATCCTCCCCTCGACGGGCATTATATCCAAATCGGGCCCGGTGGGGGAGGTGGAGAAGTGGTTGGGCGGTGTTGAAAAAGCTGGGGAAAATGGGGTCTGGGGGCCGGCCGGCGGTGGTTTATGATGGGGCCGAGGTAGGAGGAGCGGAGCCGAGCGCTCCCCTCCCAAAATTCTCAGGAAAGGGGGGATTGCTAACCGACCGCTCGGAGCCACCTGGGTGGCTTGCCAGAAGCGAATCCTAAGAAAGGAGGTGAAGGGTCTCAGCTCGCGCCGGCGGACTCTAGAGGGGGGACTAGAGCCCGCCGGTTTTTGCTTGTCAGACCGAGCCGAAAAACCGCGATAATTTTATCGGTGAGAGCGAATTTCGGCCCAGAAGACCCCGAATCGTTCGGAGCTAAGATGACGGAGTTTGTCTGCCCCAGGTGCGGACGCCCGGCCCTTAAAAATATCGGCGGCGGTTTCTACCTTTGCTCGGCCGCCAACTCGGGCTGCGGCAGCATCTGGCACGAACGGCACCTGCTCCAGGCCCTCACCCACCGGGCCGGCGAATCAAAACAGAACTAGCCCCTGGCGGCCGGTTTGACCCCCGCCATTTCCCGGCCATATACTGGGAATTGGTGAGCCGATATGACCAGCCGCCGCATCTACTTGGACCACGCCGCCACGACCCCGGTCGACCCCAGGGTCGTCGAGGCCATGATCCCGTATTTTACGGAGAAATACGGGAACCCGTCGGGGGTCCACGCCCTGGCCCAGGAGGCCCAGCGGGCCCTGGAAGAGGCCCGGGCTCGCATCGCCGCCGTTCTCGGTTGCCGGCCGTCGGAGGTCGTTTTCACCAGCGGCGGCAGCGAGTCGGATAACGCCGCCATCCGGGGGGTGGCCCGGGCCTGCCGACCCTGCGGCAACCACATCGTCACCTCGGCGGTGGAGCACCACGCCGTCCTCCATACCTGTCAGGAGCTGGAGCGGGAGGGCTTTCAGGTCACCTACGTGCCGGTGGACGGGTACGGCCGGGTCGACCCCGACGACGTGGCCCGGGCAGTTAACGACCGAACCATCCTGGTCTCCGTCATGTACGCCAATAACGAGGTGGGAACCGTCCAGCCGGTGGCCGAGGTCGTCCGGGCGGTGAAGGGAGTGAAGCCGGAGGTGGTGGTCCACACCGACGCCGTCCAGGCGGCCGGCCTCCTGGAGCTGGATGTGGGCCGCCTTGGGGTAGATATGCTTTCCCTATCGGCCCACAAGTTCTTCGGCCCGAAGGGGGTTGGACTGCTTTACATCCGGCGGGGAACGCCCTTCAGCCCCCTCGTCGTCGGGGGCAACCAGGAGCGGAATCGCCGGGCTGGGACCGAAAACGTCCCCGGCATTGTGGGGATGGCGGTGGCCCTGGAGCTGGCCGAATCCAATCGGCCGGCCCACGTGGCCCACTGCCGGCGCCTGCGGGACCGCCTGATCGAAGGGGTGCTCGCCCGGGTGCCGGGTTCTAGGCTTAACGGCCACCCGACGGAGCGGCTGGCCAACAACGCCCACTTCTCCTTTGAGGGGGTCGATTCCGAGTCGCTGCTGGCCGGCCTTGACCTGGCCGGGGTCTGCGCCTCCAGCGGCAGCGCCTGCACCACCGGTTCGGCCGAGCCTTCCCACGTGCTGGTCGCCATGGGGCTTGGGCCGGCCTGGACCCGGGGTACCCTGCGGCTCACGCTGGGCCCGGGTAACTCCGAGGCGGACGTCGACTACGTGCTGGGGGTTCTGCCGGCCCTGGTGGCCCGGCTCCGGGCGGCGGGAGCCGTTGCGGCCGGAAGTGTGTTATAATCATTACTAAAACGTAAAGGCCTAAGGAGGGGTCCTGCGATGGTAACGCTGACCAAGGAGGCCGTTAACAAGGTTAAGAGCCTGATGGAGAAGGAGGCAAAGGCCGACTACGCCCTCCGGGTTTTCATCACCGGTGGGGGTTGCGCCGGCTTCTCCTACGGGATGGTCTTCGACGACACCATCGAAGAGGACGACTACGTCGTCGAGGCCGACGGGATCAAGGTGGTCATCGACCCCTTGAGCGCCCAGTACCTTAAGGGGGCCGAGATCGACTACATCGACGGGCTGATGGGTTCGGGCTTTACCATCAACAACCCGAACGCCGTCTCCACCTGCGCCTGCGGCCACTCCTTCTCCACGGAGCAGGGCAAGGTCCACTCGGGCCGCTGCCGGTAGTTCCCGAGGTTTCGGCGCCGACCCCAGGGGCGTGCCGCGACGGCGGTGCGCCTTTTTTCGTTTGACGCCCGGTGAGGCCCCGTTTTTGCTGCCAGTGTGGGGCGCCCCTCGCCGCGGCGCCCGTTGAGGGCAAGCTTCGGCCGGTTTGCCCGGCCTGCGGCCGGGTGCATTATTTAAATCCGGTCCCGGTCGCAGCCTGCATCATTGGGCTGGACGACGGGGTCGTCCTCGTCCGCCGAAAGTATGAGCCCGGGCGGGGCGGCTGGGCCTTCCCGGCCGGGTATGTGGATGCCGACGAAACCGTCCAGGATGCTGCCCGGCGGGAGGCCCGGGAAGAGACGGGCTTGGAGGTGGAGCTGGGGCCCGTCGTGGAGGTCTGCTCCTTCTTTGACGGCGACCGGAGCGGGGTTGTAATCTTCTTCCGGGCCCGGGCCTGGGGCGGCGAGTTGAGGCCCGGCGACGACGCCGAAGCGGTTCGGCTCGTCCGCCCCGAGGAGCTTTCGCCGGAAATGCTCATCTTCGAGAGCCACCGCCGGGCCTGGCAGAGCTGGCTCAGGCGGAGGGACGCCTGGTGAAGGCCGAAATCATCGCCGTCGGAACCGAACTTCTCCTCGGGCAGATTGTGGACACCAACTCGGCCTACCTGGCCCGGGAGCTGGCCGAGCTGGGCATCGACCTTTACTGGGTCACCCACGTGGGGGACAACCTGGACCGGCTGACCGAGGCCATCTCCCGGGCCCTCGGTCGGTCGGACCTGGTGATTCTGAGCGGGGGCCTGGGGCCGACGGAGGACGACCTGACCCGGGATGCCATCGCCCGGGTGCTGGGCGAAAGTCTTTACGTCGACCCGGAGCTTGAGGCGGCCCAGCGGGCCTTCTGGGCGGCCCGGGGTCTGGAGATGCCGCCCCGCAACCTCACCCAGGCGATGCTCATCCCCTCGGCCCGGCCCATCCCCAACCCCATCGGAACCGCCCCCGGCTGGTGGGTGGAGAAGGACGGCCGCATCATCGTCGCGATGCCGGGGGTTCCCCGGGAGCTGACCCGGATGTGGGAGCATGAGGTCAAGCCCCGGCTTCGAAGCCTCACCGGCGGGGCCGTTATCCTCTCCCGGACCCTGAAAGTAATCGGCCGGGGCGAGTCCGCAGTCGAAGAGGTCATTAGGCCCCTGGTCAGGTCGACCAACCCCACGGTGGCGACCTACGCCAAGCCCGACGGCATCCACATCCGGATCACGGCCAAGGCCGAAAGCCCCGAAGCCGCCCGGGCCCTCATCGACCCCGTAGAGGCCCAGCTCCGGGCCCTGCTGGGGCCGGATATCTACGGGGCCGACGACGATACCCTGGAAGGGACCATCCTGGGCCTGCTCCGAAGGCTGGGTTGGCGGCTGGGGCTCATCGAGCTGCTTACCGGGGGCCTGCTGGCGGCCGCCCTCTCCGAGCCGGCCGAGGCTCAGGGGGCCTTCGCCGGGGCCCTGGTGCTGGCCGGACCGGCCGAGCTGACCCGCCTCGGCTTCGACCCTGAGGTTTTCCGGGAGGACGGCCCCGGCAATCTGGCCTTAAAACTGGCGGCGGCCGCCCGGGCGGAGTTCGGGGCCGAGGTGGGCCTGGCCACCGTTGGGGAGGAGACCCTGGGCGGGTGGGGGGAACCCCCGGGGGCCGCTTTCGTGGGCCTCGCCGTGGGGGGCGAGGCCGTCTACCAGCGGCTGGTGGTCCCCATGAGCCGGCCCGAGGTCCGGCGTCGGGCCGTTCTGACCGCCTTCCACCTCCTCTGGCGGGGCCTCCGTGGCCGGGCCGGGTCCCATTAGGGTACTGGTTGCGCCCCAGGCGTTTAAAGGCTCCCTCAGCCCCCTGGAGGCGGCCCGGGGCATTGCTGAAGGGATCCGGGCCGCCTGGCCGGAGGCCGAAGTGGACCTGGCCCCCGTGGCCGACGGGGGCGACGGGACGGTGGATGCCCTTGTCCTGGCCACCGGCGGCCGTAAACTTCGGGTAAAGACCGTCGACCCCCTGGGCCGTCCCATCGAGGCCGAAATCGGCGTCCTGGGCGACGGCCGGACGGCCGTGGTGGAGATGGCCCAGGCCTCGGGGCTGGCCCGCCTCCGGCCCGAGGAGCGAAACCCGCTCGTAACCACCACCTACGGCACGGGCTTGCTTATTCGGGCCGCCCTAGATGCCGGCTTCCGGCGGATTATCGTGGGGATCGGGGGCAGCGCCACCAACGACGGCGGGGCCGGCATGCTCCAGGCCCTGGGGATGGGCCTTTTCGACCGGGAGGGCCGGCCCATCCCGCCCGGGGGCCAGGGGCTGCTGGCCCTGGACCGCATCGACCCCTCGGGCTTAGACCCCCGCCTGGCCGAGGCCGAAATTATCGTGGCGTCGGACGTGACCAACCCCCTCTGCGGGCCGGAGGGCGCGGCCGCCGTTTACGGCCCCCAAAAGGGCGCGACCCCCCAGATGGTCCGGCTTTTGGACGAGGCCCTGGCGCACTTTGCGGCGGTGGTCCGCCGGGACCTGGGCAAGGATGTGGCCCAGGTGCCCGGGGCCGGGGCGGCCGGTGGGCTTGGGGCGGGCCTCCTTCTCCTGCCCAACGTCCGAATCCGGCCGGGGGCCGAGGTGGTCTTTGAGGCGGTGGGCATCGACACCCGCCTGGCCCGGGCCGACCTGGTGCTTACCGGGGAAGGGGCCGTCGACCGGTCGACGGCCTTCGGGAAGACCCCGGCCCGCCTGGCCGAAAGGGCCCGCGCCTACGGCCGGCCCCTGGTAATCCTCACCGGCAGGCTCGGGCCCGGCTACGAGCAGCTTTACCCCCTGGGGGTGGGGGCGGTGGTCCCCATCGTGCCGGGACCGGTCGGCGAGGCCGAAGCGATGGCCCGGGCCTTTGAGTTTCTAAAGGCCGCCGCCGAACGGACCTGCCGCCTCTTGGATTTGGGCCTCAAGTTGTCCGGTCGCCGACCGGCTTAGCGGGCCCGGCCTGTTATAATCAACCGAATGGGGAGCGGCTACAATGGGGGTAAGCCTGGCCGCCATTTTGCGGGCCGTCGGCCTGCCAGTTGCCGGGGGCCTGCGCCAGCGCTTTTACGAGGCCTACCCGGGCCTGATGGCCTGGGTTATTCTTACGGCCCCGGTCTGGCTCTCCGTTATTCACCCCAGCGTGGGCCTTACGGTGGTGGCCTGCGGCTTCGTTGTCTTCGTGGCCAAGGTCTTTTACTACGGCCTAAGCGCCCTCATAAACCGACCCTGGATAATCCGGTCCAGCCGGAAAGACTGGCTCGGCCGGCTTTACGCCCACCCCGAGTGGCGTCGGCTTAAAATCATCTTTTTGGTCCGGGCCTATCGGGAATCGAACTACGGGATGCTCCGGGCCAGCATCCAGTCTATTTACGACTCCCATTGGCCGAAGGCTGCGGACGGGCGGTTGGTCAACGTCGAGGTTGTCTACTGCACCGAGGAAAGCGACCCCATCACCCCGCCCCTGGTCGCCCGGCTTCGGGCAGAATTTGCGGGCCGACTCCCCATCCGGGAGGTCGCCCACCCCGAGGAGCCCGACGTTTTACCCGGTCCCAGCTCGGCCATGCACTGGGTAGGCCGGGTGCTTTACCGGGAGGCCCTGGCCCAGGGGGAAGACCCCTGGCAGGTACTCATCGTCGACCTGGATTCGGATACCCGCTTTCACCCGAACTTCTTGCCGGCCCTGGTGGTGACCTTTCTGGAGGACCCGGACCGGCGGTTTCACCTTTACCAACCGGTGGTCCTCTTTACCCTGGATTACTGGCGAGCACCCCTCCACAGCCGGCTGGCCGCCCTGGCCACCTCCGCCCACACGGTGGGCTGGATTCGGCGGCCGGAAATCGCCTTTACCGGCGCGGCCGGAACCTTGGGCCTTTACGCCACCGTGGATTTCTGGCCCACCAATTCCCACAGCCAAGACAGCGGGGTGGAGTTCCGGCTTAAGGCCAAATACGGGGAGCGGTTCCGGGTGGTGGGAATTCCCGTCCCGGTGTGGGTCTACCCGGTGATGGCCATCGGCGACCGTTCTACCACCTGGGCCAGGATCCGCACCTACCTTCGTTCCTTCCAGACCCTCTTCAAGCAGAGCGCCCGCTGGCGGGAAGGGCCCCTGGACGAGTTCGTCGAGGCAGCCCGCATCGGCCACATTCCCCTTTTGCTGGCCAAGCTCTGGTCGGGCCTGGAGCGGGACCTACTCACCCTGATCCCCGGCATCGGCTTTACGGCCGCCAAGCTGGTCGACTCCCTCCTTTACCCCCACTACAGCGTCGAAACGATGAACTGGGTGGTGGGGATCGCCCTCACCGGGGTAACCGTCCTGGGGCTGGCCGTTTACTGGTCGCTGCTGGCCGTCCCGGAGTGGGTTGGGCCGGGCAAACCCGGCCTGCGGGGCCTCCGGGATATGGTCCTCTTCTGGCTGGTTTTTCCCTTTTACATCCCGATTCTCACCGGGCTCGCCGGCCTGCGCACTTCCACCGCCTACCTGCTGGGCCACCGGCCCCGGGGCCACTACCTTCCCACCCCGAAGTAGCCGTCAGAGCCAGCCCACCGACCGGTACCAGTCGTAGGTTAACTTAAGGCCCTGGTCCAGGCTAACCTCGGTCCGAAAGCCCAGTTCGGCCTCAATCCGGGTGGGGTCGCAAACCCAGTCGCCCGCGGTCATCTCCACGGCTTTATCGTAGCTAAAGGCCGTGGGCCGGTGCCGGGCCCGGGCCACCAGGTCAGCCAGGCGCCCGGCCAACCGGAAGGCCCAGCCCGGGGCCGGAAGGGTGGGGCCGGGGCGCCCCATAACCTCCCCAATGCCCGCCGCCAGGGCCCTGAAGGAGTAAGGGGCCGGGTCGGCGATGTGATAAATGCCGGCGGCCCGGGGCGACTCGGCCGCCAGTAGGATCCCCCGAACCAGGTCGGCGACGTAGATAAGGCTAAAATGCCGCTCGGTACACAGCACCGGCCGCACCCCCAGCTTCACCACCCGGAAGTAAAGGAGCCCCTCCCCGTCCCGGGGGCCGTAAACGATGGGGGGCCGCAGGATGACCCACCCCACCGGCGACTTTCCCATAACCTGCTCCTCGGCCAGCCGCTTACTCTTGCCGTAAACGCTTACGGGATTTGGGGGCTCGGCCTCGGTCCGGGGCGCCCCGGGGCGGGAGGGTCCAGCGGCCGCCAGACTGGATAAAAAGATGAGCTTGCGGCAGGAGCCGTCGGCCCGGCCCAGGGCCCGGAGCAGGTTGGCCGTTCCGGTCACGTTAACCTCGAAAAACTGACGCGGATGGAGGGCCCGGGTAAGGCCGGCCAGGTGAAAGACCACTTCGGCCCCCGAGAAGACCCCATCTAGGCTCTCCGGCACGGTAAGGTCGGCCGTCACCAGCTCCACCGGCAGGCCCCTAAGCCAGTAGGCTCGGGCCGGGTTGCGGACGGGGCAGCGAACCCGCCAGCCCCGGCGGACGAGGGCCTCCACCAGGTGGCTGCCGATGAAGCCGGTCGCCCCGGTTACGACGCAGACCGGTGAGCCGCCCACGGCCTAATCCTGGAGGAGGCCCACTTCCCGGGCGGTCTCGGCCACGGCGGCGAGCATCCGCTCGAGGTGTTCGTCGGTGTGGGTGGCAATGCAGCTGGTTCGGATAAGCTCAGTGCCGGGGGCGACGGCCGGGGCGACGGCCGCATTTACGTAGATGCCCCGGTCGAAAAGGCCCTTCCAGAAGCGGCCGACTTTAAGCTCGTCCCCAATGATAATGGGGACAATGGGGCTCTGGCTCCGGCCGGTGTTAAGGCCCAGCCGCTCGAAGCCCTCTTTAAGGACGCGGGCGTTATGCTGCAGCCGCCGGAGCCGCTCCGGTTCCCGCTGGATGATACGGAGGGCCGCAAAGGCCGCCGCGGCCGAGGCCGGGGGAATACTGGCGCTGAAAAGGAAGGAGCGGGCGGTGTGTTTGATGTACCAGATAACGTCGGCCGGGCCCGCCACAAACCCGCCGGTCGAGGCAAAGGACTTAGAGAACGTGCCCATGATGATGTCCACCTCATCGAGCAGGCCGAAGTATTCGGCGGTGCCCCGGCCGGTGGGGCCGAGGGCGCCCAGGCCGTGGGCGTCGTCAAGGAAAAGCCGGGCCCCGTAACGCTGTTTCAGTTCGACGATGTGGGGCAGGTCGGCCAGGTCCCCCTCCATGCTGAAGACGCCGTCCACGATAATAAGGACGCCGTGGTCTTGGGAATACTGTTCCAGAAGCCGCTCCAGGTCGGCCATGTCGTTGTGCCTGAAGCGGACCGTCTGCCCGAAGGAAAGGCGGGTGGCGTCGACGATGGAGGCGTGGTCCGCCCGGTCGATGAGGGCCACATCCCGGCGGCCGACCAGGGCGGAAATGGCCCCCAGGTTGGTCTGGAAGCCGGTGGTGAAAACCAGGGCTGCCTCCTTGCCGAGCCAGCGGGCCAGCTCGGCCTCGAACTCCTCGTGCAGGTCCAGGGTACCGTTGAGGAGGCGGGAGCCGGTGCAGCTGGTGCCGTACTTTTCGACGGCCTTAATGGCCGCCTCGACCACCTCCGGGTGCTGGGTAAGGCCCAGGTAGTTGTTAGACCCGAACATAAGCATTTTGCGGCCGTTGATGACCACCTCGGGGCCGGCCTGGGACTGCAAGGGAATAAAGTAAGGATACATCTGTTGGGCCTGGGCCAGCTGAATGGTGCTGGCCCGGCCGAACTGCCGGCACTTTTCAAAGACGTCCATCGACACCTCCTCTGGGACTCGACTTCTCAGAAATTTACCGTACTAATACTACTTGATTCGGCCGGGGCTGTCTTTCGGTCCGCTGGGGGGATGCCCGCCGGCCCGTTTGACTCCCGGCGGCCGGCGCAATTAATATTCTTTTCGGTGAGCGGCCTATGGGCATGAGCGAGCGCTACCGGAAGGTGCTCCGCAAGCACCGCAAGAAGCGTAAAAAGCTGGAGGAACGGCGTCGGCTGATGCGCCTCGGCCTGTGGCCCCCGGGCCAGCAAACCGCCGGATCGCCCGCCGCCCGCCAAGCCCCCCGTCCCGCCGTTTAGGCTGGTTCGGCCGGCCCTCTGGTTAAGGGATGGTTGAGTTCGGTTCGAATTCCCAGCAGGCCCCCCGTTTTGCGGTGGCCACCCTGGGCTGCCGCCTTAACCAGGCCGAATCCGACGAACTGGAGCGGCGGCTGGCGGCCGCCGGCCTGGTGTCGGTGGAGCCGGAGGATGGGGCCGATATTTACGTGGTCAACACCTGCACCGTTACCCACATCGCCGACCGGAAGGCCCGCCACCTCATTCGGCAACTAAAACGGTCCAATCCGGGGGCCATCGTGGTGGCCACCGGCTGCTACGCCCAGGTCGCGCCCGGAGAGCTTCTGAATATGCCCGAGGTGGACCTGGTGGTGCCCAACCGGGAGAAGGACCGGCTCCCCGACATCGTCCTGGGGGAATGGACACAGCGGTTCGGGCCAATTCCCAGCCGCCTGGGGGACCTGGCCGTGGGGGCGTACACCTGGGTGGACCGGCCGGGGCGGGCCCGGGCCCTTTTAAAGATTCAAGACGGGTGTAATTATGTTTGCGCCTTCTGCATCGTCCCCCGGGCCCGCGGCCGGCACCGGTCTGTTCCCCTGCCCGAGCTGGTGGAAAAGGCCCGGCGGTTCGCCGCCGAAGGCTTCGAAGAGGTGGTCCTGACGGGCGTCTGCATCGGGGCTTACGGCCTGGAGTGGGATGGTCGGCCCCACTTTTATGAGCTGGTCTGCACCCTCCTGGCGGATACCCCCATCCGCCGGATACGTTTCTCTTCCATCGACCCGGCCGACTTCGACCTGCGCCTGCTCGACCTTTTCCCCAACGACCGGCTCTGCCGCCACTTCCACCTGCCCCTCCAGAGCGGCAGCGACGGGGTGCTGGCCCGGATGCGGCGGCGGTATACGGTCCGGCAGTACCGGGAACTGGTGGATGCCATCCGGTCCCGGGTGCCGGGGGCGTCCGTGGCCGCCGACGTCATCGTGGGTTTTCCGGGCGAGTCGGAGGCCGACTTTGAGGCTACTTACCGGCTGTGCGCGGAGCTGGGGTTCGCCGGCCTGCACGTCTTTCGGTATTCGCCCCGCCCCGGGACCCTGGCCGCCCGCTTTCCCGACCAGGTTCCGGAAGGGGTCAAGAAGGCCCGGAGCGAGCGGCTTATCGCCCTGGCCGAGGAGTCGGCCGCGGCCTTCCGAAGGGCCCAGGTGGGCCAGATTCTTGAGGTGGTCGTGGAAGGCCCGGCCGAGGTGGGCCCCGGAGGCGGCTGGTGGGAGGGTTTGAGCGACAACTACCTGCGGGTTCGGTTTCCGGCCCCCGAGGCCGCCGTCGGCCGGCTCCGTCGGGTCCGGGTTACCGGCTGCGAGGGCGATCTGCTGGCGGCCCATCCCGTTTAAAGGAGGTCCGAGTGAACGTCTTTAACCGGGTGGTTGTGGTCCTCCTCCTGCTGTTGTTTATAAGCTGCACGCTATTGGCCATCCTCGCGGCAATGGTCGCCCCCGTCCAGGCGGCCACGGCCCTTTCAGACTTTTCCCGCAACTGGCTCGCCGAATTCTTTAGAAACCTGACTGAGGCCACATTCGAAGAGCGGCTGATTTTCTTTCTTTTTGGGGGTTTTTTGGCCTTTATCGCCTTTGTCATCCTGGTGCTGGAGCTTTTACCGGGGCGGCCGTCGGGGGTGAAGCTGGCCGGGGTGGCGGGGGAGGCGGTGCTGACGGCGGAGGCCATAACCCAGCGCCTTAAGTATGAACTCGAAAGGATCCCCGGCATCCGGGAGGCCCGGCCAAAGGTGCGTCCCCGGGGCCGGCAGGTGGATGTGGAGCTGGAGCTGCGCCTCGAGTCCGACGTAGACGTCGCCCCCAAGACCCAGGAGGCCGTCGAGGTTGCCCGCCGGGTGCTCACCGACCGCCTTGGGGTTGCGCCCCGACAGGTCCGGGCCTTTGTCCGGTCGGTGGAGCGGCCCCGGCCGGCCCCGGCCGCCGAGCCGGCTCGGCAGGAGCCGACCCCGCCTCCGCCGCCGGCCGAAACCCCGCCGTAAGAGGCTCCCTTGGGGCCGGAGCAGGTTATCGAGGCCCTCCTCTTTGCGGCCGGCCGGCCGGTCTCGGTGGAACGTTTGGCCCGGGCGGCCGAACTGTCTATTGAGGATACCCGGGCGGCCCTCGACCGGCTGGAAGGGGCCCTCGGGGGCCGGGGAATTCGGCTCCAGCGTTTCCGGGACACGGTGGCCCTGGTCACTGCCCCCGAGGCGGCCCCGGCGGTCCGCCGCCTCTTCGACCTGGAGCCGCCGCCCAAGCTGTCCCGGCCCCTGCTGGAGACCCTGGCGGTGGTGGTCCTGCTGCAGCCCGTCACCCGGGCCGAAGTGGACCGGGTTCGGGGGGTTTCTTCCGACCGGGCATTGGCCCTGCTGGTCGCCCGGGGGCTGGTGGAAATCGTCGGTCGGGCCAAGGGGCCGGGTCGGCCGGCCCTTTACGGCGTAAGCCGCCAGTTTTTAGAAACCTTCGGCCTTGAATCCCCCGAGGCCGTGGCCGGCCGCTTCGACCCGGAAGGCAAGCTCCGGCGCCGGCTCCGGGAGCTTCGGACTCCGGTCTGAGCCTTCAGTCGCCCGGGTATTTTTGGGCCAGCAGGTCGGCCACGGCCTCTAAAAATATCCGGTCCGCCGGCCCGAAGGGGTCCAGGAGGTTGCTGTCGATGTCAATCTCGCCCAGAACCCGGCCGTTGCGCTTGATAGGAACCACGATTTCCGAGCGGGTATAGGGAAAGCAGGCCAGGTAGCGGGGGTCTCGGCTCACGTCGGGGACCACCACCGTCTGGCCGGTCTCGGCCGCCAGGCCGCAGATGCCCCTGCCAATGGGAATCCGGACGTGCTCGGTGGGTTCCGGCCCGTCCCAGGCCAGGAGGACCAGCTGGTGGTGGATCACCCAGTAGATGCCCACCCACTGGTACTTGCCGAAGGCATCCCGTAGCCGCCGGACGGTCTCGGTCAGGGCGGTGGCCCAGTCCTGGGCACCGGCAATGGCCGCCTTAAGCTCGGCCAGCTTGGCCGCGTACTCGGGCGGGAGGGCCTCAGGGGTGCTCACCGGGCCGCCTCCGGGAGGGGCGCTGGGCTTCCGGCCAGGAGGCCGCTCAACTCCCGGATATCTGGCAGGTCCCGCAGGTTCTGAACGAGGCCGATGAGCCGGCCGACGGCCTCGGGGCCGAGGGCCCGCCCGGCGCAGTCCCGGAACTTGGCCAAGAGTTCGTCCCAACTTACCGGGTTCTTCGGGTCTCCCTTGGGCTCCTCGACCCGCCGGCTCAGGACCCGGCCGTCCTTCAGGTAGACCTTAACCAGGGGGATGTCGGCGCCGCTGCGGAGGTCGTCCTGAAGGCCGCTGCCCACGGGCAGGGATTCGTGCCAGACCCGCTTCACCCTGGCCATAAGGGCCCGGACCTCCGGGCGGTTCACCATCCCGTCGGTGAAGGTTGCTAAGTTAATTTGCCGGTCGAGGATGGCCGCGGCCAGGCAGTATTCGATGCTGAATTTTCCCTCCAGGCCCGTCTGGGGGGAGGTGTGGATGAGGGGGGTCCCCACCGGGGAGACCAGGACTTCGACCGCCTCCACGTCTTCGGGCCGGAAGGGTTCGGCTCCCAGCAAAAGAAAGACGGCGTCCAGGGCCCGGTGGGTCTCAGCGCAGCAGGGGTAAACCTTGACCGCGATGCCCGGGTCCAGCACCTGCCAGCGCTCCCCTAAACCCCCGGCCAGGGCTTCGGCCTTTATCGGGCCGCCGGCCGCGTAGACGGTGAGAAAGCCAAGGGGCCCGTCCAGAATCGAATCGTCGGCGGTGAATCCCAGGCCGGCCAGGGTCGCCGCCTCGACCCCGACCCGGGCGGCCAGGCCGGCGTGCAGGGGCTTGGTCATGGTTCCGAAGTTTTTCTTAAGGCCGGAGGCCATGGAGGCCGCAATCCCCAGGGCCCGGCAGGTCTCTCCGGGGCCGAGGCCCAGCAGGCGGGCGCACCCGGCCGCGGCGGCCAGGGCGCCCAGTGTTGAGGTGTTGTGCCAGCCCGCAATGTAGTGGGGTGCGCCGATGGCCTCCCCCAACCGCCCGGCCACCTCGTCGGCGATAACGTAGGCGGCGAGGAGTTCCCGGCCCGAGCGGCCGGCGGCTTCGGCGACGGCAAAGAGGGCGGGCAGGGTGGGGGCGCTGGGGTGGCCCCGCAGGGAGTGCTGAACGTCGTCGTAATCGAGGGCATGGGCGGCGGCGCCGTTTATCAGGGCAGCGTAGGCGGGGGTGCTGCGCCGGTTCTGGCCCCAAACCGCCGACCCGGCGGGGAGGTCGGGGGCGAGGCGGGCGGCGAGGGCAGCCGGGGGCTCGACGGCCCCGGCCAGGGCAACCCCCAGGGTGTCCAGGACGGCCCGGGTGGCCGCCTCGAAGGCGGGGGAAGGGATGCGGTCGGCGGGGAAGCCGGCGATAAACTCGGCTAAGGCCTGGGTGACGGCCATGCTCACCCTCCTTTGTGGAATCGCCGGCTGATTATAAAGCAGGGGATACTGGCGGGGCAAAAAAGTAAATGGGTCAAGAGATTTGAGACAGGAGGCATCCCGTCCGGGTGCTCGGCCGGCTGGTTTCGCCGGCGCACCTCGCCCGGAAGGATGCTGGCGCCTTCGGCGCTATAAAGCTTACGGCGGGCTTAGCCGCCTGAACTAAAAAGTTCGGGGAGCCTTTCGGCTGCCGGGTCGCAACCTTGCGGCACCTCAAGCAACTGTGACCGCTACCCGACCCGTTTCCGGGTCGCAATTTCGGTCCCTGGTTGCTCGAGGTCGCCTTTCGGCCCGTTCCCGGTCAGCCTACTTGGCTCCCCGAATCGCCGGGGTACCTGCTGGATTTTTAACCGGGTTCCTTTCGTACTACCGGCCCCGGCAACACTACTTTAGCAAATCCGGCCCGGCTTGTCAATACCCCCGGGCGGAAGTTTTCCACAAGTTTCCGGTCAGGCGCCGGTTTCGGGTCGCCCCCCGTCCTCGCAACGGACCGGTCCGAGGCGGGATTCAAGCTCGGCCTTTTGGTTTTCTAAAAAGCGCCGGTACGACAGGGTGTTTATTCCTTCCACCGTCATGATGAGGGCGTCTTCGCCCGTATCCGAGTAGTAGCCCTTGCGCAGGCCCACCCGGCCGAAGCGGTATTTTTCGTAGAGGCGCTGGGCCACGGTGTTAGAGACCCGCACCTCCAGGGTCACGTGGGCGGCCCCCAGCCGGCGGGCCGCTTCGATGGCCCTAAGGAGGATAAGTTCCCCGAACCCCCGGCCCCGCCGCTCAGGCCGGACGGCGATGGTGGTGATGTGGGCCTCCTCCTGGAAGACCCAGAGGCCCACGTACCCGATGAGTTTCCCCGGACCCTGATTCGGGTCGGCGGGGACCTCCCGAAGGACGAAGTAGTGGGCGAGGCGGTTTTCGGTAAGCTCCCGGTAGAAGGCCGATTCCGGCCAGGGGGTGGGAAAGGAGCGCCGCTCGATTTCCATCACCTCCGGCACATCGGCCGGTTTCATCCTCTCGAAGACGAGCATGGGCGGCCGGGCCTAAACCCTCAGGTGAATCAGGGGCAGGTCCTTCATGGTGAGGAGGCCCGGGGCGGCCTCCATAACCCGGGGGATGGCGTTGACCACCAGGGCGGCGGTGCCCCGGTCCCCGTGAACCCCACCCGGGATCTCCACCGCCAGGGGCGGCACCCCGTCGATGACAACGGTGTCCCGAGGGTTTTTCGCCCCGACGTAGATCTCCAGGGTGAGCTCAACCACCGGCTCCCCGTCCCGGAAGCCACTCCCCACCTGCCGAAGGCCGGCGACCTGGCCCGGCCGGACGGTGAAGTACTCGGTGGCGGCCGGCTCTTCAGCGATGATGGGGTCCACCTCCTCCCGGTAGTCGTTGAGCCGCCAGCCCAGGCCAGAGGCGACCAGGTAGGCGGACTCCCGCAGGCCGACGTGTCGGACCCGGCCAGCCGCGGCCGCCGACCGGAACTGCTCCGGGGTGAGGCCGACGCCGACCTTTTCCTGAAGCTGGCGGCGCCGGGTGGCCGCGTCCACCACCCGCCAGGCCGAAACCCGGCGGACCTGCTGGCAGACACCGCTGAAAAAGAGGGCCATGGTATCCATGACGAAACCGGGGTTCACCCCGGTGCCCAGGATGGTAACCCCGTGCTTTTGGGCCAGCATATCCAGCTGGCGGGCCTGGTCGGGGTAGCCGGCCCACGGGAAGGTAAGCTCTTCGCAGGTGGAGACGACGTTGGCCCCGGCCTCGATGACGGTCACCAGTTGCCGGTAGACCTGGGAAAAATAAGAGCCGGTGCAGAGGACGACTACGTCGGGGGAAGCTTCATCCAGGGCCCGCCCCAGGTCGGAGGTTACCCCCAAGCCGAGCTTGCGACCGAGGCCCAATAGCTCCCCAAGGTCCTGTCCGGCCTTCTGGGGGTCGATGTCAACCCCGCCCCTAACCTCGATGTACGGGCGGGTGAGGGAAAGTCGTGCGGCTTCCTGGCCGATGGGGCCGAGGCCCACAAAGAGGACGCCAACTCTTTCCGGCACAGCCCTCTCCTCCGAAAGACAGCCCGGCTACTAGAGGGCGATGAGACTGGTCTCGTAGAGCCGGGAGAAGATTTTCTGCCACAACTTCTTGGAGGGGTCGATGGCCTCGAAGTCGGCGGCGAGCTGTTCGGGCAGCCGGGGGGTGATGATGACGGTAGCCTGGCGGTGCTGGAACCGGTGGTCGAGGATCTCATCCAGGTGGGCCACCTCGTGGGGGTGGTGGGGAACCAGGCCCGTTATGATGATGAGGGTCTGCTCGACCATCTGCCGGTAAAGTTCCAGGCTTACGTGGGTTGCGATCCGGTACTCCTGCAGGACCTTCGGGTCGCCGCCTTCGGCCGGCCTGGGCTGGTGGGCCAGCTCGATCTTAAGCATGTAGGCGTTCATGGCGAAGTCCCGCCAGGGCATCAGGGTGAAGCCGACGGGCGGCTGCCGGCCCTTCAGGATATCCACCATGAAGTTGACGATTCGGGCGGTCCGCTGCCGGTCGGCATTGAAGATGAGCCAGCCGATCCCTTCCCGCAGGTAGGAGTCGAGCCCCTCCAGGTAACTGTTAAGGCGGCTCAGCAGGTCCCGGTCCTGAATCCGGATGGCGCTGACCATGGCCTTTGCTCCCTATACCCCGGACTGACGACTTCTGCCGCTTCCCCCTCAAGTTTATTATATCGACCAGCCGCCAACTGGTCTTCAGCCGTTGAAGCCTCGGGCCGGTTGCGCTATTTTTAAGGGGCAGCTTTTGCGGAAAGGGGGTAGTCGGCATGGTAAAGGCTGCGGTGATGTACCGGGTGGGGGCGCCCCTTGCGGTGGAGGAGGTGGACCTGCTGGAACCCGGCCCCGGCGAGGTACTGGTCCGGGTGGCGGCCGCCGGCGTCTGCCACAGCGACTGGTCCGTCCTTCGGGGTAAGATCCCCATTCCGGTTCCGGCCGTCTTGGGCCACGAGGGCGCCGGCGTTGTGGCTAAGACGGGCCCCGGGGTCACCTCCGTCCGGCCCGGGGATAAAATCATCATCTCCTGGCGGGCCCACTGCGGCCGCTGTTTCTACTGCGTCCAAGGTCGGCCGACCCTTTGTGACCAGGCCACCCGGGCCCGCTTTCAGGGCACCCTCTTCGACGGGACCACCCGGTTCAGAAAGGACGGGCAGGCGGTCCATCACATGGCCATGGCCTCCACCTTTGCCGAGTATACGGTCATCCCCGAGACCGGGGCCATCAAGGTCCGGCCGGATGCGCCCCTCGAAAAGGTTGCGGTGGTAGGCTGCGCCGTCATTACCGGGGTCGGGGCCGTCACCACCACGGCCGACGTCGAAGTTGGGGCGACCGTGGCTGTTTTCGGCTGCGGGGGCGTCGGCCTCAGCGCCGTTCAGGGGGCCGTCCTGTGCGGGGCGTCTAAAATCATCGCCGTCGACGTCCTGGATTCAAAGCTTAAGCTTGCGGGGGAGCTGGGGGCCACCCACCTGGTGAACGCCGGGCGGGAGGACGCCGTTGCCCGGGTCCGGGAGCTGACCGGCGGGGAGGGGGTCGATTACGCTTTCGAGGTGGTGGGCGACCCCGGGGTGATGGCCCAGGCCTTCGAGGCGACCCGCCGGGGCGGAACCCTGGTGGTCGTGGGGGTGGCCGACCGGGAGGCCCGGCTTTCGGTAAGTCCCTTCGACTTGGTCCTCCAGGAGAAGCGGATTCTGGGGTCCCTTTACGGCTCCCTTCGGCCGCCGGTGGATATTCCCCGTCTGGTGGACCTGTGCCTGGAAGGTCGGCTGAAGCTCGAGCCCCTCATCTCCCGGGAAGTGGGCCTTTCGGAGATAAACGACGCCTTTGAACGGCTTATCCGGGGCGAAGCCGTCCGAAGCATCATCCGGTTTGGGGGGTGAGGAATTTGGACGTCTACCTGATGCAGCACGGCCTGGCCAAAACCCGGGAAGAGGACCCCGAGCGGCCCCTGACGGATGAGGGCCGGGCGACCGTGGAACGGGTCGCCCACCGGGTGGCGGCCCTGGGCCTTAAACCCGACCGCATCTACCACAGCGGCATCCTCCGGGCCCGGCAGACGGCGGAAATCCTGGCCGAACGGCTGGGAGTTGCCGACCGGGTCGAGGCCCGCCCGGGCCTGGAGCCCCTGGACCCGGTGGAGCCGGTGGCCCGCTGGCTGGATGAGTTGGCCGCCGCCTTCGGGGCTGTGGTGCTGGTGGGTCACCTGCCGTTCCTGGACCGCCTGGCATCCCTGCTGGTGGCCGGGAACGAGGAGGCCCAGGTGGTGGCCTTCCGGATGGGCGGACTGGTAAAGCTCATCCCCAAGGGGAACCGGCCCGGCTACGCGGTGGCCTGGGCCCTTCCCCCGGAACTGGCGTGATGTCCCCGGGTCGCCCCCGGCTGTTACTTATCCGCCCCGACCACCTGGGGGACCTGATCCTGTGGCTTCCGGCCGTAAAGGCCCTTCGGGAGGCCCGGCCCGAGGCCCGGCTGACAGCCCTCGTCGGCCCCTGGGCCGAACCGGTGCTGGCCGGTATCCCCTGGGTCGACGACGTCATCACCTTCGAACTGCCCTACTTTGCCCGCCGGCCAAAGGCCGACCCCGCCGAACCCTACCGGATTCTTTTGGGTCTTGCCCGCCGGCTGCGCGCCCTAAAGTTTGACGTCGCCTTAAACTTTAGGCCCGATTTCTGGTGGGGCGCCCTCCTGGCCGCAACCGCCGGCATCCCCGAGCGGGTGGGGTTTAACCTCCGGCGGGTCGCCCCGTTTCTTACCCGGGCCGTCCCTTTTTGCCCGGAAGCCCACCAGGTAGCGGCTAATTTGCGGCTGGTGGATGAGGGACTGGGGCTGGGTCTTCGGCGGCCCTTCGGTCCGGACCTTTATCCCCTGGTCTGGCCGGAAGACCCCAAGGCGGCCGAGGCGGCCGAGGTTTGGGTTAAAACCAACACCCCGGGTCGGCCCCGGGTGGGGCTGGTGACGGAGGCCGGGGCGCCGGTCAAGGCCTGGCGGCGGGAGGCCTGGGTCGGCCTCAGCCGGGCCCTCACCCGGGAGTTCGGCGCAACCCTCATCGTTGCGGCCGGCCCGGGCCGGGCCGAGGCTTTGGGGCCCCTGGCAGACGAATTAGGGGCCCGGCTGGCCGTACTTCCCATCGGGGTGCTGGCCGAGGTCTTTCGCCGGTGCGACCTGGTGGTTGGCCTCGACAGCGGACCCCTCCACCTGGCCATTGCGGCGGGGACCCCGACGGTGGGCCTCTTCGGCCCGGTCTCCCCCGGCCGGTTCGGACCCTGGGGTCCGCCCGAAAGGCACCGGGTGGTGATGTCGGATTATCCCTGTGCCCCCTGCAACCGGCTGGACTACACGCCCGGAGAGCTTCCGGCCCACCTCTGCCTGCGGCTCCTGCCCCTGAAACCGGTCCTTGGGGCCGTGCGGGCTTGCTTTATGATTTAGGCGATGACGTCCCGACAAGTCCAGGTGAGGCCCCGGCTGAAGGCCAGGCTACGGCGGTTGGCCAGTCGGCTGGTTATCGGGGCCTTTGGGGCGGCGGCCCGGCCGCCCCGGCCCACCGCGCCGCCCGAGGACCCGGCCCGGGTCCTTATCATCCGCCTCGACCTGCTGGGGGACCTTATGCTTTCAATTCCGGCCATTCGGGCGGTGCGCCGGCGCTGGCCCCGGGCCGAAATTACCGCCCTCGTCCTCCCCTACACGGCGCCCCTTCTGGGCCATTTTCCGGAGGTGGACCGGGTGGTCACCTTCGACCCCAACCGCCTCCGGCCCTCGGGAACCCCCTGGCTTCCCGGCGTCTGGGCCGAATTTTTTCGTCTTGTCCGCCGGCTCCGGGCCGGCCGCTTCGACCTGGCCCTGGCCCTCTACGGCCCCTGGGCCGGCCTGCTGGCCCACCTAAGCGGGGCCGGATTCCGGGTGGGCTACGGGGCCGAGAGTCACCCCAACTTCTTTCATTTGCCCCTCCCCGGCCGCCGCTACCTGGTGCGCCGCCACGAGGCCGAGTACACCCTGGGGGTGGCCGCCGCCGTCGGGGCCCCGGGGGGCCCCGAGGACTATTTTATCGAGCCCCTGCCCGAAGCCTCGGCCCGGATTGGGGCGAAGCTGGCCCGGCTGGGGATTCCCAGGGGGATGCCCCTCATCGGCGTCCAAGTCGGGGCGGCCAACGGCTGGGCCAAGCAGTGGTACCCCGATAAGTGGGCGGCGGCCGCCGGGGAGATCGCCCGCCGGCGGGGGGCCGGGGTGGTCCTGACCGGGGCGGCCCGGGAGCGGCCCCTGGCCGAGGCCGTCCGGGCCGGACTGGGTGTTCCCGCCTGGAACCTGGCCGGGGAAACGGACATTCCCGAGCTGGTGGCCCTCCTGGGGAGGCTGAGTCTCTTCCTGGCCGGGGATACCGGTCCGATGCACCTGGCCACGGCCCTGGGGATTCCGACGGTGGCTTTACACGGCCCCACCGACCCCGCCCTCTCGGGACCCTGGCCGCCGGGCCGGGGGGTTGTGGTCCGGCTGGACATCCCCTGCAGCCCCTGTTATGACCTTACCGATGCGGCCGTCTGCCCCCTGGGCCACCATAACTGCCTGCGCCGCCTCGGCCCCGAGGCGGTGGTGGCCGCGGCCGGGGCCCTCCGGGTGGGCCGATGAGGGTGCTGGTCGTTAAGCTGGCCGACATCGGGGACCTGCTCACGGCGGTCCCGGCCCTCAAGGCCCTCCGGGCGGGCCTGCCGGGGGCCGAAATAACCCTCCTGGCCCCGCCCCACAGCGCCCCGGTCCTGGAGGGGACCCCCTGGGTTAACCGGGTCATTACCTTTGAAAAGCGCCGCTTCGATTCGCCCAAGGCCCTCCTTTCCCCCCGAAACTGGGCCGACCTGGCGCGCCTTGCCTGGGGCCTTCGCCGCCACCGGTTCGACTGGGTTATCCTGATGCACCACTTGGTAACCAACTGGGGGGTGCTTAAGTTTGCCCTGCTGAGCCTTGCCGCCGCCCCCCGCCGCCTCGGCCTGGACGACGGCCGGGGCTGGTTTTTGACCCACCGCCTCCCCGACCCCGGCTACGGGGGCCTGCACGAGGTGGAGTGCTGGCTTAAGCTGGTGGGGGTGCTGGGGGTAAGCCCCGTTGACCGCCGCATCGAGGTCCCCGTCGGGGAGCTGGAGCGGGCCTGGGCCCGGCAGGCCCTGGCCGAACTGAAGGGGCATCCACCGGTGGCCGTCGCCCCCGGCACCGGGGCCTTCAGCCCGGCCCGGCGCTGGCCCCCGGACCGGTTCGCCGACGTGGCCACGGCCCTGGCCCTCCGATTCGGGGTGGGGGTTGTGCTGGTGGGAGGGGGCGACAACCGGGCTGAGGCCGACCGGTTTCGAAGCCACTACCGGGGACCCCTGGTGGACCTGGTCGGGAAGACCACCCTCCGGCAGGCGGCGGCGGTGCTGGCCGGGTGTAAACTCTTTGTGGGCAACGACGGCGGGCTGATGCACCTGGCCGCCGCCGTGGGGACGCCGGTGGTGGCCGTCTTCGGCCCCTCCAACCACCTGGCCTGGGGACCCTGGCGGCCGGACCGGCCGGAGCTGGCCCGGGTCGTCCGGACCTGGCTTACACTGCCCTGCCAGCCCTGCCTCTACGTGGGCAACCGGCTGGGCCGCCGCTGGGGTTGCGATACCCTGGCCTGCCTGCAAACCGTCCGGGTGGAGGACGTGTTAAGCGCGGTTGAATCGATGAACCTTCTGGGGCGGCCCGCCACCGCCCCGCCGGCCGGGCCGTGACGGCGGAACCCCAGCCCCTGCAATGCGCCGCCCACCCCGAGGTGGAGACCTACCTCCGGTGCGGCCGGTGCGGGCGGCCCATCTGTCCCCGGTGCCTGGTTCAGACGCCGGTGGGGGCCCGCTGCCGGGACTGCGCCCGGCCCCAGCGGCTGCCCACCTTCGAGCTGGGGGGCCTGGGCTACTTAAAGCTTCTGCCCGTGGGTCTGGGGGCCGTCCTCCTGAGCGGCCTCGCCTGGGCGGTGGTTCTGCCCCTTGCCCTCCGGCTGGGCCTGCTGGGGATCCTGGCCGGGGCCGCCATCGGGTACCTGGTGGGGGAGGCAGTGGCCCTCGCCTTCAACCGGAAGCGGGCGGCCATACTGGCCGTGGTGGCCGGGTTGGGGGTCGTCCTGGGGTTTTTGATGTCCCCGGGTTTTCGGAGCTGGTTGGTTCAGCTTCAGGCCGGCCGGGAACTCGACCTGCTGGCCCCCCTGGGGGCGGTTTTGCCCACCTTGTTTGGCCTGCTCCTCAATCCCCTGGCCCTGGTGGGGGTGGTCCTGGGGGTGGTGCTGGCCGTAAGCCGGGTCCGCTGAAGATGGGGTCATCCCTGGCCGAGGTCGTCAGGTCCTGGGCCGGCCAAAGGGTGCTCGTGGTCGGCGACGTCTGCCTCGATGAGTACCTGTTCGGCCGGCCGGTCCGCCTAAGCCGGGAGGCGCCGGTGCCGGTGCTGGAGTTCACCCGCCGGCAAACGGTCCCGGGGGCGGCGGCCAACCCGGCCCTTAATGTCGTTCGGCTGGGCGGCCGGGCGGCCGTGGTGGGGGTAGTCGGGGACGACGAGGGGGGCGAAATTTTAAAGGCGCTGCTGTCCGGGGCCGGCATCGACGTCGGCGGGCTGGTAACCGACCCCGGCCGAACCACCACCCTCAAGACCCGCATCCTGGCCGAGGGAATTCTCCGGTTTCCGCAGCAGGTGGCCCGCCTCGACCGGGTGGACCGGCGGCCCCTTCCCGGAGGGGTTCGGGAAAGCCTCCTTCGGGCCGTGGCCGAGCTGGCCGCCTGGGCCGACGGCATTCTCGTTTCCGACTACCGGCTCGGGGTAGTGGACGGGCCGGTACCGGGGGCGTTGCTGGCCACCGCCAGGAGCCTCGGCCGGCCGGTGACGGTGGATTCCCAGGGGGGCCTCGACCGCTTCGCCGGCTACACCCTGGTCCGGTGCAACCAGGCCGAGGCCGAAGGCGCCCTGGGCCGACCCCTGGCCGGGGAGGAGGCCTTCCGGGCGGGGCTTTCGGAGCTTCTGGGCCGACTGCGGGCCGAAATTGTGGTGGTCACCCGGGGCGCCGACGGCCTTTCGGTCGCCGCGGCCGGCGGTTACCGCTGGTTTCCGGCAGCCAACCTCTCCGAGGTATTCGACGTGACGGGGGCCGGCGACACCGTCATCGCCGTCCTCACCCTGGCCCTCCTGGCCGGGGCCGACCCCTGGCGGGCGGCCGACCTGGCCAACCGGGCGGCGGGGCTGGTGGTCCGCCGCATCGGCAACTACGCCCCGACGGCCGAGGAGCTGCTCGACGCCCTTTAAACAAAAAGATATAATGCTAGTGCCGGGGCATTACGCCGGGGGAGGAAACCCATGGCCGCAACGGGAAACGGCTCGCTGCTTACGGCCCTTCAGGCGGCGGTCGGCAGGGACGCCGTCCTTTACGATGCCGACGAGCTGACCGTTTACGAATACGACGGGGCCCTCGATAAGGCCCGCCCGGATTTTGTCGTTTTTCCCCGCACCGCCGACGAGGTGGCCGACCTGGTCAGGGTGTGCAACCGATACGGGGTCCCCTTTGTCGCCCGGGGGGCGGGGACGGGGCTGAGCGGCGGGGCGATTCCCGTAAAGGGCGGGGTTCTTATCGTCCTCACCCGGATGAACCGCATTCAGCAGGTGGACTACCTTAACCGGGTGGCCGTGGTGGAGCCCGGGGTCATTAATATCGCCGTCACCGAAGAGGTGGCCCCCGACGGCTATTACTACGCCCCGGACCCCTCCAGCCAGAAAGCCTGCACTATCGGGGGCAATGTAGCCGAAAATTCGGGCGGTCCCCACTGCCTCGCCTACGGGGTAACCACCAACCACGTCCTGGCCCTGGATATCGTCCTGCCCGACGGCACCCCGGTCCACGTGGGCGGGCCGGCCCCCGACTGGCCGGGCTACGACCTTACCGGGGTCCTCACCGGGTCGGAGGGAACCCTGGCCATCTTCACCCGGGCCTGGCTCCGGCTGATGCGCCAGCCCGAGGCGGTCCGGACCTTCCTGGCCATCTTCGATCGGCTGGACGACGCCTCGGAGACGGTGTCGGATATTATCGGCCACGGCATCGTCCCGGCCGCCCTGGAGATGATGGACCGGCTCACCATCCAGGCGGTGGAGCCGGCGGTGAAGGCCGGCTACCCCCCCGAAGCCGAAGCGGTCCTGCTGATCGAGGTGGAGGGGCTGCGGGAGGCGGTGGATGTCCAGGCGGACCTTATTCGGCAGGTCTGCCAGGCCCACCGGGCCCGGGAGATTTGGGAGGCCGACAATCCGGAGGCCCGGGAGCGGCTCTGGGCCGGCCGAAAGGGGGCCCTGGGTGCCCTGGGCCGGCTGGCTCCCAACTACTGCCTCCAGGACGGGGTGGTTCCCCGGACGAAACTGCCCTGGATTCTGCGGCGGGTGGCCGAGCACGGCGAAAGGTATGGGTTTAAAATCGCCAACGTCTTCCACGCCGGCGACGGTAACCTCCACCCGTGCATCCTCTTCGACGAGCGGGAGCCCGGGGCCAAGGAGCGGGTCCTGGAGTGCGCCGGGGCCATCCTCCGGGACTGCGTCGACGTGGGCGGCAGCATCACCGGGGAGCACGGGGTCGGCCTTGAGAAGCAGAACTGGATGCCCTGGCTCTTTACTGAGGCCGACTTAGAAGCCATGGCCCGGCTTAAGCGGTGCTTTAACCCGAAAGACCTGCTCAACCCGGGCAAGGTCTTTCCCACCACCAAATCCTGCGTGGAATTGAGCGGGGACGTCCTCGAAAAAGCCGAAAAGTTGGGGATTCCCCTCGTCTGATGGGCCGGATCACCTTTAAGGACCTGGAAAGCCTTTTGCCCGACCTGGAAATCAAACCGGCCGGGCCCGACCTGGCCGTGGACGGGCGGCCGCCGGCGGCTGCCGCCTTTCCCCGAAACCGGGAGGAGGTGGCCGCCCTCCTGAAGCTGGCCTGGGACCGGGAGCTGGGGGTTTGCCCCCGGGGCGGCGGGGTGTATGCCCACCTGGGAAACCCGCCCCGGCGCCTGGACCTGGTGGTGGTCACTGCCGGCCTTGACCGGGTGGTGGAGTATGAGCCGGCCGACCTTACGGCCGTGCTGGAGGCGGGCCTAACCCTGGCCCGGGTCCAGGAGATTCTGGGCCAGAACAACCAGTTTCTACCGCTGGACCCCCCCTGCCCCGGGCGGGCAACCCTGGGCGGGATTCTGGCCGCCAACCAGAGCGGCCCCCTTCGCCTGGGCTACGGCACCGCCCGGGATATCGTCATTGGCACCAGGGCGGTCCTAGCCGACGGCACCCTGATAAAGGGCGGGGGGAAGGTGGTAAAAAACGTTGCCGGCTACGATTTAAACAAGCTCTTTATCGGCTCCTTGGGAACGGTCGGAATCATCGTTGAGGCCGCCTTTAAGGTTTACCCGAGGCCCCAGGCCTGGGGAACGGCCGTGGGCCGCTTTAAGACCCCCGAGGCGGCCTGGGACGCCGTCTGGCGCCTGCGCCGGAGCGTCTTTGAGCCGGTGGCCCTGGAGCTTCTGGGGGGTTCCCTGGGGCCGGGGCTGTCGGCCGATGGCTGGGGCCTGTACGCCCGCTACGCCGGCTACGGGCCGGCAGTGGCCCGGCAGGTTCGGGAAACCTGCGCCATCTTCGGGGCGGCGGGTGGGGAGGCCGAAAGCCTGCCCGATGCCGAAGAGGCCTTCTGGCCGCTCCTGCGGGAACTGCCGGTGACCTGGCGGGCGGGGTGGGGGGTCGGGGCGGTCGTTAAGGCCGGGATGCTTCCCACCCGGCTTCCCCAGTTCATGGCCGCGGCCGAGGCCGCCTTCGGGGGGCGGGGACTGGCCTGGGGCTGGGTGGTCCGGGCCGGGGTGGGCTTGGCCTACGGGTACTTGGAAGCCCCCGACCAGCCGACCCTGGGCGCGGCCGTCGAAGCCGCCCGGGCCGCCGCCCGGGAGCTCGGGGGCTACCTGGTGGTGGAGCGGGCCGACCCCGACCTTAAGGCCGCCCTCGACGTCTGGGGTCCCATCGGCCCGGAGCTGGAGCTTATGCGCCGAATTAAGGCCGAATTCGACCCCAAAGGCATCCTTAATCCCGGCCGTTTCGTCGGCGGAATCTAGCGAGGTTTTAAAATGGCCCGAAAAGGCTTTGCCGGACCCGAACAGCCCCTTATTGACGACCTGGTTAGGTGCGTCCACTGCGGCCTCTGCCTTAACTACTGCCCCACCTACCGGGTAACCCGCCTGGAAACCGAGTCCCCCCGGGGCCGGATCTACCTGGCCCGGGCGGTGGCCGAGGGCCGCCTGGAGCTTAACGACGACGTCATCGAGCACTGGGACTACTGCCTGGCCTGCCGCACCTGCGAGGCCGTCTGCCCGTCGGGGGTTCCCTACGGGCGAATTATCGAGCGGGTAAGGGTCCAGGTGATGCGGCACCACCCCGGTCCCCTTTCTAAAAGGCTCTTTCACTGGCTGGCCTTCAAGCAGCTCTTCCCCCACCTGGGGCGGCTCCGGCTGCTGGCCCGGCTCCTGCGCCTTTACCAGCGGAGCGGCCTGGGGCCCTTCGTCGAAAGGCTTCTTCCCCGCCGGCTCCGGGAGGTGCACGGCCTTATGCCGCCCCTACCGGACCGGTTCTTCGAGCCCCCCGAGGTGGTCCCCGCCCGGGGGGAGCGGCGCTTTCGGGTCGGCATCCTCTCGGGCTGCGTTATGCCCCTCGTCTTCGCCGAGACCAATTGGGCCACCGTTCGGGTCCTGGCCGAAAACGGGTGCGAGGTGGTGATTCCCCGGGCCCAGGGCTGCTGCGGGGCCCTTAACGTCCACAATGGGGAGCGGGACGTGGCCCGGCAGATGGCCCGGCGTAACATCCTGGCCTTCGAAGGGGCCGGGGTCGACTACGTGGTGGTCAATTCGGCCGGGTGCGGGACCGCCATGAAAGAATACGGGGAGCTTTTCAGCGAGGTGGACGGCGGCTGGCGGGAGCGGGCCGAAGCCTTTGCGGCTAAGGTCTTCGACATAACCGAATTTTTGGTCAAGTTTGGCTTCCGGCGGCCGATGGTCCCCCTCTCCGGCCGGGTCACGTACCAGGATCCCTGCCACCTGGCCCACGCCCAGCGCATCCGGTCGGAGCCCCGCCAGATTATCCGGTCCATTCCGGGGGTGGAATTTATCGAGATGCGGGGGGCGGACATCTGCTGCGGCAGCGCCGGCAGCTACTCGGTGGTCCAGCCGGAGCTTTCCCGCCTCATCCTGGCGGAAAAGCTGGAAGCCGTCCGGCGGACCGGGGCCGATATAATCGCCACGGCCAACCCGGGGTGTCAGCTTCAGCTGATGGCCGGGGTCCGCCAGGCCGGCCTCCGGGCCGAGGTGGTCCACGTGGTGGAGCTTTTGGACCGGGGTTACCGGGCCGAGCAGGGCGCGCCGGTGGGGCAGGCCGCTGAAATTTTGACCCATTAAGGAGGTATTTCCGGTGCTCTCGGAACGGATGCAGGCTGAGCTGAACGAACAGCTCAACGTGGAGCTTTACTCGGCCTACACTTACCTTTCGATGGCCGCCTATTTTGAAGAACAAAACTTTCCCGGCTTCGGCAAGTGGCTCCGGGTCCAGGCCAAGGAGGAGCTGGGCCACGCCCTGCGCTGTTTTAACTTCATCATCGACCGGGGCGGTAAGGTTTTGTTAAAGGCCATCGACCAGCCGCCCGGGGACTTTTCTTCCCCGGTGGAGGTTTTTCGGCAGGCCCTGGCCCACGAGGAGAAGGTAACGGCCCTCATCTACCGGCGTTATACGGCCGCCGTCGAAGAGAACGACTACGCCAGCCAGACCTTCCTTCACTGGTTCATAAACGAGCAGGTGGAGGAGGAAAAGCTGCTCGCCCAGACCCTGGCCATGGTGGAGCGGGCCGCCGGCGATTCGGCGGCGATGCTGGTCCTTGACCGGGAACTGGCCGGCCGGTCCGAAGAATCTGAAACGGGGTAGCCGCGGGAAAGGCGGGGTGGACCTGGTCCGGCTGCTGCGGAAGCTGGTTGCCTGCCCCACCGACCGGGAAGCTTACGGCCTCCAGCTCTGGGTTGCCGACCTGCTTGCGGACCTGGGATTTGACGTCTCCCTTCACGAGGTAACCCCGGGCAAGCCCGCCCTGTACGGGGTCAGGGGGGATGGGGAGCTCCTGCTCTGCTCCCACATCGACACCGTGCCCCCCCTCGACCACCCGGACCCCTTCCGCCTCCGGCAAGAGGGAAACCGCCTGGTGGGCCGGGGTGCCCTGGACGCCAAGGGGCAGGTGGCGGCTATCCTCCGGGCGGTGGAACTTACCCGGGCCCCCTGTCAGGTGCTGTTCACCGCCGACGAGGAAAACGACGCCTTCGGCTCGGAGCGGACGCCCCTTTCGGCCCGGGCGGCGGTGGTACTGGAGCCGACCCGCTTCGAGCTGGCCATCGCCCAGGCCGGCTACGTTGAGGCGGAAATCACCGTGCCCGGGACCTCAGGCCACGGGGTCTTCGCCGACCGGCTGGAAAATGCCATCCTCAAGGCCCTGGGGGCCCTTAAAGAGCTTGCCCGATTGCCGGTAACGGCCGCCACCCACCCCCTCATTCCGGGGGGCTGGGTTAACCCCGGCCGGATTGAGGGCGGGGTCGGACCCCTGATGGTGCCTTGGGAGTGCCGGGTCGAGCTCGATGTGGGGGTGCTTCCGCCCCGAACGGCCGCCGACGCCATCGCCGAGCTTTCGGCCTGGGCCGAAAGCCGGGGCTTCGGCTTTAAGGTCCTGGACCAGAGCGACCCCTTCCAACTGGACCCGGCGGAGCCGGTGGTCAAGAAACTTCTTGACGCGGCCGGGGCCGTCCTGGGCCGGCGGCCGGCCATAACCGGCTACCGGGCCTGGACGGACGCCGAAAACCTAAACCGGCGGGGCATTCCCGCCGTCATCTTTGGGGCCGGTGACCTGGTCCACGCCCATTCCGGGTACGAATGGGTCGGCTTGGACGAGCTGGCAAAGCTTAGTGAGATTCTTGCCCGGTTGGTTTCGGACTGGTAAGGTCCTTGACCATCCGGACCCAGATCCGCCACTGCCCGACCCGCTTAAACCCGAATTTTTCGTAAAGCCTTATCGCCCCCTCGTTGTGCTCCCCGACCCAGAGGTCGAGCTTGTCCCGGCCGCGCCGGCGGGCGTATTCCTCGGCCGCCTCGAGCAACTTGCGGCCGATGCCCCGGCCCTGGTATTCGGGGTGAACCACCAACTCGTGGAGTTCGGCCATCAGGTCGCCCCGCCAGTCGTACCACTCCCCGTGGACGGCGGCAAAGGCCACCGGCCGGCCGTCGTCAAAGACGACGAAAAAGCCTTTGGGGTCGCCCCGGTAAAGCCAGGTCAAATAGCCTTCGACCTCCCCCGGCCGGGCCTCGGCGTACTCGGGCATACTCCGGTAGGCCAGCTCATAGATTTCCACCAGCTTGGGCAAAAGGCGGCGGAACTGTCGGCTGTTGGGAACAACGATTCTCATCGAGGATGTATACTTTATAATAGGGTCCGTTTGAATGGGATACCTGGTTTTAACGCCCTTTTTCGGACCTGCAAATCCCAACTCAGTAGGCGAGGTGGAAAACGATGGAGACGTTGTTGTGGTTGTTCCTCCTCGCCCTGGCACTGCTGGCTGGCGGAGCGGCCGGATTTTTCGGCCGTCAAATTATAACCGGTCGGAGGGTTCACGCTGCAGAGCAGGCGGCAAATCGGCTGATCGCCGAAGCCAGGGCGAAGCAGAAGGAGATCTTACTTGAGGCTAAAGACGAGGCCATTCGGGTCCGCAACCAGGTTGAGGCGGAGCTGAGGGAGCGGCGGGCGGAGCTTCAGCGGCAGGAGCGGCGGCTGGCCCAGAAGGAGGAGAGCCTAGAGCGCCGCGCCGAAGCCCTCGAGCGGCGGGAGCGGGCCCTAACCCAGCGGGAGCGGGAGATTGAGGCCCTGCGGGCCCAGGCCGAACAGCTGGTAACCCGCCAGCAGAAGGAGCTGGAGCGGGTCGCCGGCCTGAGCCGGGAAGAAGCCAAGCAGCTCCTGCTCCAGTCGGTGGAGGCCGAGGCCCGGGACGAAGCCGCCCGGCTGGTGCGCCAGATCGAACAGGAGGCCCGGGAAGAGGGTGAACGTCGGGCCCGTGCCATCCTGGCCACCGCCATGCAGCGGCTGGCCGCCGAGGTGACTTCGGAGCTTACGGTCTCGGTGGTCCCCCTCCCAAATGAGGAGATGAAGGGGCGGATCATCGGCCGGGAGGGCCGCAATATCCGGGCGCTGGAGAACGCCACCGGGGTGGACATCGTCATCGACGAGACCCCGGACTGCGTTACCCTTTCGGGGTTCGACCCGGTCCGCCGGGAGGTGGCCCGTATCGCCCTGACCCGCCTCATCAGCGACGGCCGGATCCACCCGGCCCGGATCGAGGAGGTGGTGGCCAAGGCCCGGCAGGAGGTGGAGGCCAGTCTCCTTGAGGACGGCCAGCAGGCGGCCGCCGAGGTCGGGGTGACCGGCCTGCCCTCCGAGGTTCTGCGGACCCTGGGGCGGCTCAAGTACCGCTACAGCTACGGGCAGAACGTCTACTACCACAGCATCGAGTGTGCCAAGCTGGCCGGCCTCATCGCCAGCGAAATCGGGGCGGACGTGGACCTGGCTAAGAAGGGGGCCCTGCTCCACGACATCGGCAAGGCCCTCGACCAGGAGTTCGAAGGACCCCACGCCTTGGTGGGGGCCGAGTTCTGCCGTAAGCATGGGGTCTCGGCTAAGGTGGTTAACTGCATCGCCGCCCACCACGGGGACGAGGAGCCAGCCACCGTCGAGGCGGTTATCGTGGCCATCGCCGACGCCATCTCCGGTAGCCGGCCGGGCGCCCGCCGGGAGTCGCTGGAGCACTACATCCGGCGCATCGAGGCCCTGGAGAAGATCGCCACCTCCTTTGAGGGGGTGGAGAAGGCCTACGCCATTCAGGCTGGCCGGGAGGTGCGCATCATCGTCAAGCCGGAGGTGGTGGACGACCTGGCGGCCATGCGCCTGGCCCGGGATATCGCCCGGCGGCTCGAGGAGAGCCTGGAATATCCCGGCCAGATTAAGGTGACCGTCATCCGGGAGACCCGGGCCGTCGACGTTGCCCGCTGATGCGCATCATGATGGTCGCCGATATCGTCGGACGGCCCGGCCGTGAGGCCGTCCGACGCCTCCTGCCGGTTCTCAGGCGGGAACACGGTATAAACCTGGTGGTCGCCAACGGCGAAAACGCCGCCGGCGGTCGGGGCCTGAGCCTGCCGACCGCCGGCGAGCTTTTTCAGGCCGGGGTCGACGTTATAACCCTGGGCAACCACGCCTGGGCCCAGCGGGACCTGGTGGCCAAACTGGACCAGCTGGAGCGGGTAATCCGGCCCCTCAACTACCCCCCGGGAACCCCAGGCCGGGGCTACACCACGGTGGGCCCTGTAACGGTGGTAAACCTCATCGGTCGGGTCTTTATGGGAACTTACGACTGTCCTTTTCGGGCGATGGATGCCCTGCTGCCAAAGCTTTCGGGATCGCGTATTATCATAGTGGATTTTCACGCGGAGGCAACGGCGGAGAAGATGGCCCTGGGCTGGTACCTGGCCGGGCGGGTTTCGGCCGTCCTGGGCACCCACACCCACGTGGGGACAGTGGACACCCGGATCCTGCCCGGGGGCACGGCTTACGTCACCGACGTGGGCATGACGGGGCCCTGGAATTCGGTCATTGGCCACGAGGTGAAAAAGGCAGTGGAACGGTTTCTCACGTTGCGGCCTGTAAGCGCCGAGGTCGCCGAAGGGCCGGCCGTCTTTAACTCGGTCGTCGTCGAGGTCGACGAGGCGAGCGGCCAGGCCCGGGCCATCTGGCGGCTTGACCGCATTGTTGGGGATTGACATCATAATTACACAGGGAGCAACATCCTGGCAGGGAGGTGCAAACCGTGCAGGTCCTAAAGGTCAAGGCAACGTCTAAGCCGACGGCGGTAGCCGGCGCCATCGCGGGGGTCATTCGGGAGCAGGGGCGTGCCGAGGTTCAGGCCATCGGGGCGGGTGCGGTCAACCAGGCCATCAAGGCCGTAGCCATCGCCCGGGGCTACGTGGCCTCCAGCGGCATCGACCTCATCTGCATCCCGGCCTTCACGGATGTTATGATTAATGACGGCCCCCGGACGGCCATCAAGCTTATCGTCGAACCCAGGTAGATGGGAGAAGTCGATTTACATTTACACACCACCGCTTCCGACGGCCGGTTAACCCCTCAAGAGCTGGTAAAGCTCGCCGCCGACCGGGGCCTTAAGGTCATCGCCATCACCGACCACGACACCACCGACGGCGTCCGGCCGGCCCAGGCGGCTGCCGCCAGGTTCGCCGACCTGCGGGTCATTCCCGGGGTGGAGCTGAGCGTTGACATCGCCGAGGCCGAGGTTCACCTGCTGGGCTACTGGGTCGATTTGGACAACCGGGAGTTTCAGCAGCTGCTCGCCTGGTCCCGGGACGGCCGGGTGAATCGGGCCCGCCGGATTTTAGAAAAGCTTGCCGAACTGGGCATGCCCGTCGAATGGGAGCGGGTTCGGGAGCTGGCGGGGGACGGGGCGGTGGGCCGGCCCCACATCGCCCAGGCCATGGTCGCGAAAGGGTATGTCTCCGACATCCGGGAAGCCTTCGAGCTTTACCTGGGTCGGGGTCGGCCGGCCTACGTGGAGCGGGAGCGGCTCACCCCCGAGCAGGGCATTCGGTCGGTCTTGGCGGTCGGGGGACTGCCGGTGCTGGCCCACCCGGCCGAAATCGAGGGCCTCGAAGGCCTCCTTCCGGGCTGGGTTGGGGCGGGGCTCGCCGGCATTGAGGTTTACTATGCCGGCTACACCCCGGAGGTGGTGGGGCGGCTTTTGGGGCTGGCCGACCACTACGGCCTCATCCCCACCGGCGGGACTGACTACCACGGTTTCGGGACCCCCCATGAGGTCCTGCCCGGGTCGGTAGATGTCCCCTGGGAGGTGGTGGACCGGCTGGTCAAGCGGCGTTTCCGGCTGGCGTCCTGATGGAGGTCGGCGAAATATTAAAAATCATCCCCCACCGCTACCCCTTTCTGCTGGTGGACCGGATCCTGGAGGTGGAGCCGGGACGCCGGGCGGTGGGCCTCAAGCAAGTGACTATCAACGAGCCCTTCTTTCAGGGCCACTTCCCCGGCCACCCTATCATGCCCGGGGTGCTCATCGTGGAGGCCCTGGCCCAGGTGGGGGCCGTCGCCGTGCTGAGCCTGCCCGAGAACCGGGATAAGCTGGCCCTCTTTGCCGGCATCGACAACTTCCGCTTCCGGCGGCCGGTGGTCCCCGGGGATTCCCTCCGGCTGGCGGTGGAGCTTACCCGGATGCGGGGGGCGGTGGGAAAGGGGCAGGCCCGGGCGCTGGTGGATGGGCAGGTGGTGGCCGACGGCGAGCTGATGTTCGCCCTCACCGAGTTTAATCTGGCCCGATGAGATTTCCGGCCCGGCCCAGGTCGATGCTGGTCCTTAAGCCCTGCTGTCTCGGCGACGTCCTGGCCGCCACCGCCCTGGTCCGGGAACTGCGCCTCAACTTTCCGGAGGCCCGGCTGGACTTTGCCGTCGGCCGCTGGTCCCGGCCTGCCGTCGAAACAAACCCCCGGGTCGACGGGCTTATCGACTGCGGCCGGGTGGGAAGCGGCCGCTATTCCCCGGCCGAGTATTTTGACCTGATCCGCCGGATTCGGGCCCGCCGCTACGAGGTCTGCTTCGTCCCCGAACGGTCGGCGTGGCTCACCATGATTCCCTGGCTGGCCGGAATTCCGGTTCGGGTTGGGATCGACAGCGGCGGCCGGGGCTTCAGCCTGACGGTGAAGGTCCGCTGGCGGCCGCCCCGCAACGAGGCCGAGCTTTACCTGGACCTGCTCCGGGCGGTGGGGATCGAGCCCCGCAACCCCCGCATCGAATTCTTTCCCCGGGATGAGGACCGGGCCTGGGCCCGGCAAGTCTTGGGGCCGGCGCGGCCGCGGGTAGTTCTCCAGCCGGGGGGCGGGGTGAATCCGGGGATGGTCCTGCCGGCCAAAAGGTGGCCGCCCGACCGGTTTGTGGAGGTGGGCCGGCGGGTCCTGGGACTGGGCGGCACCGTGGTAATCATCGGCACCGCCTGGGACCGGGCGGCGGTCGTGCCCGTTTTCCGGCGGCTG
>DAOUCL010000124.1:0-3929 GCA_034432015.1 Dehalococcoidia bacterium
CGGGCGAGCCGAGCCGCCAGAGGCGGCTAGCCCCTGATTGAGCTGCTGCCGCCTATCGGGGGAAAAGGCGCCTGAACCGGGCCGTGTAGCCCATAAGCCGCTCGGCCGGAACCTGTCGCACGGCTCAGTCTGCCAAGGTCTAGTTTACACCCAACTTATGGGTAAACTCCTGAGTTAAGTCTTGACGGGTAGTTTAGCGGGCGGCTACACTCCCATAGTAGGATGGCCAAGCCTAAGCGGGACTACTACGAGGTTTTGGGCGTCCCCCGGGACGCCTCGGAAGAGGAGATCCGGCGCGCTTTTCGCCGCCTGGCCCTCCAGTACCACCCGGACCGGAACAAGAACCCCGAAGCTGAGGAGATTTTCAAGGAGATAAACGAGGCCTATCAGGTACTCTCTGACCCGGAGAAGCGGGCCGCCTACGACCGGTACGGCCACGACGGCGGGCCCGGCCCGGGTCCCGGGGCCGGGTTCCCGGGCTTTGAGGACTTCGGGGCCTTTGGGGGCTTCGGGGACATCTTCGAGGCCTTCTTCGGGAGTGCCACGTCCGCCCGGCGGGGCCCCCGCCGGGGGGCCGACCTCCAGGCCGAAGTGACCCTCTCCTTTGAGGAGGCCGCCTTCGGGACCGAACGGGAGGTGGAGGTTACCCGCCTTGAGGCCTGTTCGGCCTGCCGGGGTACCGGCGCCCGGCCCGGCACCCGCATCGTCCGCTGCCCCACCTGCGGGGGTATCGGCCAGGTCCGGCGGGTTCACCAGAGCCTGTTCGGCCATTTTGTTAACCTGGCCACCTGCAGCCGGTGCCAGGGGGAGGGGCAAGTAATCGAACAGCCCTGCCCCAACTGTCGGGGCACTGGCCTCGAGCGGCGGACCCGGCGGGTTCGGGTGCGGATTCCGGCCGGGGTGGACGAGGGTACCCGGATCCGGGTAAGCGGCGAGGGCAACGCCGGGATTAAGGGGGGCGCCTCCGGCGACTTGTATCTAAACATTCGGGTGAAGCCCCACCCGGAGCTGACCCGGCAGGGCTACGACGTTTACTACGACCTGCCCCTAAATTTTGCCCAGGCCGCCCTGGGCGACGAGGTTGAGGTTCCGACCCTGGAGGGGCCGACGGTAATCCACATTCCGCCGGGGACCCAGCCCGGGGAGGTGCTGGTGTTGCGGGGTCGGGGCATCCCCAGGCTCGACGGGCGGGGCCGGGGCGACCAGGTGATTCGGGTCCAGGTGGAGGTCCCCCGCAGGCTCACTGAAGAGCAGCGCCGGCTGCTTTCGGAGCTGGCCCGCACCTTCGAAAAGCCCCGCTCCAGCCGGGGCCTTTTCGACCGGATCAAAGGGGCCTTCGGCTAAAGCTACCGTCGGTCGGGCCGCTGGGCCAGGGTGGCCCCGGCCAGCACCAGCACGGCCCCTAAAAGCTGGGGCGGTTCGAGCCGCTCCCCCAGGATGATAAACCCTAGCAGTCCGGCCGCCACCGGCTCCACCATCGCCACGATGCTGGCCCGGCCCACCGGTACCCGGCCGATACCCCAGGTGTAAAACGCGTAGGCCACCACCGTTACCAGGCTGACGATAAGGAGGGGCGGCCAGAGGGCCAAATTTCCCAGGTCTGACCCGAGGACCGCCGGGGCCTGCAAAATCCCCAGAAAGAGGGACCCGAAGCCGAGGCCGTAAAAGATCACCGTCCAGTGGGAGTAAGTTTGCAGCAGCCGCTTGCTCAAAATCGTGTAAAGGGCATAGGTAAACCCCGACCCCAGGCCAGTGACCACGGCCAGGGGGGTAACCTGCAGGGCGGCCGGGCGGTAGGCGCCGATAACCAGAAAGATGCCGGCCCAGGAGAGGCCCAGGGCCGCAAGCTTGGTCGGGGTAAAGGGCTCCTTAAAAAACACCCGGGCCAGGATGTTGACAAAGGCCGGGGCGGTGTAAAGCAGGATGGCGGCGGTGCCCACGGTGGTCAGGCTTATGGTCGTGAAGTAAAGCAGATAAAAGGCGGTTACGGCGCTGAAGCCGAAGAAGGCAAAAAAGGGCAGGTCGGAGCGGGCGACCTTAAGGGCCTCGGGCCGAAAAAGATAGACGCCGACGGCCAAAAATACAAAGCCGATGACGGCCCGTAGGGTGACGGCGGGGCCGGGGGCGAGGCCCAGGGCGAAGAGCATCTTGGCCCAGATGCCCAGACTGCCCCACATCAGACCGGCAAGGGCGACCGCCAGGTAGCCTGCGGCCATCCTTTCGGTCCTTAAGCGGCGTCCTGGTCGGAGCCCGCCTTCCCGGCCGGGAGCCTGGCGGCCGCCTGCCGGGTATGCTGAAGGCTTACCACCCCCAGGGCCCCCACCAGACCCCCGAGCAGGAGGACCACTTCGGCCACCCCGACGAAGTCGGCCATGGCCCCAAGCAGGAGCAGGGGCAGGACCGAGGCGATGCTGGCGAAGACCAGCTGGATGGAGAAGAGCTTGGCCCGCATGTAGGCCGGGGCCAGCTCCTGGATGATGGTCTGGGCGGTGATATTGATAAACGCAAAGCCGAGGCCCAGGGCGAAGGAGAGCAGAAGCACCAGGGAGACCAGGCTGAAAAGGGACGAAAGGTGGCCCAGCTCCGCCAGCCGGCGCAGGACCCCGTCCCGGGCCAGGTAGCCGTAGGCCCGGGGCAGGAGTCCCAGCAGGACCAGGGTGGCGGCCGTGCCGAAGAGGCCGATGTTAACGATATTAGGCTTCGAGACGTACCTGGCCAGGTTGGGCAGGATAAAGGTGGCCAGCAGGATGCCCAGGCCGGCCGGGGCGAAGATAAAGACGGCGTCCTCGACGGGGATGCCCAGAACCCGGCCGGCGTAGCCGGGTGCCAGAACCCCGAGGACAAAGAGCAAGGTGGTGGCGGCCGTCCACTGGACCATGGCCAGGGCGAGGCGGGGGTCTTCCCGGAGCATCCGCAGGCCCAGGGCCAGGTCTGAGCGGATGAGGCCTATCAGTTCGGCCGGTTTGAGGTTAATTAGGGGCTCGTGGACGGGCTCGTTGGCCGGGAGGGTGGCCACCAGGACCGCCGCCACCATAAAGCTTAAGGCGGCGATGATAAAGAGGCCGTCAAAGCCGAAGAGTTTAAAGAGGGGCGGTCCCACGAAGAGGAGCCCGCCCATCTGCGAGGCGGTGTAGGTGAGGTTAAAGATGCCGTTGGCGGCCAGGAGCTGGCGGCGGGGGACCAGGAGGGGGATGGTGGCGACCTCGGCCGGGCCGAAGAACTGGCCGATGGTAGAGAAGATGGCCGTAAGCAGAAAAATCAGGGGCATCGAATCCCGGCCCAGCAGAAAGCCGAGGACGACGAGGGCCCGGAGCCAGTTGGTGGTGACCAGGACATTGCGCTTGCTCATCCGGTCGACGAGGGCGCCGGCGACGATGGCGAAGACGACCATCGGGATTAGGGAGGAGAGGACGAGGGCGCTCATCTGGATGGAGGAGTGGGTGCGCTCTTCGACGTGGACGACGAGGCCGTAGATAATGGCGTGCTGGGCCACCTGGGAGGCGATCTGGGCGAGCCAGAGGGCCCGGAAGTGGCGGTTGGCGAGGACGGCGAGGGCACCCTCGTGGTCTTCGCGGTTCACCTGGGGTTCTGGCCTCGGGGTAGGATGGCTTTAAGGCGGCGCTCGAATTTGGAGCGGGGCAGGAGGACCCGTCGGCCGCACTTGAGGCACTTAAGGCCGATATCTGCGCCGAGGCGTACGACCCGCCACTCGTAGCTGCCGCAGGGGTGGGGTTTGCGCAGCCGAACGATATCGTCGATAAGGACGTCTACGGGAACCATACGCCCGATAGAGAATTATAAGTCGGCTGGGGCGGTCCCGGCCGTCGGGCCCGCCGGGGGGCCAGGGCCTTATGACTGCCGGGCTAGCCTTGTCGGGGCGGCCGGCGGTGGTTTCGGGTAAGCCGGACCCCTACCCGGGGCGTAGCCGG
>DAOUCL010000125.1:0-12488 GCA_034432015.1 Dehalococcoidia bacterium
CCGGCCAGGTAGCCCCGGACCACGCACTCAATGTCCACCCGCTCGGCCCGGCGCACCACCATCGCCCGGCCCACCAGGTTCGGGTCCCCCAGTTCGGCGGCCCGCTTCGGGTCGAGGACCACCTCCACCAGGTGGTTGCGCACCAGGTCGGCCGTCTGCTCAAACCAGAACTTGGAGAGCATGGTAAGGACCGCCCCCTTGAGGGGGATCGGGGTGGGCAGGACCACGTCAAAGGCCGAGACCCGGTCGGTGGCCACCATCAGCAGGTGGCCCCCGTCAAGGACGTAGGTGTCCCGAACCTTACCCCGACGAAAGAGGGGGAAGGGTAGCCGGGTCTCCGAAAGGCAGGGAAGGGTCCTTAGGTCGGTCACCGGTTCTCCTCCTTGGTCTTAAAGTATCGGGCCTCGACCTGCCGCAGGATAGTCAGGACGACCAGGACCAGAAGCGTCCCGACGATAGTTATAAAATACATGCCCGCCCCGGCGGCCAGGCCGAGGGCGGCCACCGCCCAGATCCCCGCCGCCGTGGTCAGCCCCCGCACCGTGTCCCCGGTCCGGAGAAGCAGGCCGCCCCCCAGAAACCCGATGCCCGTCACCACCTGGGCGGCGACGCGGCCGGGGTCGCCCCGGCCGTTGGCGGCAATGTAAACGCTTATCAGCATATAAAAACACGACCCGAGGGCAACCAGAATGAACGTGCGCAACCCGGCCGGCCGACCCCGCCGCTCCCGCTCCAGCCCGACGGCCGCCCCCACGGCCAGGGCCAGCAGCATCCGGAGGGCCATTTCTAGCTCGCTCACCTCAGTCGATCCCCAGTCGCCGGTAAACCTCCCCGATATTCCGGACGAAGTAAGCCGGGTCGAAAACTTCGGCCAGGTCCCCCTCCGTAAGGTACCGGCCCACCTCCGGGTCGGAGCTTACCAACTTCCGGAAGGATTCCCCCGTCTCCCAGGCCTGCATCGCCAGCCGCTGAACCAGCCGGTAAGCCTCCTCCCGCTTCAGGCCCCGGTCGATAAGGGCCAGCATGAGCCGCTGGGAGTAGAGCAGGCCGCCGGTAAGCTCCAGGTTGCGGGCCATCCGCTCCGGGTAGACCCGTAGGCCCCGCATCACCTGGGTAAAAAGGTCGGCGGCGTAATCCAGGGCGATGAAGGCGTCGGGGACGACGACCCGCTCGGTGGAGGAGTGGCTTATATCCCGCTCGTGCCAGAGGGCGATATTCTCCAGGGCCGTAACGGCATAGCCCCGCACCAGCCGGGCCAGGCCGCAGATGCGCTCGGAAAGCTCCGGGTTGCGCTTGTGGGGCATGGCCGAAGACCCGGTCTGCCCCGGCCGGAACGGCTCCTCGGCCTCCAGCACCTCGGTCCGCTGAAGATGCCGGATTTCGGTGGCAAACCGCTCCAGGCTTCCGGCCAGGACGGCCAGGGTGGCCATCACGGCGGCGTGCCGGTCCCGGCCGATGACCTGGGTCGAGGTGGTGGCCGGCTCGAGCCCCAGCCGCCGGCAGGCGAGCACCTCCAGCTCGGGGGGTACGTGGGCATAAGTCCCCACCGCCCCCGAAATCTTGCCCACCCCAACCTCCGACCGGGCCGCCTGAAGCCGCCGCCGGTTGCGCCGAACCTCGTCCACCCAGCCGGCCAGCTTAAAGCCGAAGGTTATCGGCTCGGCGTGGACCCCGTGGGTCCGGCCCACCATCAGGGTGTTCCGGTGGGCCCGGGCCAGGTCGATAAGCACCCCCTCTAAGGCGGCCAGGTCCCGGTCCAGCAGGTCGATGGCCTCCATAAACTGAAGGCTTAGGGCCGTATCCATCACGTCGGAGGAGGTGAGGCCGTAATGAACCCACCGGCCGGCCGGACCCAGGCCGCGGGTGACCACCCGCAGGAAGGCTGTCACATCGTGCCGGGTTTCTTCGAAGGCGGCCTTCCATTCGTTCAGGTCGAAGCGGGCCCGGCGGATAACCTCCAAGTCCTCGGCCGGAATGAGGCCCAGCTCGTGCCAGGCCTCGCAGACGGCGACCTCCACCTGGAGCCACTTTTGAAATTTATATTCCTCGGACCAGATCCGGCCCATCTCCGGGCGGGTGTAGCGCTCGATCATCCCCGTTCCTCGCCGGAAAATTTTATGTCACATTGGACGGGCGCGCCTCTATTTTATCACGGGCCTCCTGGTTCGGCGGTTCGGGCACCGGGGTCCAGGGACCCCGGTACTCGGGGGGGAGGAGGGCGGCGATGCGGCCCATGATCTGGCGGGTTGCCTCCGCCACCGCCGCCCGCCGGTCTGTCGGGTCCACGGCCAACAGGAAGGGCCGGCCGATATTCACCCGGATGTGGGGCCGGCGCCGGATGACCGAAGCCGGGCCTTTTACTTTATCCGTCCCGGTTATGCCCACCGGCAAAATGGGAACCTGGGCCCGGAGGGCGATTATGGCCGTTCCCGGCTGGGCCGGCCCCATCGCCCCGGTTTTGCTCCGGGTACCCTCGGGAAACATCCCCAGGATAAGGCCCCGGCGCAGGACCCCCAGGGCCTGCCGGAAGGCCTGCCGGTCGGCCTCGCCCCGGCGGACGGGGAAGGCGCAGTAACCCCGGACCAGCCAGCCCGAGTACCAGCGGTCGAAGAGTTCTTTTTTAGCCATAAAGACAATCCGGCGGTGGGGGATGGAGGCCCCCAGCAGGGGCGGGTCAATGATGTTGTTGTGGTTGGCCACCAAAATAAGGGGGCCCCGGGCCGGCACGTTCTCGAGGCCCAGGACCTCCCAGTCGGCCAGGAGCCTTAAGGCCACGGCCATAGCCCGGTTGCAGAGCAGGTAAAACCACCAGGTTTCAGCCATTTCGGCGGCAGATGAGGCCCAAAAGCCTTTCGACGACCTCCTCCAGGCTCAGGCCGTCGGTGTTGAAAACCAGGCTGTCGGGGGCGGGCCGCAAGGGGGCGACGGGCCGGGTGGAGTCGTATTCATCCCGCCGCTTCACCTCGGCCAAGACGGCTTCGTAGTCGGCGGGCTCCCCCCGGGCGAGGCGCTCTAAATAGCGGCGGCGGGCCCGCTCCTCGGCCGAAGCGGTGAGAAAGACCTTAAAATCGGCGTCGGGCAGGACGACGGTCCCGATATCCCGCCCGGCCATCACCACCGGCCCGGCCTCGGCCAGCCGGCGCTGCTTCTCCACCAGGACCCGCCGGACCTCGGGCCGGGCCGAGACGGCCGAGACGATTTTTTCCACCTCGGCCGACCGCAAAAAGGCCGTCACATCCCGGCCGTCCACCAGCACCCGGGTCTCATTCTCCTCCGGCTTCCACTCGAGTTTGAGGTCGAGGGTCCGGGCCAGCTCGGCCAGCCCTTGGCCGTCTTCGGGGTCGACCCCCCGGCCGAGGGCGGCCCAGGCGACGGCCCGGTACATCAGGCCGGTATCGATAAACCGATATCCGAGGCGGCGGGCGAGGGCCCGGCCGACAGCGCTTTTGCCCGAGGCGACGGGCCCGTCGATGGCGACCCGACGGACCCGGCACTCTTCCTTCATCCCCAAGATGATAGCAGCCCGGCTATAATGGTGGGGAATGGTTGAGGTCGGCGAGCAGGCCCCCGATTTCGCCCTGCCCAGCACCGCCGGGCCGCTGCGGCTGAGTGACCTTTGGCGGGACCGGAAGGTGGTCCTCGCCTTCTACGTGGAGGACGGGACCCCGGGCTGCAGCCAGGAGCTGCGCCAGCTCATCGCCGCGTATGAGACCATCCGGGCGGCCGGGGCCGAAGTGGTGGCTGTAAGCGCCGACGGCCTGGATTCCCACCGGGCCTTCTGCCAGGCCCTGGGCGGCTGCCCCTTCCCCCTGGTTTCGGACCCGGAGCTGGTGGCCGCCCGCCTTTACGACGTGGTTGGGGAAGACGGAAAACGAAGCCGCCGGGCGGTCTTCGTTATCGACCGCGGCGGCCGGGTGTTGCACAAAATTCCCTGGTATCAGCCGGAGAGCACGACCCAGTTTCTTGAGGTCTTTGAGGCCCTTGGGGCTGTCTGAGGGGGCTTTAACCCTGGGCCTGGCCCGGGTTCTGCTGGTAAATTTCGGCCTGCTCGGGCGGGACCCGGCGGGCCCGCTGCCGAACGGCCCGGGAGACCCTGAGGGCCGACTCCTCCCACATCCGCCGGATGGCAGCCAGGTCGTCTTCGGAGAGGACGTAATACCTGGTCGGGGCCTCGGAGGCCTCAAAGGCCTCCTCAGCCGGCCGACGGCCGTCGGCCGGCTCAATCCGGAGGTCCGGCCGGCTCAGGGCCTGAATAAGCAGCAACCGGGCCATCACCGCTGGCCTGAGGCCGTAGGCCCGGGCCAGGGCCGTGAGCTTTTCGTAGTTCTGCTCGTCCAGCCTGACCGGAATCAGCCGACCCGAAAGCCGCTTGCCCATCACTTCACCCCCGGAGGCTTGTCCGGCGAGGGCCACGGGTCATAAAATCAGAAGTGGGTCTGAACTCCGGTGTCGGCCTTGGAGCGGGAAACGGGATTCGAACCCGCGACCCCCTGCTTGGGAAGCAGGTGCTCTGCCAGCTGAGCTATTCCCGCTTGCCAATTGGGATTATAGGTTCGGAGGGGCGGTCATGTCAAGACTAGGGCACCACCAGCACCAATCGCAGCTTCTCGGCAACCAGGTGGCCGCCGGGGATGCCGGAACCTTCTCCCGCCTTTTGCTGGTGGTGGCCGTAACGGCCGCCTTTATGGTCGTCGAGCTGGTGGCCGGTTACATTTCCGGCAGTCTGGCCCTGCTGGCCGACGCCGGCCACATGTTCTCGGACCTGGCGGCCCTGATACTCGCCCTAGCGGCCCAGTGGTACACCACCCGGCCGGCCACCCCCCAGCGCTCCTACGGTTACTACCGGGCAGAGATCCTGGCCGCCTTGGCCAATGGGGTCGGGCTGGGGGTGGTGGCCCTGCTGGTCCTTTACGAGGCCTGGCACCGTTTCCACGAGCCCCACGAGGTTACCGGCTTGGTTATGGTTTTGGTAGGCGTGGCCGGCCTGCTGGTCAACACCTTTGGGCTGGTGGTCCTTAACGGCGGCCGGGCCCACAACCTGAACATCCGGGGGGCCTGGCTACACATCTTCGGGGATGCCCTCGGCTCGGTGGGCATCATTGTGGCGGCGGGTCTTATCGACCTTTTCGGCTGGTATGCAGCCGACCCCATCGCCGGGGCGGTCATCGCCGTCCTTATCCTGACCTCCGCCTTCCGCCTGTTCCAGGACGCGGTGGACATCCTGATGGAGGCCGTGCCCCGGCACATCGACTTGCTGGAAGTTCGGGAGACCCTCCGCCGGCAACCGGGGGTTGCCGACGTCCACGACCTCCACATCTGGACCCTGGCCAGCGGCTTTATCGCCCTGAGCGCCCACATTGTGACCCGGTACACCCAGGGCGAGGAGATCCGGCAGCTACTTGTTAACCTGCGCCGGCTTCTCCAAGACCGCTACGGCATCTCCCACACCACCCTGCAGCTAGAGACCCCGGGCATTCCCGAGGACGACACCCGCTTCTGCCAGGGCGACCCCCGGTGTCTGCCCTAAACCGACGCCCGGAGTTTAAAATTGGGTCGGGGCGGTTTTTGGGACCGCCCACGGAAAAGAACGGGGGTGAAACCCATGGACCGTAAGCGTCTGGTAAGGGTTGCCCTGGGTGAGGAGCCGGCGGACCTGCTTCTGGTCAACGCCAGGGTGGTCAACGTCTTTACCGCCGAGGTGGAGCGGGCGGCGGTGGCCGTGGCCGACGGCCGGGTGGCCGGCATCGGCCGCTATACCCGGGGCCGGGAGGTTATCGACCTGGGGGGACGCTACCTGGTGCCGGGTCTTATCGACGGCCACATCCATCTGGAGAGCACCCTGCTGGTGCCCCAGCAGTTCGCCCGGGCGGTGGTGCCCCGGGGAACCCTCGGGGTGGTGGCCGACCCCCACGAGGTCGCCAACGTCGGCGGCCTGCGGGCCGTCCGGTTTTTAATCGACCAGACCCGCGACCTGCCCATGGCCTTCTTCTTCCAGATGCCCTCCTGCGTTCCGGCAAGCCCCCTGGAGTCGGCCGGGGCGGTAGTGGGGCCGGCCGACGTCGAAGCCGGTCTCCGGTGGCCGGAGGTGCTGGGCCTGGGGGAGATGATGAACTTCGTTGGGGTCCTCGCCGGGGCCGACGACCCCCACGCCAAGCTGGACGCGGCCCGGGGCCGGGTCATCGACGGCCACGCCCCCGGCCTCACCGGCCGGCGGCTCAACGCCTACGTGGCCGCCGGGCCCCGCGCCGACCACGAAACGACCCGGCGGGCCGAGGGCCGGGATAAGCTGCGCCGGGGAATGTTTCTCTTTATTCGGGAGGGCTCCTCGGCCAAGAATCTGGCCGAACTGCTGCCCCTGGTTACCGACCGAACCTACCACCGGTGCGGCTTCGTCACCGACGACCGCTCCTGCCACGACATCATGGAAGAAGGCCACCTGGACCACGTGGTCAACCTGGCCATCCGCCGGGGCCTTAACCCGGTCCGGGCCATTCAGCTGGCCAGTTTCACCACGGCCAACTATTTCCGGCTGCAGGACCTGGGCGCCATCGGCCCGGGCTACTGGGCCAACTTCTTCGTGACCGCCGACCTCGCCGAAATTCAGGCCGACGAGGTGTTTTACCGGGGCCGACTGGTGGCCCGGGGCGGCCGGCCCCTTTTCGAGGCCCCCTTCCGGCCGGAAGAATGGGCCCTGCATACTGTTAACCTGCCCGACCTCCGGCCGGAGGACCTGCAGCTGGAGTTTTCGGGGGAGAAGTTCCCGGTGGTGGAGATAGTCCCCGACCAGATCGTCACCCGGCTGGTGGAGCTGGAGCCGCCCCGCCAGAACGGCCGGATTGCGGCCGACCCGAACCGGGACCTGGCCAAGCTGGTGGTTATCGAACGCCACCACCGGACCGGCCGGCTCGGCATCGGCCTGGTAAAGGGCCTGGGCCTCAAGCGGGGGGCGATGGCCTCCACCATCGGCCACGACGCCCACAACCTGGTGGTGGCGGGCGTATCGGATGGGGATATTCTGCTGGCCGTAGAAACCGTCCGCCAGCTCCAGGGCGGCCTGGTGGTCGTGGCCGACGGGCAGGTGCTTGGGGAAGTGCCCCTGCCCGTCCTGGGCCTGCTTTCGCCGGAGCCTTTGCCCGTGGTCCGCAAGCGGCTGGAGGAAGCCGAAAGGAAGGCCCGGGAGCTTGGCTGTCCCCACCGGGCGCCCTTTACCACCCTCTCGTTCCTGGGCCTTTCGGTCATACCCGAGGCCCGGGTTACGGACCACGGGGTGGTGGATGCCCGGACTCTGCGGGTGCTGGTCCCTGGCCGGACGGTTAAGGGCCGCCGAACCGGGTATACTTGATGGGCGGGAAGATTACCCTGGATGCCGGCGTAGCTCAACGGGCAGAGCAGCCGCCTTGTAAGCGGCAGGTTGGGGGTTCGAGTCCCCCCGTCGGCTCCGCCGGCTCAGCGGGGGCCGCTGATAATAGTTATTCCGCTGGACCGCAGGTGGGCCACCGTTGAGGCCCGGGCCGCCACCTGCCGGGCGATCTTTCGGAAGGCCTCGGCCACCGGCGAGTCCGGGTGGCTGATGACCACCGGGGTTCCGGCGTCGCCGGTTTCCCGCACGCGCGGGTCGATGGGCACCGCGCCCAGGAAGGGCACATCGAGCTTTTCGGCCGCCCGCTCAGCCCCGCCGTGGCCGAAAATGTCCACCCGCTCCCCGCAGTGGGGGCAGTAGAAGAAAGAGAAGTTTTCGATGATGCCCAGGATCGGCACGTTAAGCCGGCGGAACATCATGAGAGCCTTGCGGACATCCAGCAGGGCGACATCCTGGGGGGTGGCCACCATCACCGCCCCGGTGAGGGGCAGAAGCTGGCAGACGGTCAGGGCCGCATCCCCGGTGCCCGGCGGCAGGTCGATAACGAGGTAATCGAGCTCGCCCCACTCGACCTGGCTTAAGAACTGCCGGATGGCGTTGTGGACCATCGGCCCCCGGTAGATGGCCGGGGTATCCTCGCCGGTGAAGAAGCCGATGGACATCACCGAGACGCCGTGGGCCTCTAGGGGCAGGATCTTATTGTCCAGGACCGGGACCGGCGCGGGGCTCGGCAGGCCCACCATCAGGGGAACGTTCGGCCCGGTAATGTCCGCATCCAGCAGGCCGACCCGGGCGCCCTCAAGCCGAAGGGAAACGGCCAGGTTAACCGCCACGGTAGACTTGCCGACGCCGCCCTTGCCGCTGGCCACCGGGATGATATTCTTCACCCCCGGAAGCAGGTCGCCGGGCGAAACCCCGGCCCGGCCCCGGACGTTATAGGCCAGCTTGACCTGGACCTCCTCCACGCCGGGCAGCTGCCGGACGGCGGCTTCGGCCCATTCCTGCAGGTTCCTCTTGACGGGGCAGGCGGGCGTGGTCAGCTCCAGGGTAAACGAAACCTTACCGCCGTCAATAACCAGGTCCTTGACAAAACCAAGGGAGACAATATCTGTCCGCAGGTCCGGGTCCTTTACTTTCGAAAGGGCGGTCAAGACCTGCTCGGTGGTCACCTTGCCGGTCGAACCCATGGAAAAACCTCCGGTAACAGCCCTGGGACCGACGTCCGGCCCCGCTAGCAGTATAGGCCCCCGAAACCCGGAGAGTCAACGTGCGAAGATGGCGGGTTCCCTTAATCAAGTAGGCCGCGATCACCTGCCGGTAGCCCCAAGGGCGGGTTTGGGAGTCCCCCAGAACGTCTTCGAAAACCGGGTGTTTAACTGCCCAGGGTTGCCCCCGAGGGCAACCGGCAACGACAAGGACAACTCCCGGCAAAAGGCCGATAAGCCTGGTGCAACTCACCCCCAAGCTTGCCGACCGCCTTTTTAAAATACAAAAACCCGACGCCCTTGACATCCAGCGAACTGATGTGCTAAGTTAGGGTAGCTGAGATGGCACCAAGACGCCGGAAGGAGAAACGAATGCCCGCTGAGCTTTCGCCGCGGCAGCGGCGGGTCCTGGACTTTATTCGCCGTTACATCGAAGAGCACGGCTACCCGCCCACCATCCGGGAGATCTGCGAAGCCTGCGATATAAGCTCCACCTCGGTGGCCAATTACAACCTGCGCCGGTTGGCCGAGGCCGGGTATATCCGCCGCTCGGACCGGCTTTCCCGGGCCATCGAGCTTACCGGGGTTGCCGCCGGGTTCGGCGGCCTGGTCCCCTTCCGCCTCCGGCAGGCCCCGGCAGCCGAAACCGTTCAGGTGCCCCTCCTGGGCCGGATCGCCGCCGGCCTGCCCATCCCCGTTCCGACCGAGAACCTGCATCCGGACCCCGACACCGACGTGGTCAGCGTGCCCGCCGAGCTCATCGGCGGCCGCCAGAATGTCTACGCCCTCAAGGTTCAGGGCCAGTCCATGGTCGATGCCCTGATCGACGACGGGGACATCGTCCTGGTTCAGCACACCCAGACCGCCGAGAACGGGGAGATGGTGGTGGCCTGGCTGCCGGAGCGCAAAGAAACCACCCTCAAGCGGTTCTACCTGGAGGGCGACCGGGTAAGGCTCCAGCCGGCCAACAGCCAGATGGAGCCCATCATCCTTCCGGCCGACCAGGTGGAGATTCAGGGCCGGGTTATCGCCGTCCTCCGCAAGCTGGCCTAGGTTCGGGCGGCGGCTTGGGCCCCGAGCCACAGCTCAAGCCCCAGCCACGGCTCCACCTGCCCGACCTTGACCTGCCGGTCCAGCTCCAGCAGCTCCCGCAGGGCCGCCTCGGTCCGGGTGGGCCCCAGCCGGCGGGCCAGGGGCAGGAGCTGCCGGACTTGGCCGGGGTAAAGGCCGGTGGCCTGCTGAACCTCGGCCAGGTCCCCCCGGAGGGGCAGGGTTTGAAGGAGCCTTAAGGCCCGCAAAGACCAGGCCAGCGCCCCGACGATATTTTGGGGGTTTTCCCCTTCCCGCCGGAGCTGACGGGTAAGCTTGACCGCTCCCGCCCCGTCCCCGGCCACCACCAGGCCCAGCAGGTCGAAGGCCGAGACCGGCACCGTCTCTACTACCAGCCGGCCCACATCTTCCCGGGTCACCGGCTCGGACCCGGCGTAAAGGGCAAGCTTTTCCAGCTCCAGGTCCACCAGCCGACGGTCGTAGCCGACCCGCTCGACCAGGTACTCCAGGGCCCCCGGGCCCAAATTGAGGCCGGCCTGACGGGCCCGGCGGCGGGCCCAGCCCAGCACCCCCTCCGGCCCGGAGGCCGCAAACCGGATAAGGACCATCTCGAGGCCCGTCACCGGCCCGGCCCCCAGGATATCCCGGGCCAGCGTTCCCGGGTTGTCGGCCTCCTCGACCCGGCGGACGGTGGGCTTAAAGTTTGGGGCCAGGCCTCTAAGTTCCGCCAGTAGCCAGTTATTTTCGGGGGAGGGGTCCCGTTCGAGGCCCGGCTCCAGGGCAACTATGACCACCCGGGGGTCAGCCTGAAGCAGAACCGCCGCCAGCTCCCGGGCCCGGTTCCGGCCGCGGCCGCCGGCCGGCTGGCCCGCTTCAGCCTCCGCCCGCCGGCCTTTGGCCGCTGAACTTACCAGCCGCCGCGCTAGCACAACCCGGCGACCGGTGAACATCGGCAGGCTGAGCAGGTGGGGGGCAAGGTCCGCCCCCTTCAGCTCCCGACCGTCCAGGCTTACGACCTCGGCTTCGGCCGCGGCCTGACGGAGCTCCCGGGTGAGCAGTTCCAGGGCGTAATCGTCGCCGGTAAGGGCCCAGATTCGGGGCATTTAAAAGGTCATTTCCCGGCAATCAGGGGCAACGGTGAGGCGGGCCTCCGTTACGGCCTGGACCTCCTCGGGCGTCCAGTCGGGGGCAACTTCCCGCAGAACCATTCCGGCGGGGGTAACCTCGATGACGGCCAGGTCGGTGATGACCAGGTTGACAACCCGGCGGCCCGTGAGGGGGTAGGTGCACTCCCTGAGGATCTTGGGCCGTCCCTGCCGGTCGCGGTGCTCCATCAGGACGATAACCCGCCGGGCCCCGGTTACCAGGTCCATGGCCCCGCCGATGCTGCCGATCCCCCGTTCCGGGATCATCCAGTTGGCCAGGTCCCCCTGCTCCGAGACCTGCAGGCCGCCGAGGATGCAGACGTCAAGGTGGCCGCCCCGGATCATGGCAAAGGAGTCGGCCGAGTGGAAGAAGCATGCCCCGGGCAGCATCGTCACGTACTGGCCGCCGGCGTTTATTAAGTCGGGGTCCCGCTCGGGTCCCTCGGCCAGGGGCCCGTAGCCGAGCATCCCGTTCTCGGCCTGAAGGATGATCCCCGGCTCGATAAAGTTCGAAACCAGGGTGGGGAGGCCGATGCCCAGGTTAACGTACATCCCCGGCCGGAGCTCCCGGGCGGCCCGGAGGGCCATAAGTTCCCGACTAATCCCAGGTTTGGAAGATAGCTGGGTCATTGTAATCCCTCGGGCAGATTACCAGTCTATCAACGTAGATGCCGGGAGTCACGATGGCTTCCGGGTCGAGCTCCCCCGGCTCGACGACCTCCTCCACCTCGGCAATGGTTATCTTGGCCGCTGTCGCCATAATGGGGTTGAAGTTGCGGGCCGTGCGCCGGTAGACCAGGTTGCCGAGCCGGTCGGCTTTGTAAGCCTTGATCAGGGCGAAATCGGCGTAGAGGGCTGTCTCTAAGATATATTCCCGGCCGTTAAAGACCCGCTTCTCCTTGCCCTGCTCGACGACGGTTCCCACCCCCACGGGGGTGTAGAAGGCAGCGATTCCGGCCCCGGCCGCCCGGATCCGCTCCACCATCGTTCCCTGGGGGGTGATTTCCACCTCGGCCAGCCCTTCCCGAAAGCGTCGCTCAAAATGGGTCATCCGCTCCCGGGAGGCCCTGACGGGGAAGGAGCCGATAAACTTTTTAATCTGACCCGTCTCGGCCAGCAGGTCTAGGCTGTCCCCCAGGCCGATGTTATTGGCCACGATGGTCAGGTTCTTTACGCCCCGGTCCCGGAGGGCCCTGACCAGGTTGTGGGGGTGGCCCACGTGGCCGAAGCCCCCGACCATAATGACCGCCCCGTCGAAGACGTCAAAAAGGGCGTCAAACGGTGTCGGGTAAATCTGTGGCGGCATGGCTTCTGCCCTTCTTTGATCCGAATCTTGGGCTCATACCAGGAAAAGGGGTGCTAGCAGGAACGCCACCGTAGTGATAATAGCAAAGACGGCGAAGAAGATCAGCCCGTAGCCGACGATCTGCCGGAACTCCACCTTGGTCACACCCAGGAGGGGGATCGCCCAGAAGGGCTGGATAACGTCGGTGGCCATGTCACCCCAGGCGTAGCTGATGACGGCCGCCGGCATGCTCACCCCAACGTTTTTTGCGGCCTCGACCACGTACGGGGCCTCGATGGCCCACTTGGAGCCCCCGGACGGAACGAAGTAGTTGAGGATGCCCGAGTACCAGTAGATGATGACCGGGTAGGTGGCCGGGGTTGCAATGGCGGTGAACCAGTCGGCGATCACCTTGGCCAGGCCGGAGTCCCGGATGATGCCGA
>DAOUCL010000126.1:0-4713 GCA_034432015.1 Dehalococcoidia bacterium
AGGGGTCGAGAGGGGTATGCTCAACAGCACGGCCAGCAGGCCGGCAAAGGGCCACCGGAGGCAAACGACCAGAAGGCCGAGGCCCCCGACCAGGGCCGCGGCTAGGCCCAGGGGCAGGAAGGCCGCGGCGGCCAGCAGGCCGGCCACGACCCCGAAAGTCAGCGGCCGACCGGGCCGGAACTCGACGTTGGGGACCGGGAAGGTCATGGGGTTCAGGTGACGAGGCGCCCGGCCATCAGCTCTTCCCGGTACCAGGCGACGGTGCGGCGCAGGCCCTCCTCCAGGCCGACGGTGGGCGACCAGCCGAGAACCTGCCGGGCCTTGGTGAGGTCGGGCCGGCGGCGGGCGATCTCCTCCGGGCGGGGGGGAAGGAAGACGATGGGGGCCGGGGTTCCGGTCAGGGCCTTGACCAGCCGGGCCACCGCGATGACGGGCCGCTCGTCGTCGTTGCCCAGGTTGAAAACCTCCCCGGCCAGGCCGGCCCGAAACCCGACCCGGGCCAGGCCCGCCACCAGGTCCGAAACGTAGCAGAAACTACGGGTCTGGGAACCGTCGCCGTAGACGGTGAGGGGCTCGTTCCGGAGGGCTTGCCGAATAAAGTTCGGGATAACCCGGCCGTCGTCCACCCGGTTCCGGGGTCCGTAAGTGTTAAAAATCCGGACGATCCGGACGTCCAGGCCGTATTTTCGGAAATAGGTTACGGTCAGGGCCTCGGCAAATCGCTTGCCCTCGTCGTAGGCGGCCCGGGGGCCCACCGGGTTTACGTGGCCCCAGTAGGTCTCGGGCTGGGGGTGGACCTCGGGGTCGCCGTAAACCTCGGAGGTGGAGGCTAAAATAAACCGGGCCCCGGCGGCCCGGGCCAGCTCCAGCAGGTTATAGGTCCCGGCGCTGTTGACCAGCATCGTTTCGACCGGGTACCGGCCGTAGTCCTCGGGGCTGGCCGGACTCGCCAGGTGAAAGATAATGTCCGGGTCCTCCCCGTCGAGGCTCAAAGGCCTAACAATGTCGTGCTCCAGGAGCCGGCAGCGGCCCTGCCCAAGCAGGTGGCCGATGTTTTCGGGCCGGCCCGTAATGAAGTTGTCCACAACCGTTACCCGGTGGCCGGCTTCAACGAGGCTTTCGACCAGGTGGGAGCCGATAAAACCGGCCCCGCCGCTCACCAGTATTTTCATCGTTTCATCCCGGCAAGTTTTACGCTGGCGAACATGAACCAGAAGAGATAAGCTAAATCGATGAGAAAGTATGAGTTATCAAAGAGGCCATGGACGAGCAGGTCCGCCATGGCCGCCCCGCAAACAGCCCCGACCAGCCGAAGTTCCAGCCCCTCGGAGCGGGCAAGACTAAGGACAGGTCGCCAGAAATTGAACTGCAACAGGACCAGGGCCAAAACGCCCCCGATTCCGAGTCGCACCCAAAAGTCTAACACAATGTTATGGGGGTGGGAAATATCGGGCTCCTGCCAGGCCGCCGGGGGCACGTAACGTTCCCGATAAAAGTAAAGAAAATTGTCAAGGCCCACCCCGGTTAATGGTCGGTCCCGAATCATCCGGACGGCGGCCTCCCAGATGTAGAGGCGGCGCAGGGCGGTTTCGTCGGCCCCGAAGCGGCCGGGGGCCAGGGTAAAGCCGAGGGCCCCGACCAGGACGAGGGCGGCCAGGAGCACCAGCCCGGCGGTTACGGCCCGCCGGCGGGCCAGGAGGGCAAAGCCTGCGGCCAGGCCGGCGGCCAGGCCCAGCCAGGCCCCCCGGGAGTAGGTGAGCCAGAGGGCCCAGAGGCCGGCCGCGGCCGTGAGGCCGGCCGCCAATCGCCCCCGGCCGCCCCACCCCGCCCCCAGAATTACGGCCGGGGGGATTAGCTTTCCCAGGTAGAGGGCGAGGGCATTGGGCGAGTGGTAAATGGCCAGGGCCCGTTTTACCCCGCCCGTGGCCTCGGTGACGCCCACAAAGTAGTAGTGATAAAGGGTGTAAAGGCCCACCACCGCCCCGGCCACCGTGAAGCCCCCGAAGACCCAGCCCGGAAGCTCCCTGGGCCGCACCGTTTGGAGGGCCAGAAAGTAAAAAATTATGGGCTCAACCACTACCCGCCGGTACTCCCGCAGGGCCACGTGGCGATATTCGGCCCAGAGCAGGGATAAGGTCGCCACCCCCAGAAAGACCAGGGGGGCCGCCGGCAAAAAGGCCTGGCGCAGGTCCCGGACAAGCTCCGCCGGCCTCAACCGGCCGGTTGCCAGCCAAAGGGCCTGGCGGCCGGCCCAGGCGGCGGCCGCCGCTAGGATAAGGACTTCTGAGACGACGAATTCGGGTCCCCCGAACTGCTTCGGGAAGCGGTAAAAGGGGCTGAGCCAGAGGGCCCACCAGAGGGCGGCCGGAAGGTCCCGGGCGGCCCCGGCCGTGAATATCCCCAGGCCCAGGGCGATGAGGGCCGGGTGCTGGCCAAAGTAAAAGAGGGCGATTCCCCAGCCCTGGACAGCTACCCAGCGGGGCCTACTCGAGCCTGTAAACCAGGTGAACCGGCTTGCCATCCCGCTGATGGGTGGTAAATTCCAGCACCGGCCGCCGGCCGAGGGCCGCGGCGGCCCGCCCCAATTCGGCCCGCCGGTCGTAGACGGTTGCCTCCGGGGCGTGAAGAAGATACCGGGCGTTGGGAAAGCGGCCGGCGTAGCCGTAAAGCATATCCACCAGCTCGGGGGGAGCTTGGGGCTGGTAAAAGAAAAGCTCCAGGGGCGTCACCCGGCCGCCGGTAAGGACCACCACCGGGGCGGCGATCCCCCAGTCGAGGGCCAGCACCGGCCGGTCGGGGTCGGCGGCAAGGCAATCGACCAGCCGGTAGATGGCGTCCGACATCCGCAGCCAGCCGCCCGTCTCGGCCAGCGTCCGGTGGTAGTTTAAATCCGCGGCGAGGTCCCCTAGGCCGAGGCCCAGTCCGGCCAGCAGGGCCAGAACCACCCGCAAGGTCTGGCCCCGCAGAAGGCTCCCGAGGCGGAAGATAACCCCGACGGTCAGCAGTTGGGGAAGGGGCATCAGCAGGTAAAGGTGGGTTGGCCAGAGGCCGGAGACGGTGAAGGCGCTCTGGGCGGTCACCAGCAGGATGATCCCGGCCAGCCCGCGCAGCAGCCGCCAAGACGGGTCCCTTCGGCCCAGGACGAAGCCCCCGGCCAGGGCCGCCCCCAGGGCCCCCACCAGGACCGGGGGGTAGGCCGCGTTGCCGAAGCGGCCGCCCAGGAACCAGAAATGGTCCCCCCGCACCAGGGCGAGCATGTGGTCGAAGGCGGTGGCCAGGTTGTCAAGAACCCGCCAGTTTTCAACCCCGTAGCTCGTCCGCCAGAGGTTGGCGGTCACCACCCCCAGGGTTCCCCCGGATCGGAGGTTGTAATAGAGGGGCATCCAGGCCCCAACCAGGACCCCCAAGGCTGCCAAGGCCAGCCGGCCGGGTCTTAACAGTTCGGCCAGGGCCGGGCCGGCCTTGGGCCCGGCCCGAACCCAGAGGTAAAGGCCCAGGACCGGCCCCCACCAGAGAAAGAGCAGTTTTACGCTCAGGCCGAGGCCGAAAAGAAAGGCCGCCAGGTAGGCCCAGCGAATCCGCCCGGTCTTAAGCCAGTTATCCAGGCTAAGAAGGCTTGCCACGGCCAGCAGGCCGAGCAGGGAGCTTACGTGGACCCCCTGGCGGGTCCAGAAGACAAAGGAGGGGTGGACCGCCCCGAGCAAAACCCCCAGTCCGGCCGGAAAAGACCCGAGCCAGCGCCGGCCCAAGACCCCGGCCAGGGCCAGGGTAATCATTCCCCCAGCGATGGGTAAGAGCCGGAGCTGAAGAACCCCGACCCCCAGCAGGCCGAACCAGGGGATGTATAAATACGTGCTTACCGCCCCCACGTAATCCATCACCATCACGGGCAGCCGCAGGCCGAAAAGGTCGAGGCTTACGTCCCGGACCGCTTCGACGGGTTTGCCGGCCAGGAGCCGGACGGCCGGGGCGGCGTCGGCGGCCTCGTCGTAGTAAAGGCCCGGCAGGTCCGGCTGGGCCAGGGCCAGGCCCCAGAAGGCGATAAGGCCGGCGAGGGCCAGGACGCGCCCGAAGCTCATGGGTTCCGGCGGGGCAGGAAGGTGAGCCCCAGGCCCAAAAAGCTGAGGGCGGCCAGGCCGGCCCCGAGCAGGGCCGGGCGGTAATCGGGCTCTTCCAGGAGGACTATAAAGGCGTCGATGGCTACCCTTTCGTCGGGCCGGAGCTGGGGCACCGTCAGGGTGAGGCGGTGCTGGCCGTAGGGCAGGCCCCGGGCCACCGGGACGGGCCGGCCGGAGAGGTCCACCCAGCTCTGACCGGTGGGGTCCGCCGGCAGGCCCGGGACGGGGCGGCCGTCCAGCTGGACGTACACCCGGCCGTTCCCGGGCCCGGGCAGGAGCTCAATCCCGGTTCCCCGGAAGGTAAAGACTAACCGGGCCCCGGGGGCCGAAGATTCGACGTAGCCCCGGGCGGAGGCCTCGTCGGAGCGGAGGTAGGTCCAGCGGCCCTCGGTCTGCACGGCCGGGGAGGTCTCCTGGTGTTCCCCCGGCAGGGCGAACTTGAACTCCTCGGAGAGCTGCTGAACGGCAAAGTAAAGGGGGCGGGGGGTGAAATCGGGGTCAACGACCCGGAAATAATACTCGGCGTTGTCGAGGGGGGAGATATCCCCCACCTGCCGGAAGTACCAGAGGTTGATCACCCCGAGCCAATCCCACT
>DAOUCL010000127.1:0-6628 GCA_034432015.1 Dehalococcoidia bacterium
CCTGGCCGGCAACAAGCGGCCCCTGGTGAATATGACCCCGGCTCTGGTTTTGCGGGACGGCCGGCCCTTTATGACCATCGGGGCCCCGGGTGCCCGCCGGCTCATAACCGCCGTGTTCCAGAGTATCCTAAACGTCCTGGAGTTCGGGCTCGGCATCCAGGCGGCCGTCGCCGCCCCCCGGGTCCACTGCGAGGGGCCCGAAACCCATATCGACGGCCGAATTCCGGCGGAGACCCGGGACCTGCTGGGGGCGATGGGCCACCGGCTGGTGGTGCTGGAGCAGACGGTGGCGGCCTCCGATTTCGGCCGGCCGGTGGGGATCGTCGTCGACCCGGCGGACGGATGCCTCCACGGCGGGGTCCACGTCCAGCAGCCGGCCACCGCCGTGGGCTTCTGAGGCCGGGGAAGTTGTGGAAAATTGTGAAAATTTTGACGATTTCCCCGCCGAACCCCTTGACAAGCCGGACCTGGTTTGTTATATTTTTCACGGACGGTCCGGAAGGGACCGGGAGCGCTGAGCCGAGACAACCGAATAGCGAAAACACCCGGAATCGCAGCACCCCCGCTCGTCACACCGTTCTGCTGCCGCCTGAGCCTTTGCACCTCCTCCTTTCTCCGGCAGGGCCGGGAATGGCCACCCGGCCCTGCTCCTTTTTGCCTAAAATATAGCCGGTAAGCCTGGCCGTGGAGCGGGTAAGCCCCGAGAAGTTCGAGGCCGCCATCGCCGAGCTTAAAAGACGGACCCCTTCGGACCGGGCCGGCCTTTACGGGCCGGATTCGGTAACCTGGCAGGTAAACCGGGAAAGTCTGGTTTTTCTCGGGGCCGGCCGGGCAACCCTGTTGCAGCTGGCCCACCCGGCTGTGGCCCAGGCCATCGCCGACTACTCCCGGGTAACCCGGGACCCCCTGGGCCGGTTCCGCCGGACCTTCGCCCAGGTTTTCCCCATGGTCTTCGGCAGCCTCGACGAGGCGATTTCGGCCGCCCGCCGGGTTTACCGGGTGCACCGCCGCATTGAAGGCCGTCTCCCCGACGGCACCCCCTACGCCGGTACCGACGTCGACGCCCTGGTCTGGGTCTGGGCGACCCTGACGGACACCGCCCTGCTGGTTTACGAGCAGACGGTTCGACCCCTTACCCCTTCGGAACTTGGGGCTTATTACGCCGAGAGCCGCCTGTCGATGCTCCTTTTCGGGGTGTTCCCCGAGGAGCTTCCGGGGTCCTGGGCCGAGTTCTCGGCCTACTTTGCCCGCCGGGCGGCCGGGCTCGAGGTGATCCCGGCCGCCCGGCGGCTGGCCGACGAGCTTTTCGGCCTTTCGCCCTTCCTGCGGCCCTTCTTGCGGGCCTACCGCCGCTTCAGCGCCGCCCTTCTGCCGGAGCCGCTGGCCCGGGGCTTCGGGTATGCCCGGGACCCGGCCTACGCCGAGCGGGTGTTCCGGCTGGCCCGGCGGCTCCGGCCCCTCCTGCCGCCGATGCTCCGCTTCTTGCCGCCCTACCTGGAAGGCGAAGCCCGTTTAAAGGGTCGGCCGCTCGGGCCGCTGGTCCGGTGGCTGAAGGTCCTGTGGGTAGGCGGGCCGTTGTGACCTGAAAGTCTGTGTGCTATACTAAAGTAAGCAATCCGCACCTGCCCCCTCGGCTGCGGCCGGAAAAATTTTTTAAGGAGGACAGCGGCCATGTCCGACCAGGATTTTGCGATTATTACCCCGACCAACAACGGCCCTTACTGGGTCCGGGGCAAGTTTAAAATCGTGCTGCCCAGCGGTCGGGAACTTATGGTCGACGGCGAGACCTGGCTCTGCCGGTGCGGCGGCTCCCAGAACAAGCCCTTCTGCGACGGCACCCACAAAAAGATCGGCTTTAAGCACACCGAGGATGAGATAAAAGCTTAACTTAAAAGGCCTGACCCCCAACGCTGGCGGCGCGGCAATTTGTGCCGCCCACGCCGGCCTTTCCGGTCGTCCCGCTTGGTCGCCGAAGTGCCCGGCCGGGCGCCCCGGCGGAGCGGTTGACTGTGGCCTCGGGTTAGGGCTGGGGACCAAAAGGCCCTGCCACCCTGGTTCGGTGGGGCGGGCCCGGCTCCGGGCGGCGTTGTGGTAAGATACGGTGGAACCGTACCCTGTGCTGGGAGGCGTGCCCTTGGTGGAGGCCCTCTACGCCCATATCGACGGCCATTTTGAGTCCCACCTGGACCGGGTCAGGCGCTTTGTCCGCCAGCCCTCCATATCCGCCGACGGCACCGGCATCCCCGAGATGGCCGAACTGCTGGCCACCGAAATCGTCCGGCTGGGCGGCCAGGCCGAGGTCTGCCCGACGGCGGGCCACCCGGTGGTTTACGGGCAGCTGGACGTCGGCGCCCCAAGAACGCTCCTCGTCTACGGCATGTATGACGTTCAGCCGGTGGTCGGCGAGGTCTGGGTGGTGCCCCCGTTCGGCGGCGAAATTATCGACTTTCCGCCCCACGGCCCCTGCCTGGTGAGCCGGGGTGCCACCAACCAGAAGGGACCCCTGGCCTGCTTTTTTAACGTCTTAGAGACCTTTAAGGCCGTGACGGGCAATTTTCCCCTCAACTTTAAGCTGGTTATTGAGGGGGAGGAGGAGCTGGGCAGTCCCCACCTGCCCGACTTTATTAAAGCCAACCAGGGGCGGCTCGGGGCCGACGCCGTCTACTTCCCCGCCTTCTCCCAGGATATAACCGGCAAGGTCATCATGTACCTGGGCGTAAAGGGCATCGTCTTTTTCGAGCTGGTCTGCCGGGGCGGGGACTGGGGCGGGCCGACAACCCGGGCGGTCCACGGGAGCAACGCCGTCTGGTTCCATTCCCCCACCTGGCGGCTTATCCACGCCCTCGCCACCATGCTTACCCCCGACCAGAAGCACATCCTCGTCGACGGCTTTTACGACGAGGTCGACCCCCCTTCGGCCGAGGACCAGGAGCTTCTGGACCGGCTGGGGGCCACCTTCACCCCTGAGACTTTCCTCCAGGCCCACGAGGTCCGCCGCTTTAAATACGACCTGACCGGAGTCGACCTCCTCAAAAAATATCTTTATCAACCGACCCTCAACATCGACGGCATCGTCTCGGGCCACACCGCCGAGGGCACCAAGACCGTTCTCCCCCACGAGGCCCGGGCCAAGCTGGATTGCCGGCTGGTTCCCCGGATGCGGCCGGAGTTTACCATTCGGCGGATTCGGGAGCACCTGGACCGCCACGGCTTCGGGGATATTGAGCTCATCGTCCACGATGCCTACCCCTGGGCCAAGACCAGCGTCCGGGCCGAGGTGGTACAGGCTTTAATCGAGAGCTTCCGGGACTTCGGCTTCGAGCCGGAGGTCTGGCCCCACCTGGGCGGGTCGGCGCCCTTTTACCTTTTCACCGAGGTGCTGGGCCTGCCCTTTGCCATGGGCGGCCTAGGCCACGGCGGCCGGGCCCACAGCCCCAACGAATACGCCACCGTCGAGGGAATGCGCCTTTTCGAAAAGTCGGTGGTTAATTTTCTTTGCATTTTTGCCGGCAGGGCTGCCGGGTAAAATAAAGACGCAGACCCGCTAAGGAGGGGTTGATGGCCCTGTTTCACGGTAAACCCGGCCTGGAGAGGGTGTTGCCCGTAAGCGCCGAGCTTACTCCCGCGGGCCACCTGGCCATCGGCGGGTGCGATGTGGTGGACCTGGCGGCCACCTTCGGCACCCCCCTCTACATCTTCGACGAGCTGACCCTCCGCGGTCGGGCCCGGGCCTACCGGGAGGAGCTGGGCCGCCGGTACGGGGACGGGCTGGTGGTTTACGCCGCCAAGGCGTTTTTAAACCGGCCTCTGGCCCGGCTCTTCGCCGAGGAGGGCCTGGGCCTGGATGTGGTCTCCGGGGGCGAGGTGGCCATCGCCCACGCCGCCGGCTTTCCCATGGACCGGGTTTACTTCCACGGCAATAACAAGACCCCAGAGGAAATCGAGCTGGCCCTCCAGGTCGGGGTCGGCCGGTTTGTGGTGGACAACCTTTACGAAGTGGGCCTGCTCGATCGGCTGGCCGCCGGCCGCCGCCAGCCGGTGCTCCTTCGGCTCACCCCGGGCATCGACCCCCACACCCACCAGTACATTACCACCGGGGTTATCGACACCAAGTTTGGCCTGCCCATCCCCACCGGCCAAGCCGAGGAGGCCGTCGAAGCCGTCCTTAAAGCCCCTAACCTGGAGCTGGTCGGGTTCCACGTCCACATTGGGTCGCAGATCTTCGACCTGGAAGCCTTCCGGCGGGCCGTCGAGGCCTGCCTGGACTTCGTCGGGGAGGCGGCCCGACGTCACGGCTTCGAGCTCCGGGAGTTCAGTCCTGGCGGGGGGTTGGGGATTCCTTACCTGGCCGAAGACCCGGCCCCGGCCGTGGCCGACTACGTCGGGGTAATCTGCGAGGCCGTGGGGGCGAAGCTGGCCGAGTGGGGTCTGCCCCGGCCCCGACTGGTCGTCGAGCCGGGCCGGTCCATCGTCGGCCCCGCCGGGGTGGCCGTTTACCGGGTTGGGGCGGTCAAAAGCATCCCCGGGGTCCGAACCTACGTGGCGGTGGACGGGGGAATGGCCGACAACATCCGCCCGGCCCTTTACGGCGCCCGCTACGAGGCGGTGGTTGCCAACCGGGCCGGGGAGCCGCCGGCCGGCCCGGTGACCGTGGTGGGGAAGTACTGCGAGTCGGGGGATATCCTCATCCGGGATATTAACCTGCCGCCGGTAGGGCCGGGGGACCTTCTGGCCCTGCCGGCTGCCGGGGCTTACTGCCTGGCCATGGCCAGCAATTATAACGCCGCCTTAAAGCCGGCGGTGGTGCTGGTTTCGGGGGGGCGGGCCCGACTCATCCGGCGCCGGGAGACCTACGCCGACCTGCTGGCCCTGGACGTGGAGGATTGAGGATGCCCTGGCCGGTGGTGGGACATGAGCGGGCGGTGGACCTGCTTCGGCGGAGCCTGGCCTCCGGCCGAACCACCCAGGCCTACCTTATCGTCGGCCCGCCCGGGGTGGGCAAGGCCACCCTGGCGATGCTCCTGGCCAAAGCCGTCAACTGCGAGGGGGAGGACCGGCCATGCGGCCGCTGCCCCCATTGTCTTCGGGTCGAGCGGGGTGTTCACCCCGACGTCTTGGTCATCCGCCGGGGAATGTCCTTCGACGAGGACGAGGAGGGGGCCGGCACCCGGGTGGGCATCGGGGCCATTCGGCAGCTTATCCGGGACGCCAGCCTTCTGCCCATGGCCGGGCGGTATCGGGTCTTTATTATTCTGGATGCTGAGACGATGACGGTAGAGGCGGCCAATGCCCTCTTAAAGACCCTGGAGGAACCGCCGCCCCACGTTTTGGTCATCCTGGTGGCGGCCGACGATTCGGTCCTGCCGGAAACGGTCCGTTCCCGGTGTTTACGGCTGGAGCTGAGGCCGGTGGGCACGGCCCGGGTGGCCGCCCTCCTTCAGGAGCGGGGGCTCGGCCCGGAGCTGGCCCGGTTGGTGGCCGCCCTGGGCCGGGGAAGGGTCGGGCGGTCGCTGACCCTGGCCCAGGACGGGGAGTGGCTTCGCTGGCGGCAGGAGTTCCTGGACCGCCAGGCGGGGCTGCTGGCTTCGGGGGACGCCGCCGGGGCCCTGCGCTGGGCCCAGGAGCTGGCCGAAGCCTTCGGCCGGGACCGGGACCTTGTCTTTGAGGCCCTAGACATCCTGGCCGAATGGTGGCGGGACGTTCTGCTGGTAAAAGTTGGGGTCCCCGAGCTGATAACCAACCGGGACCGGGAAGCCGAAATCCGGCGGGCGGCCGATCGCCTAGACATTGGCCAGGTGACCGAAGCCATCCGGCTGCTCCGGCGGGCCCGCCGCCTGCTGGAGCAGAACGCCCACCCCCGGCTCACCCTGGACAACCTGGTGTTGGGACTTCCGACCTTAAGGTGATGGGGCAGGCGGTGGCCGGGGTTCGGTTTGAGCGGTCGGGCCGGGTTTACTTTGTCGACGCCGGGGGGTTCGAGCTCCAGGTGGACGACCTGGTCCTGGTTGACGTGGAAGGTACCGTAAGAACCGGGCGGGTGGTGGTCGCCCCGGCCCAGGTTCTGGTGTGCGAGCTGGTCGGGCTTCAGGGAAGGATTCTCGGCAAGGCGGGATGAAAGGTTATTTCGGCCTCGTTTTGCACTCCCACCTACCCTACGTCCGCCGGGGCGGCCGTTGGCCCCACGGGGAGGAGATGCTCCACGAGGCGATTCTGGACACTTACCTGCCCCTGGTCGCCACCCTTGAGGGGCTGGCGGCCGAAGGGGTGCGGTTCGGCCTCACCCTGGGGATAACCCCGATCCTGGCCGAACAGCTGGCCGACCCGGACATCCTGGCCGGCTTCGAGGTTTACCTGGACGAGCGGCTGAGCCTGGCGGAGCTGGATGTCCGACGCTTTGACCAGGCGGGGGACCGGGTAATGGCCGGGCTGGCCCGGTTCTGGGCCGACCATTTCGGCCGGCTCCGGGCCCGCTTTGAGGCCTACGGCCGCCAGCTCATCCCCAGGGTGCGGGCCCTGGCCGAGGCCGGGTACGTGGAGCTTATCGGGGGACCGGCCACCCACCCCTATCTGCCCCTGCTGGAGCGGGACTCCAGCATTTACGGCCAGCTCCGGACCGGCCTCGAGGCCC
>DAOUCL010000128.1:0-8871 GCA_034432015.1 Dehalococcoidia bacterium
CCACGCACCGGTTGTAAACCTGCACGTTTAAGCCCTGGGTGTCGTGGTGGGTGGCGTAGACCGGGCAGACGGGCTCGCAGGGGGCGTTGGTGCAGTGCTGGCAGAGCATCGGCAGAAAGCGGGCCTTAAGGTCCGGGTATTCGCGCCCCTCCCAGTAGCGCTCGACCCGAATCCACTCGAAGGCCCGCCGCTGTAAGAAAAGGTCTTCGGTGTTGATGGGCAGGTTATTCTCCGTCTGGCAGGCCACCACGCAGGCCTGACAGCCCGTACAGCGGTCGAGGTCGACCACCATTCCCCAGCGGACCCGTTGTTGCTGGACCATAACCGTTACTCCCCGCGTAAAGGTCCTAACCCCGGGTTACCTGGACGGGCCGCTCGTGCTCAAAGCCGAAGGGCGGCACCGCCCCCTCAAACTTGACCACCCGCCCCCGCCGGCCCGTCCGGACCAGCCGGACCCGGGTGGCAGCGTAGGCCAGCGCCCCTGACTCCTCGTCGGTGAGGGGCGCTAGAATCCCCAAAACGTTGGCCCCCCGGCCCTGGGCATAGCGGCCGTAGTGGCGCTGGCCCCGGCCCAGGGGCACCGCCACAATCCCCGGGGGCATCCCCAGGTTGACGTAGACGGGAACCTCAATCCGGCCCACCGGCGACTCGACGGCCACCACGTCCCCCTCGGCTAGGCCCAACCGGCGGGCGGTCTCGGGGCCGATTTCGGCCCAGGTTTGCCAGACCAGGGTGGTTACCGGCTCGGGCACGGCCTGCAGCCAAGGCAGGCCGGCCAGCACCCCCCCCGAGGCCACCCCAATGGGCTCGAAGGGTATGAGCACCAGCGGGTACTCCCGGGCGTCCCCCTGAAAGCGGGCCACCGGCGGCTCACTCGGAAGGGTCGGGGGCGTCGGCACCGTTTCCACGGCCGCGGCCGTATCCCACCAGCCGCCCCGCTGAAGGACCCCGTTCCAGAAGGCCTCAAAATCCACCGCCTGAACCGAGCCCCGGCCCGAGCGGTGGAGCTGGCGGGCCCCCTCCCGAATGGCCTCCCGCAGGTTCGGCCAGGGAAGTTCGGCCTGAAGCCCCCCCCCCACCGCCCGGCCCAGGCCTAAAAGCACGTCAAAGAACGAGCGGCTCTCGTAGAAGGGGTTAACGACGGGCTGCTGGAAGCCGACGACCGGGTAGCTGGGGGCCGGGTCGGTGACCTCGTCCCCCCAGTCCTCCAGGTAGGTATGGGCCGGCAGAACCAGGTCGGCGTAGGCGGCGGTATCGTCGAGCAGGGTCGCAAAGCTGACGATATACCCGGCCTTGCCCACCACCTTCTCAAAGCCGAGATAGTTCAGGTGATAAACGGGGTCGGCGTCGAAAAGGACCAAAAGCTGGACCGGCCTGGGCCGGCCGGTATCCAGCCGGGAGATGAGGGCCTGCCACTGGCTTACGGTGGCCGGGTTGGGGGCGTAAGGGACGTCCCCGTAGGGGGGCCTGGCCACCAGCCGGACCGGCCGGCCCAGGCCCACGCTGCCCACCAGGTAGTTGAGGGTGTAGGCCGCCAGCAGGTTGAAGGTGCCGTTGGTGTGGGCCCCGGCCACCCCCCCGGCGACGGCCACCGCCGGCCGGGTCCGGCCGAAGGCCCGGGCAACCTCCCGGATCCTGTTAGCCTCAACCCCGGTCGCCTCGCTTACCAGCTCCGGCCGGAAGGGATTAAAGGCCGCCGGGCCGGCGCCGGCCGTAAGGGCCTGAACGGCGGCCGGGTTGGCCAGGTTCTCGTTCACCAGCACGTGGGCGATGCTTAGGGCCAGGAGGCCCTCGCTCCCCGGCTTTACGGCCAGCCACTCGTCGGCGCTGGCCGCCGTGGTGGAGAACCTGGGGTCGACGTGAACCAGGGTTCCCCGGGCCCCAGGCCGCCCCTGCCGAAACTCGCCGTAGCCCCGGCTGTAGCGGACGGGGGAAAGCCAGGTTCCCAGAAAGTCGGCCCCGAAGGAGAGGACGTAGTTGGCCTGCTCCAGGGCAAAATCCACCAGGAAATCCGAGCCGAAGGCCCGGCGCTGGGCGGTTCGCACCACCGTCTCGTCGGGGGTGGCCAGCTGGAGGTGGTCGGCCCCGAGGGCCCGGGCGAACCGGCGGACGATTTCCGCCCGGTACCCGGTCAAAGGCCCGGTGATTATAACCACGGTGTTTCCGGCCTGCTGGCCGATAAGATTCTGGAGCCGCTGGGTGAGCTCCCGCAGCGCCTCGTCCCAGGAGGCCGACCGGAACTCACCCCGGCCCCGGTCGCCGGTCCGGATGAGGGGCCGGGCGACCCGGTCCGGGTGATAAAGGAGCTGGACGCCGGCCAGCCCCCGGGCGCAGAGCTTCCCCCGGTTCAGGGGGTGGTCGGGGTTGCCCTCAATCTTTTTGGCCCGGCCCTCCATTACCCGAACGATGACCCCGCAGCCGGCCCGGCACTGCCGGCAGACCGACGCGTACCAGTTCTCGTCCCCGGCCAGGACGTCTTCGGGGATGCGGGCCGGGCTCTGAATCTGAAACTCCCTTTCGGGGATGCTGCAGCCGGCAAAGACGACGGCCCCGGCCGCCGACGTGGCGGCGATCTTCATAAAGTCCCGTCGGGTAACGCCCATCGCTAATCCCTCTCAGTAGTGACAGACCCCGCAGTCGGTGGGCCCGTTGTTCTCCCGGTGGCAGTTGACGCAGTCGCCCATCTTGAGGGGCCGCACCTGCTGGACCCCCTCTTTTCCCACGTTTTCGACGGCCCCGTGGCAGGTGGCGCAGGCAAAGCCCCGCTGAATGTGGACCGAGTGGACGAAGTGGACGTGGTCCGGGAGCCGGTGGACCCGGTTCCAGTTAATGGGCTGATTCTGCTGCCAGAAGCTTATAAGCTTCTGGATTTCGGGCCGCTCGGTGGCCACCACCTGGTGGCAGAACATGCACTGCTCCACCGCCGGCACCGTTGCGGCCGCCCCGGCGGCCACGTTCCGGTGGCAGAAGGTGCAGTCAAGGCGGGCCACCTGGACGTGGACGTTGTGGGGGAAGGCGATGGGCTGGGTCACCCGGGGCCGCAGGAAGGCCGGCGGCAGGCCCGCGGCCGAGACGATGACCACCCCGAGAACGGCCAGGGGAATCAGGGCGGCAACCAGCCCCCCGGCCATCAGCACCCATCTCAGGATCCGACTCTGCGCACGCCTCATCTGGGCCCCCAAACCTTGGGCTTAAAAGGCGAACTTCGGGTAAAACTTGGCGATGACCCCGGGGGCCACCGCAAGAAACTGCACCAGGAAAAAGAGGGCGGCCGCCAGGGCCGCGGCCGCCAGGATATAAAAAACCGGCTGAAGCCGGCGGGCCGCAGCCGGGGCCTCACCCGTGGCCAGGAGGGACGGAATAAACCCAAAGCCGATAAGAAAAGAGAAGGCAGCGATGACGGCCAGAACCAGGTAAATGGCCAGGTAAGTTATGGCCCGGAAGATTTCGGCCCAGGTCGCCGAATCGATAAAGCCCGGCTGCATGGTCCAAGGGTCCATAGCCGCTCCCACCTCAATTTAATGGCCCACGTCCGCCCGGGCCGCCCACCCACGGTGCCAGTAAAAGATAGTGCAAATTCTCACAAATGTCAACCCGTCCGCAGCCGCCGGACCCAGGCCGCCAGGGCCTGGGCGACGTTTTTAAAAGCCACCTTTTCGGGGAGCTCCTCCGGGCCGAACCAGGCGAGGCCGGCCACGTCGTCGGCCGGGCGGGCCTCCCCCGCTTCGGCCTCGGCCAGGTAGTGGATGTTCAGGGTGGGCTCGCCGCCCGCCCCGTAGCGGTCGGGGAATATCCCCAGCAGGTCGAGGACCCTTACCTCCAGGCCCGTCTCCTCCCGAACCTCCCGTTTTACGGCCGCAATGGGGTCTTCGTCGGGCTCGATGAACCCCCCGGGCAGGTCCCAGCAGCCCTCACAGGGCGGCCGGGCCCGGCGGGCCAGGAGCACCCGGCCGTTCCGGGTGACCACGGCGCTGGCGGTGGGCTTGGGGTTGGGGTAAAAGACCGCCCCGCAACGGGCGCACCTTTTCGGCCCGAGGCCGCCGGTCGCCTCAAGCTCCCCCGCGCACCTGGGACAGTAGCGCCAGGCACCCCAGTAAGGGTCGGCCATTTCCGCCGGGTAAATTATAGGCCAGGGGTCCCCCACCCGGCCAGGGCTAAACCCGGGCCAGGGCGGCATCAAAAACTTCCAGGGTCCGGTCTAAGTCGGCCTCGGTGTGGGCCAGGGAGATATAAAACTTGGCCGAAAGGTTGACCAAAATCCCCGCCTTCAAAAGCTCGGCGTTAAGCCGCCAAAGCCTTGCCCGGTCGGAACGTTCAATCCCGGCCTGGTCCCGGATGGGCTCGGGGGTGAAATAGACCCCGGCCAGGGGCCCATCCCCTAAAACCCGCAGGGCCACCCCCCGCCGCCGGGCAACCTCGGCAAACCCGGCCCGAAGCTTTTGGCCCAGCCGGTGCAGCCGCCCGTAAACCCCAGGCCCCTTAAGCTCTTTTAAGGTCGCAAACCCGGCCGCGCAGGCGACGGGGTTACCGTTTAAGGTGCCGCTTAAGAAGACAAACCGCCCGGCTTCGGCGGCCTCCGGCGCCGTAAGGCTTAAGATTTCCGGCCGGCCTGCCACCGCCGCCAAAGGATAGCCCCCGCCGATGATTTTGCCGTAGGCAGCCAGGTCGGGGGTAACCCCGTAGTACTCGGCCGCACCGCCCCACGCCAGCCGAAAGCCCGTAACCACCTCGTCGAAAATCAAAAGGACCCCATGCCGGGCCGTGGCCGCCCTCAAGCCCTCCAGAAACCCGCCCACCGGCGGAATTACCCGCTGCAAAGGCTCGACGATAACCGCCGCCAGCTCCCCGGCGTGGGCGTCGATAAGGCTTAAGGCCCCCTCCAGGTCGTTAAAGGGGGCCACAAGGACCGTATCCTTGACGGCCCGGGGAATCCCGGCTGAAGCCTCCCCGATGGTGTAGTCCTGATGGCCGTGGTAGCCGCCGGCAAAACGGAGAATTTTCTCCCGGCCGGTAAAGGCCCGGGCAAGTCTTAAGGCGTAGCTGGTGGCCTCGGCCCCGGAGTTGCAGTAGCGCAGCACCCAGCCCGCAGGCAGGGCCGAAAGAATAAGCTCGGCCAGTTCGAGGGCGGGCTCATTGACCATGTAAAAGGTGGAGCCTAAGGCGGCCTGCCTTTTTACGGCCTCGACCACGGCCGGGTGGGCGTGGCCCAGAATGAGGGGCCCCGAGCCGAGGATGTAGTCGATATATTCTCGGCCCCGGTGGTCAAAGACCCGGCTCCCCTGGCCCCGGACCGGGACGATTTCGATGCCTTCGGGCGGCCTAAAGCCCCCAAAATATCCGCCCGGAAAAACCCGGCCCAGGCGCGCGGCAAGGTCGTCCGTCATCGTGCCACTCCCCTCCGGTGGAAGGCTGTCCCCCAATACTACCCCGCCCGGCCCCAATTGGCCAAATACCCCTGGCCTTTGAACGGGGGCCGGGTCGGTGGCTATAATCTTGCAAACCTGTGGTCCAGGAGCCGGCCCATGTCGCCACGTCCCCTCAAAATCGAAGACCTTTACGGCCTGAAAAACCTGGCCGACGTCCAGTTCCACCCGGACGGCGACCGGCTGGCCTACGTGGTCGCCGAGACCGACCCGGAGGCCAACGACTACCACAGCGCCGTCTGGGTAACCTGGCTCAGCACCGGCGAGGCCCGCAAGTTTACCCAGGGGACTAAAAGGGATACTTTCCCCCGCTGGTCCCCGGACGGCCGCTGGCTCGCCTTTCTTTCGGACCGGGGCGGGGATAAGCCTCAAGTCTGGGTGATGCCGGCCGACGGCGGTGAACCCCGCCAGCTAACCCGCCTGCGCCGGGGGGTTATCGAGTTCGCCTGGGCGCCTGATTCCCGCCGCTTGGCCCTGGTAAGCCGGGGCGACGACCCCGACCCGGAGTCGGACGTCCGGGTCATAACCACCGTCAAATATAAATTCGACGGGGTCGGCTTCCTCGAGGGCCGCACCCACATCTGGACGGTGGACCTGGCCGGCCACGTCGCCCAGGTCACCGACGGCGACTGGGACGACAGCCGTCCGGCCTGGTCCCCCGATGGCCGCCAGATCGCCTTCGCCTCGAACCGCTCGGCCGAGCGGGATTTCACCCTCCAGACCGACATCTTCGTCGTCCCGGCCGAGGGGGGCGAGGCCCGCCAACTCACCCCCGGCAACGGCGACGCCGACGCCCCAAGCTGGTCCCCCGACGGGCGGCTCATCGCCTACGTCGGCCACGACCGGGGCCGGCTGACCGGGGCCAACAACCGCCTCTGGGTGGTGCCCGCCGCGGGCGGGCCGCCCCGGAACCTGACTCCCGACTGGGACCCCGCCATCGGCGTCTTTATCATGGGCAGCCTGCCCGGCCCCATTCAGCCCCACGCCCCCATCTGGACCCCTGACGGCCGGGGCCTGGTTATCACCGCCGCCGACCGGGGCAACACCCATATCTTTAAAGTCGACCTGGCCGGCAACATCACCCGGCTGGTGGGCGGGGAGCGAACCTGTCTTTACGCCAGTCTTTCGCCCGACGGGGCCCGCCTGGCCTTCATCGCCGGGGACAACCTCAATCCCCGGGAGCTCTTTCTCCTCGAGGATGGGGAGGAGCGGCAGTTGACCCGGCTCAACGCCGACTTTCTGGCCGAAATCAGCCTGGTCCGGCCCGAGCGGTTCGTTTACGCCGGGGCCGACGGCCTCGAGATTGAGGGCTGGGTGATGAAGCCTTTGGGCTTTGGGGCCGGCAAGCGCTACCCCCTCCTCCTGCACGTCCACGGCGGGCCCCACGCCGCCTACGGCAACAATTTTATGTTCGACTTTCAACTGGAGGCGGCATCCGGCTACGTTGTGCTTTACACCAACCCCCGGGCCAGTCAGAGCTACGGCGAGGCCTTCGCCACCATGAACATCGGCGACTGGGGCGGGAAGGATTTCGAGGACCTGATGCGGGGGGTCGACTTCATCCTGGCCCAGGGCTACGTCGACCCGGACCGCCTCGGGATCACCGGGGCCAGCTACGGGGGCTTTATGACCAACTGGGCGGTGGGCCACACCGACCGCTTCCGGGCGGCCGTTACCGAAAACAGCCTCTCCAACCTGCTGAGCTTTTACGGAACCAGCGACATCGGGACCTGGTTTTCCGAGGCCGAGCTGGGGGCCGACCCCTTCGACCGGCCGGATATCTACCTGGGGCGCTCGCCCATAAGCTATGTGAAAAATATCAAGACGCCCCTGCTCATCATCCACGCCGAGGCCGACCACCGCTGTCCGATCGAGCAGGGCGAACAGCTCTTTGTTGCTTTAAAGCGCCTCGGCAAGGAGGCCGTCTTTGTGCGGTTTCCGGCCGAAAGCCACGGCATGCGCAGCGCCGGCAAGCCCCGCCACCGCACCGAAAGGCTCCGGCATATCCTAGGTTGGTTTAATAAATATTTACAACCCGCCGGGTAAAGGAGATGTCCGATGCTTAACGGTGTCCACCACGTCGCCTACGTGGTCCGGGACTTGGACCGGGCCATCCGTATGTTCGAGGAAAAGTTCGGCCTCAAACTCCTGGACCGCAAGCGGACCCCGGAAGAAGGCTACGGTTTTGACGCGGCCGTCCTGCAGGCCGGGCAGGTTAAAATCGAGCTTATCTGCCCGTATACCGAGCGGTCGCCCTACTGGCAGGCCCTCCAGGAGCGGGGCGACCACCTCCACCACGTGGCCTTCAGCACCCCGGTCCCCCTGGACGAGGCGATAAAAGCCCTCTCGGCCCGGGGCGTGAAGTTCCGGGAGGAGGCCTCCTTTCAGAGTCCGGTGGGCTGGTGGATCGTCAACATCGACCCGGCCTCCACCGACGGCCTGGTGGTCCAGCTGGGCGAAAGGTAGCCGCCTAATCGGAGGGGCGGGGGGCGGTCCCGGCCGGGGCGGCCAGGGGGGCGGCCGCCTCCCGAACCTTGAGCAGCAGCCCGAACCCCACCCAGAAGACGACAAACAAAACCAGGACCGCAACCCGGTAGCTGGTCGTTCCCAGGTCGGCGAAGGCGGTCAGGGTGAGGCCCCAGAGGACCGGGCCGACCACCGCCGCCACCCGGCCTACCAGCACGTAGAGGCCGAAGAACTCCCCGATCCGCTCGGGCGGGGCCAGCCGGGTGAGCATTACCCGGTCGCAGGCCCCCACCGCCCCGAGGCTGATGCCCGTAAGGACGGCCAGGGCAAAAAAGACCGGTTTTTCCGTAGCCGTCACTGCCCCGGTAAAGACTACCGCCCACTGGGCCAGAACTATTATCAGCGTCCGCTTCACCCCGAGCCGGTCGGCGACCCAGCCGTAGAGAAGGGCCCCCGGCAGGGCGCAGGCGGTGGACAGGATGACGATGAGCTGGAGCTCCGAGGTGGTGAAATTGGCGACCCGGGTTAAAAAGACCGCGATAAAAGCCATAAGGGTGGCGATGGCGTCCTCGTAGAAAAACCGGGCCAGGATAAACTTAAAAAGCTCTTTGTACTCGCCGACCCGACGGAGGGTTTCGACGGCCTGACGGTAGGAGGCGGCCACGTACTCCCAGGACCACGGGGCTTTCGGGCCGAGGTCCCGGACCAGCAGAAAACAGGGCAGGGCAAAGAGCAGAAACCCGAGGGCCGCCGGGAGGAAGGCCGCCGACCGGCCGCCGGCGTCCACAAAGGGCTTTATCAGGAGCACCCCGAGGACGTTTCCCAGGTAGCCGGCCCCAATTCCCACCCCCGACGCCAGGCCCCGGTTTCCCGCCGAGCTGACGTCGGGCAGGAGGGCGTTGTAAAAGACGCCCGCGGCCATGTAGCCGAAAGTGGCCACCCCAAAGAGGGCCAGGGCCTCGGCGCCCGACCGGACCAGGAC
>DAOUCL010000129.1:0-12980 GCA_034432015.1 Dehalococcoidia bacterium
CCGAACTCCTCAGGCTGGCCCTCGATTCGTACTTTGTGCCCCTGAGGGGACGTCAGGCGTAGATTTTTATCCCGAGCCCCAGGTCATTGATTAGCCGCTCGACCTTCTCCCGCTCGGGCACGTCCAATAGCTTGATCCCGTCACTTACCTGGAGGAACTCGACCCCCACCACCCGGCCGTCTTCGCCGAAATCGATGACCCTCAAGTCGTTTTAGAATATGCCACCCGTCCTGGATTAAGCTAAACGTAGGTCGCGTCTGCTTCCTGAGAGTACTTGGCAAGCTGTGATGGAATTCCTTCCCTCAACTAGTACATAAACTTTCAGCTTTCGACCGCCGTATGACCCGGTGTAAATCATCGCGGTTCCAACCGACCGATCGCTCCTCGGTGCGGGACGACAGCTATCCCAGTGGCGTAGCACTGCGTAAACAGCTTCTTCTGGTATGCCCCGTTCGGCCATCCGCTCACGGGCGTGCTCGGTAAAGCTGATTTGCATCGGCCGCAGACACACCCAGTATACCCGGTTTACGGGGGCGTTGCGAAGGTGAGCCGGCGAAACTTCGGTTATATCTTTCCACTCCGGAGCAGGGCCTTGACCTCCTCAATGGCCCGGGTGACCTGGATCCCCCGCGGGCAGGCCGTCGTGCAGTTAAAGATCGTCCGGCAACGCCAGACGCCGAACCACTCGTTTAAAATCTTGAGCCGGGCCGCGGCCCCCCGGTCCCGGCTGTCGAAGATGAACCGGTGGGCCTGGACGATAGCCGCCGGCCCGATGTATTCGCCGTTCGCCCAGAAGGACGGGCAGGCGGTGGTGCAGGCCGCGCACATGATGCACTTGGTGGTGTCGTCGAAGCGGGCCCGCTCCTCGGGCGACTGAAGCCGCTCCCGCCCCGGCGGGGGCTCATCGTTTACCAGATAGGGCATCACCTGCCGGTACTTCCGAAAGAAAGGCTCCTGGTCCACCACCAGGTCTTTTATGACGGGAAGCCCCAGCAACGGCTGGACGGTGATGACACCCCGGCCCTCGGCAACTACGTCCCGCACCAGAACTTTGCAGGCCAGCCGGTTCACCCCGTTTATACGCATGGCGTCGGAACCGCACACCCCGTGGGCGCATGACCGCCGGTAAGTCAGGCTGCCGTCGATATACCATTTGATGTGGTTAAGGGCGTCAAGGACCCGGTCGGTCTCCTCGACCTCGACCTCATACTCCGCCCACCAGGGCCGGACGTCCCGCTCCGGGTTGAACCGTTGGACCCGCAGTTTGACCTTCACGGGCAGGCGACCTCCTTCAGTAAACCCGTTCCTTCGGGGGCCAGTGGGTTATTACCACCGGCTTGGAATCGAAGCTTACTTCCCGGCCGCGCCGGTAAATCAGGGTATGCCTGAGCCAGTTCTGGTCGTCCCGCTTGGGGTAGTCTTCCCGGTAGTGGGCCCCCCGGCTCTCCGTCCGGTAGAGGGCCGAGTAGGCCGTGGCCTCGGCCACATCCAGGAGGGAGCCCAGCTCCAGGGCCTCCACCAGGTCGGTGTTAAACCGCAGCCCCTGGTCGTCAATTCCGATGTTTTCATAGCGGGCCCTCAGCTCGTTTAGTTTAGATATTGCCGTTTTAAGGCCCTCCTCTTCCCGGAAGACGCTTACGTAGGTCTGCATCGTCTCCTGAAGCTCGGCCCGAATGGGGGCGGCCCGCTCCTTCCCGCCATTCCGGATCTTTTCGACCAGCTCAACCGTGTAGGCCTCAGGTTCAGGGGGCAGGGCCGGAAAATCGGTCCCCCGGCAGTACTCGGCCATATGCCGGCCGGCCCGCCGGCCGAAGACCACCAGGTCCACCAGCGAGTTAGTGCCGAGCCGGTTGGCCCCGTGGACCGAGACGCAGGCGCATTCGCCGGCGGCGTAAAAGCCCTCGACCGGGGTGTTGTTGCCGTCCCGAACGACCCGGCCGTCCAGGTCCGTGGGGATGCCCCCCATCGCGTAGTGGGCCGTGGGCTGGATGGGGACCGGCTGTTTTAAGGGGTCGATCCCCAGGTAGACCCGGGCGAACTCAATGATGTCGGGCAGCTTAGACTGCAGGTACTGGGCGGTGACCGTTCGGCCGCCCGGGGCGCTCCGGTAGCGGTTGATGGTTTCCGGACGCATATCCAGATAAACGTAATCCCGCCCGCCGATGCCCCGGCCCTCCCGGATCTCCCGGTAGATGGCCCGGGAAACCACGTCCCGGCTGGCCAGGTCCTTAATCGTCGGGGCGTAGCGCTCCATAAAACGCTCGCCCTTGTCGTTGATCAAAATCGCCCCTTCGCCCCGGGCGCCCTCGCTCAAGAGGATGCCCAGCTTGTAGATGCCGGTGGGGTGGAACTGGAAAAATTCCATGTCCTCCAGGGGCAGTCCCCGCCGCCAGACCAGGGCCATACCGTCCCCGGTCAGGCTGAGGGCATTAGAAGTAACCTTATAAATCCGGCCGGCCCCCCCGTTGGCGAAGAGCACCGCCTTAGCGTGGAACACGTGGATATCCCCGGTGGCGATTTCCAGGGCGACCACTCCGGCCACCCGACCCCCGTCCAGGAGCAGGTCGGTCACAAAGAACTCGTCGAAAAAGCTGACCTCAGCCCGGATGCACTGCTGGTAAAGGGTATGCAAAATCATGTGGCCGGTCCGGTCGGCCACGTGGCAGGCCCGCATAACCGGGGCCTCCCCGAAATTGCGGGTGTGGCCCCCAAAGCGGCGCTGGGCGATCTTGCCCTCCGGCGTCCGGTCGAAGGGCATGCCCAGGTGCTCCAGCTCGATGATGGCGTCTACCGACTCCCAGGCCAGAACCTCGGCCGCGTCCTGGTCCACCAGCCAGTCGCCCCCCTTAATGGTGTCGTAAACGTACCATTCGGGCCGGTCCTCTTCCATGTTGCCCAGGGGGGCGGCGATGCCGCCCTGGGCCGCCCCGGTGTGGGAGCGGAGGGGGTGAAGCTTGCTTAAGACGGCCGTTCGGACCTGCCGGGAGGCGTAAAGGGCCCCCATAAGCCCCGCACCCCCGGCCCCAACCACTACCGCTTCGAACTGGTGCCGGTGAATTCGCGCCCGACTGACCACGGCTAGCAACCTCCCGGAAGTTCCGTCACCCGAACCCCACCGACCAAGGCGATACTGCCGGCGGCCAGGAGGATTACCCCCAGGACTACCGCCAGCCCCTTAAGGCCCCGCCGCAGGCCCGACGGATGAACATAGTCGTCGATAACGTACCTTAAGCCTAGCAGGCCGTGGATGTAGGCCAGCCAGAGGAGAAGGGCATCGTAAACCCGCCAGCCCACCAGCGCCCACCGGTAGTAGACAAAGCAGGCGTCGATTACGTGGACGTTGTTAATCAGGTGCATAATAGCCAGGTGGCCGAAGGCCAGCGGGATGAGCAGAACGCCCGACCAGCGCATGTACGACCAGACGGAAACGTCGAACCTGGGCCGAACGGGCGAAACAACCCTTACGGTGCGGGGTGACGTGGCCATTTTCTAACCTCCCAACAGGCCGCGTCCGACGATGGTCACGGCCATATAGGCGGCGGTGGGAACGAACAAGACGACGAAAAGGGCTACCGTGGCCGCAACGAGGCGCATCTGGGTTTTGGCCGCCCAGAGCTGGGGAAACCAGTCGCTTACGGCGATGCGCAGGCCGTTTAACCCGTGCCAGAGGACGCAGCCTACGAGGATAATCTCCCCGATGCCGAAGAAGGGGTTCCGGTAAATTTTAATGGCGTGGTTGTAAAGTTCCGGCGCAAAGAAGACCAGGGAAGTGTCGACGATGTGAACGGTCAGAAAAAGCAGGGTTCCCAGGCCCGCAATCCGGTGGGCAACCCAGGCCAGCTGAAAGAGGCCCCCGCGGTAGGATAGGCCCTGGCGGAGGAGCAGCCCGAGACCGTCCATCTTTTGCGACTCCTTTCGACGACGCGGGGTGCGGCTGATTAATTATAACCCCGGCCCCGCCCCGGCGTCATCCGACCTGTTGCCGGTCGGGGCGGGGCCGGGGGCCCCCAGCTGGCCCACCGCCCGGGCCACCGCCTCGGTCACCCCCGTCCGCACCGCCCCCGCTGCCATCTCGATGGCCCCCCGCAGGGCCCGGGCGTTGGACCGGCCGTGGGCCAGAACCACCACCCCCCGCACCCCCAGGAGGGGGGCGCCCCCGTATTCGGCGTAGTCGTACCGGTTCAAAAGCTCCCGGAAGGCCGGGGCCAGCAGCAGACCCCCAAGGCGGTAGCGCCAGCGCTGGTTTATCTTGGCCTGAATCGCCTTAAAGAGCATCTCACCGATACCTTCGGCGGTCTTTAAAGCCACGTTCCCGCTAAACCCGTCGGCGACAACCACGTCGGCCACATCCCAGGGCAAGTCCTTGCCCTCCACGTTGCCCACAAAGTTAAGGGGCGAACTGCTCAGGAGTTGATAGGCCCGGCGGGTAAGAAGGTTCCCCTTCGTGGGCTCCTCGCCGATGTTAAGGAGGCCGACCCGGGGCGACGGGTTGCCGAAGGTGCAACTGAAGTAGGCGCTACCCATCACCCCAAACTGGAGCAGGTGGTGGGGCCGGCAGTCGGCGTTGGCCCCGGCGTCGATGATGATTATCCGTCCCCCGAAGGTGGGCAGGTGGGTGGCCACCCCGGGCCGGTCGACCCCCGGTATCCGGCCCAGGATAAGCAACGCCCCGGCCACCACCGCCCCGCTGTTTCCGGCCGAGACGAAGGCATCGGCCCGGTTGCCGGCCACCAGTTCGAGGCCCACCGCCAGGGACGACCTGGGCTTGGCCCGAATGGCCTCGCTGGGATGCTCCCCCATCCCGACGATCTCGGGGGCGTCCACCAGCCCGAAGGGCCTCAGGTCAACCCCGACGGCCCGGGCGGCCGAAACCACCAGCTCCCGCGGGCCCACCAGGGTAATATCGTAGCGGCCGGCCACGAGGGCCGCCGCCTTAAGGACCTCTTCCGCCCCCCGGTCTCCGCCGGCCGCATCGAGGGCAATCCGAATCAACCCTTTTTCCTCGCCAGAATCACCATCCGCTCGGCCGACTGCTCGTAAGGGCTCAGGTCGTAGTCGCCCCAAACCTGCTCGGCCTCAAAACCGGCAAGGTTTAGCAGGTACTCGGCCTCGCGGCGGAAAAGAAAGGCCAGCTCGTACGCAAAGACCGTCCGCCTCAGCCCCCCGCCGGGCGCGGCCTCGTCGTAAAAACAGGTAAAACCCTCCAGCTGTTGGGCCGGGTATACCCGCCGGCTGATATATTTGCTCAACGTGCGGCCGCCGTCGACCCGCACCCAATGAAGGACCAGGGCCGGGTCATCGTCGAGAAAACCGGGGGCCAGGGGGTTCGGCAGGTCCAGCACCAGCCGGCCGTCGGGCCGCAGGTGCCGGTGGACGGTTTCAAGGCAGCGGCGCTGGGCCGCCGGGGACGTGAGGTGGCCGAAGGTGCCTAGGGCGGCGATGGCCAGGGCGAAGCTTTCTTCCAGGTCAAAGTCGGTCATATCGGCCCGGACGAAGGCGACCCGGCCTTTAAGGGCCGGGGAAAGCTTGGCCTCGGCCCGGGCCAGCATGGCGGGGGAGTTGTCTACCCCGACGACCCGGTAGCCCGCCCCGGCCAAGGCAAGGGCAACCCGGCCGGTCCCGCAGCCCAGCTCCAGGATGGGTCCCCCGGTGCGGCGGGCCAGCTCCAGGTAAAGGTTCAGGTCGGGGTCGTAGCCTTCGTACTCCAGGTCGTAAAAGGGGGCAACGATGGCGTAGGGGTCGTCGGGGCCGGTCAGGGGCTTGGGGTTACCGCCCAAAGGAGATCCCGATCTCTTCGGCCGTTCGGACCAGCTCCCCGTCCGGGTCCACAAGCTTGGGAACCCGCACCGCGTCCGCAATGTCGACCGCCGTAAGCTCCTCACCCCGCAGGGCGACCATTTTGCCGAACTCGCCCCGCTCCACCATCCGCACCGCCTCGGCCCCAAATCGGGTGGCCAAGACCCGGTCGAAGGCGGTGGGCGACCCGCCCCGCTGGACGTGGCCCAGCACGGTGACCCGGGTCTCCTTCCCGGTTATGGCGGCCAGGTCGACCCCGACCCGGTTGCCTATTCCCCCAAGCCGCCCGTACTTGCCGTTGCCGGGGGGCTCGATGAAGATGGGCTCCCCGCCCACCGGCCGGGCACCCTCGGCCACCACCACGATACTGAAGCGCCGCCCGGCCCGCTCCCGCATGGTGACCTTCTCGGCCACCCGACTAAGGTCGAAGGGGATCTCCGGGATCAAGATGACGTCGGCACCCCCGGCCAGGCCCGCATAAAGGCCGATCCACCCGGCGTGCCTCCCCATCACCTCGAGGACGATCACCCGGTGGTGGCTTTCGGCCGTCGTGTGTAGCCGGTCGATGGCGTCGGTGGCCGTCTCCACCGCCGTATCAAACCCGAAGCTTACGTCGGTGCCGGCGATGTCGTTGTCGATGGTCTTGGGCACCCCGATGATAGGCACCCCCCTTTCGATGAGCTCCAGGCCGATCTTAAGGGTGCCGTCCCCGCCGATGGTTATCAGGGCGTCAAGCCGGAGCCGCTCGATGTTTTCGATAACCTGCCCGGAGCGGTCTTCGTAAAAAATCGTCCCATCCGGCCGGCGAATGGGGACCGCAAAGGGATTTCCCCGGTTGGAAGTACCCAGGATGGTGCCGCCCCGGGGCAGGATTCCCTGGACGTCGGCCGGGGTGAGCACCCGGAACCTGGGCTCGCCCACCAGCCCGTCGTAGCCGTCCTCGATCCCGATGACCTCCCAGCCGCGGTGGCCGACGGCGGATTTTACCACCGCCCGAATCACCGCATTAAGGCCGGGGCAGTCGCCGCCGCCTGTAAGCAGACCAACCCGTTTCATTGCCGCCGACCGGCTCGTTACCTAAGGGCGATATCTATCGGCAGCCTGACCTCTTTCTTGGGCCGCTGAATCACGTACTCGGTGTGACCGTCCGGCCCGAACCGGGCCCGACCCAGCCAGTTCCGGACCTTCTCCGGCAGGCATCCCCAGGGCACCCGCTCGCCCCGGTAGCCGTAGGCTTCGACCCGCCGCTTGGAGTTCTCGGGCACCTCCGGGGGCACCCGCAGGACGTAGTAGCGGTCGCCCTCTTTTACCAGGTAATAATCGTGGCTTCGGGTCCGGGTAACGAACTTGATGTTGGGTTCTACCATTGACTGCTTTCCCTCCGGAAAAGGCGCAAAACTGCTCCAAAAAAGATATTACACCACCGGCCGCCCCTACTCGCCCAAGGCCCAGGCCCGGACGGCGTAATAGATGGGCCGGGGCGTAAAATCCGGCCCGACGAAGGCGAAATAGTCGTTGAAATTCCGGGCCGGCCTCGGCAGCCGGAAGAGCCAGAAGGCCACCACCTCCACGTCCGGCCACTCCTGCTCGGCCATGGTCAGGGCCCGGAGGGTGTATTCGACCCGGGCGGCCGGGGCCACCGCCCCCTTCCAGTAGGGGTGGTCGTTCCAGCCGGCCTCGGTGACCCAGATGGGCTTATTCCCATCGCCGTTCCGGGCCATAACCTGCCGGATAAGCCGGACCCGGGCAAAATTTACCCGGTCGGGGGCAGGCGGGTCGTCGGGCGGCCGGACGCCCCCGTAAGCGTGGACGGCGACCGCATCAAAGAAGTCCCGGGCACCGGCCCGGTAAACGGCCTCGAGAAAATCCAGGTCCGGCACTGCCCGGGCCGACCGCTCGACCGTGGGCGCCAGGCCGGCCAGGGCCACCCGGGCCTGCGGGTCGGCCGCCTTGATGGCCCGGTAGGCCTCCCGCAGCAGGCCCGCATACTCCACCGGGTCCGGCGGCCTGAGCCCCCACTCGGCCGCCAGGTTCGGCTCGTTCCAGACCACGTAGCCGTAAACCAGGCCCCGGTAGCGGCCGGCGAAGGCGGCCAGAAAGCGGGTAAAATCGGCCCAATGGGCCCGGTCTAGGTATTTTACGTTGGAGTTTGGGGGTCGGGCCCAGTCGGGGACGTAATCAACCCGGGCGACAAGCTTCAGGCCGAGGCGGTGGGCCTCGGAGATGACCAGGTCCGAGTGCTGCCAGCGGAATGCTCCTTGCTGGGGCTCGTGGTAGGCCCAGGGGAAATACTCCACCACCCAGGCCGCCCCCATCGCCCGGACCAGGCTCAGGGTCCGGCGGACCTTGTCGGGGTCGGCCTCGTCGGTCAGGCGGGTGTGCACCCCCAGCACCGGGTGGGGCGGCGTCCAGGGCTCCGGCCCGGGCCCGACGGCCAGGGACTGGGGCTGATACCCCGACTGCCAGCAGAGGGCCAGCCCGAGGAAGACAGTGCCGAGCCGGTAAGCCAGCCGCCCTCTCCCCAAACGCCCGCCTTAATGGGCCTGGCTTCGCCGGTAGCTCCAGTAAAGGAGGCCCAGCAGGAAGACCGTCAGGATAAGCAGGCCGATAATCCCGATGGCGATTCGCAACCCAACCGCTTCGCCGACGACCACGCTAACCTCCCGGCGAGATGCTCAAAGGAAAACGGCCCCGTTGCCTGAGCTCATCTAGAAGGCCCTCTTCGAGAAGAAACCTCTCCAGGTCGGCCGGGGACCGGCGCAGGCCCCCCAGGTCTGACCCGGCCGCCAGGGCCAGGACCACCCGCGCCCCCACCATCGCCGCGCCTTGGAGGGCCTTGGGCGAGACCTTGTCCACGGTATCCGCCGGGGTATGCCCCCAGCCCCGCCCCACCAGGCCCTCGGCCCGGTCGTTCGAGGTGAGGGTAGCCGTGGGGATGCCGGCCACCGCAAAGGGGAAGTGGTCCGAATGGGTATTAAACCGGTCCTCAACCCCGAACTCGTAGCCGAGCCGTCGGCCCAGCTCCTGGAAATACCCCACCAGCTCCGGCCAACCGGTAAACACCAGGCATTCCGTCCCCAGCCGGCCCCGGGCCGCCGTATCCAGGTTCAGCATAAAGACCACCCGGTCCAGCTCAGCCCGGTGGGCCGCCACGTACCGCCAGGAACCCACCAGCCCCACCTCTTCGGCCCCGAAGAAGATAAACCGGACCGTCCGCCCCAGGGGACCGGCCACGGCGGCCCGCAGGGCCCGGGCAATCTCCAGCCCCACCACCGCCCCGGCGGCGTTGTCCAAGGCGCCCTGGGATATGTCGTGGCCGTCGTAATGGGCCCCGACCACGACCAGCTCCGGGGAACGGCCCGGCAGGTCGGCAATGACGTTCTGGGAAGTAAGCCGAGCCGTCGCCCCCTCGGTTTTAAGGTGAACGGTTACCGGGCCCCGATTCAGCATCCGGAGGAGGAAGAGGCCCGACTCCCGGGATATTCCCAGGCCGGGGATCGGGGCCTCGGCGTCGCTGGCCAAACTCCCGGTGATTATCACCTGCCCCGGATTTTGGTTCCAGAAGATAAAACCTACCGCCCCGGCCTCCACCGCCCGCCGGTATTTATCCCGCCGGTGGCTTGCCCGCCGGCCCGGAGCCGGGGTTGTCTCCGCGGCGCAAAGGGCCACCTTGCCGGCCAGCCGCTCGCCCACCCGGGCAAAGTCTTCGGCCTCGCCCTGGCCCACCGAGACCAGCTCGGCCGTCAGGTCGGCCGGGGGGCTGTAGGGGAGGGCCAGGGCCGGAAGCTCCCGCCGGAAGGGGCTTAAAAGCTCCAGGTGGGCGCTGCCTCGCTGCCAGCCCAAAAACTCGAAGGTTTCCACCACCGGCTCGTAGCCGAATTCCCCCAGCTGTTCGGCGATATATTCGGCGGCCCGTCGCTCCTGGGGGCTTCCGGCAAAGCGGCTTCCCAGGTCGTCGCACAGAAAGAGCAGGTGGTCGAACCCCCGGTTCGAGCTAAAGATTTCGCCGGCCACCAGCTTGTCCATGAGCCCCAGGTCCACTTAAAACCTCCGGTCAAAAGTCGTTTTTAAAGCGGGGGTAGGAGCCGAAAACCTTAATCATGGTGCAGTGGGCCCGCAGGGCCTCGAGGGCCTCGGCCACCACCGGGTCGGCGCGGTGGCCCTGGAGGTCGGCCAAAAAGATATACTTGCCGAGGCCCTGGCGGGAAGGCCGAGACTCGATTTTGGTCAGGTTAATTTGCCGCCGGGCAAACTCCTGAAGGGCCGCCACCAGGGTTCCCGGCCGGTCGTCCCCGGCCACGGCAAAGCAAATGGAGGTCTTGTCGTCCCCGGTCGGTTCGTGGTCCGTCAGGGCCAGGACCACGAACCGGGTCAGGTTCACCGGGTGGTCCTGGATCCGGGCGGCCAGGACCTCGGCACCGTAGATCTCAGCCGCCCGCCGGGTTCCGATGGCCGCGGCGGCGTTGTCGGGATAATTCATCATCTCCTCGACGGCGGCGGCCGTGCTCAGGGAGGCCACGGCCTCGGCCTTCGGAAAGCAGCGCTCAATAAAACGGCGGCACTGGGCCAGGGCCTGGGGATGGGAGAAGATCACCCGGACCCGGCGGGGGTCGGTTCCGGGCTTGACCAGCAGGTAGTGGTCCACCGGCAGGACCAGCTCATGCCGAATAAGCAGGGTTGATTCGTGGATAAGGAGGTCTAAAGTAGCCGAAACCGAACCTTCCAGGCTATTCTCAATGGGTACTACCCCCTCGTCGGCCATCTTCGCCTCGACGGCCGCGGCCACCGCCGGGATGCTGCTCAGGGGCAGCAGGTCGGCCGTCGGGTCGTAGGCCAGGGCGGCCTCCTCGCTGAAGGTTCCGGGCGGTCCCAGGTAGGCGACCTTTTTGGGCATTGCCAACCCCTCAGGTACCGGTTAAAGCCCGCCGGAATTCGGCTTCGACGTGGGGGGAGACCACGGCTAAGACCTCGTCGTAGGGCTGGATTACGGTATCGGGGCTGGGAATCTGGGCGCCCCGGCCCCGGGAGATGATGGCCGCCAGGACGCTCGGGGTCGGCAGGGCAAGCTCGGCCACCCGCTTGCCCACGACGGGCGACGTTGGGGGTATCCGGACCTCCACGATCTCGAGGCCCAGGTCCCGAAGCTCCAGCAGTCGGGTGAGGGGGTGGGTGGGGACCTCGTGGCCGATGTGCTCTAAGATGATATTGGTGGCGCTCACCGTCACGTCGATGCCCAGCCGCTTGAAGATCCGCTCGTTTTTCGGGTTGTTGATCCGGGCGATGGTTCGGGGCACCTTAAACCGGACCTTGGCCACCTGACACGCCACCAGGTTATCTTCGTCGTCGCCGGTGACGGCGATGAGCATATCCGCCCGGCTTGCCCCCGCCTCGGCCAGGGTCGAAGCCTCGCAGCCGTCGCCCCGGAGGACCACCGTACCCAGCTCGTCGGCGATGCGCTCGCACTTGCGGGGGTCCAGCTCGATAACCAGCACCTCGTGGCCCTCGTTAATAAGGGTCCGGGCCAGGTAGTAGCCGACCTTCCCTCCGCCGACGATGATAATATACATCCCTACTGCTCCAGGGCCTCCTTAAGGAGCTTGGCGCTGACGAGGGTTGGGGAGATGGTAACCAGGCCCAGGCGCCGGTAGAGGTCTTCCCGGATCGGGTCGAAGATGCGGCAGACCACCTTGGGCACCCCGAAGATGTGCTTGGCGATCTGGCAGGCCATAACGTTGCGGTTGTCGCCCCGGGTTGCGGCGACGAAGGCGTCGGCCTCCTCAATGCCCGCCCGCCGCAGGTCGTCTTCGTCGATACCGTTACCGACGATGGGAACCCCTTTAAAATCTGGGGGCAGGAACCGGAAGGCATTCGGGTCGATATCCATAATCGTCACCTCGTGCCCTTCCCGGTCCAGCATCCAGGCCAGCATGGCCCCAACCCGGCCACAGCCCATAATTACCACCTTCACCGGACCTCCCCCCTTCGTTGCCCCTAGGGTGCCTGCCGGTCCAGGGGCTCCCGCCAGAGGACTACCTGGCACCGGGCATTTTTTAGCACGTAAGGCACCGTACGGCCGATGTCGAATTCGCCGAACCGCTTTTTATACGGCAAACCTAAAACGATCATATCCACGTTGCGGCTTTCGGCCTCATCAACGATGGTGGGCCCGGCTTCCCGGGCCTGTAGAAGCTCGGTTTCGACCTGGTAGCCGAGGGATTCGGCCACCGCCTCGGCATTATCTAAGATCGTTTCGCCTTTGACGATTTCTTCTTCGATGGTCGCCTCCAGCGGGAGGGTTCGTTTGACTTCAATAACGTAGATTACAAAGATTTTTGCCTTATCCCGGCGGGCCAGGTGGATGGAGAGGGCCACCACCTCGGCGTCCAAGGGGCTACCGTTGACGGCCACGAGCACCCGCTCAAGCTTGCGCGGCATCTGGCCAGCCTTTACGCCTCACTTGCCCGATGATTATAGCCCAACCGCCGCGGAAAGGTCGGGGGTCTTAAAGCTCGATTTCGAAGCCGAGGCCGAGCCGTTCGGCCTCGGCCAGGGCCAGGCCCCCAACGGCGATGTCCTGGATGGCGTTGCCCACGGATTTAAAAACCGTAACCTCCTGGGGGTCGGTCCGGCCGGGCTTTTGGCCCAGGATAACCTCCCCAAGTTCGGCGTAGATGTGCTCAGGGTCGATGGCCCCCTCCCGAATGGGAATCAAGATATCCCCGGCCTCGGAAAGGGCCGCCGTCCGGGAATCGACCACCACCTTCGCCCGGCGGATGGTGGCCGTCTCCAGCTCCCGGGTCTCGGGGGTAAAGGCCCCAATGGCGTTGACATGGGTCCCCGGCGAGAGGTCCTCGTCGGCAAAAACCGGAACCGGGGAGGTGGTTGCGGTAACCACGATATCAGCCCCCCGAACCGCCTCGGCTGCCGAGTCCACCACCCGAATGGACGGGGGCACCGGCACCCCAACCGTCCGCAGGTGCTCAGCCAGGGCCTCGGCCCGCTCCCGGGTCCGGCTGTAGATTCGGACCTCCGCAATCGGCCGCACCTCGCAGACGGCCAGCACCTGGGCCTCGGCCTGGGCCCCGGCCCCGACCAAGGCCAGAATTCGGGCATCCCGGCGGGCCAGAAGGTCGGTGGCCACCCCGGTGGCGGCCCCGGTCCGCCAGGCCGTAAGAAATGTCCCC
>DAOUCL010000130.1:0-5217 GCA_034432015.1 Dehalococcoidia bacterium
GTGGGGGTCCTGGCGGAAGAAGGCGACGTGGGGCACCCAAAAATCGGCCGGCTCTCCGGCCATGGCCCGGCGCGACTGGGCGTGGTGGGCCCGGACCTGACGCACCCACCGCCGGAGGGCCGGACCGCCCGGCAAGGACTCCTTACTCACCGGTTTCTCCCACTAAGCCTTCTGACAAATTTACCGCCGGCCCCCGGCCCGCCGTCAAGGCCGGACTTCCCAAGGCCTTCCGAGGTTAGGGGGCCCCACCGCCGGGGCCCTGCGGTCTAAGCCCCCGAAAACCGGAAAGCCCTATGCCAAGGCCCCGGGCCTTGGCAGCCGGCGGCCAGGCCTATTAGAATTTGACCGAAACACAGCCGCCAAAGGAGAAGCCCATCATGCGCGCCGTCACCCTCCGCCAGCACGGCGGACCCGAAGTCCTCACCCTGGAGGAGGTCCCCACCCCCGAAATCCGCCCGGACGAGGTCCTCGTCCGGGTAAAGGCCTGCGCCCTGAACCACCTGGACCTCTGGATCCGGCAAGGGGTGCGGGGCTACCGGCTGAACTACCCCCATATCCTCGGCTGCGACGTGGCCGGGGTTGTCGAAAAAGTCGGGGAGCTGGTCACCTGGGTTCAGCCCGGCGACGCGGTGGTCATCGCCCCGGGCATAAGCTGCGGCCGCTGTTGGGCCTGCACCCACGGCCAGGAGTCCCAGTGCCCCGATTACTCCATTCTCGGGGCCGGACCTTACTGGGGCGGCTACGCCGAGTTCCTCAGGGCCCCGGGGGTCAATATCCTCCCCAAGCCCCCCGGCTTAAGCTTCGAGGAGGCCGCGGCCGTCCCCCTCGTTTTCCAGACGGCCTGGCACATGCTGGTCAAGCGGGCCGGGGTCCGGCCCGGTGAGACGGTGCTGGTCCAGGCCGGCGGAAGCGGGGTGGGCAGCGCCGCCATCCAGATCGCCAAGCTCTTCGGGGCCTGGGTGGTTACCACCGCCTCCTCCGAAGAAAAACTTAAAAAGGCTCGGGAGCTGGGGGCCGACGAAACCATCAACTACGCCGAAACCGACTTCGTTGCGGCGGTCCGCAACTTCACCGAGGGCCGGGGAGTGGACGTCGTCTTTGAGCACGTTGGGGGCGAGGTTTTCAGCAAGAGCATCCGGGTCCTGGCTCGGGGCGGGCGGCTGGTAACCTGCGGGGCCACCGCCGGGGCCACCCCCGAAATTGATTTAAGATATATCTTCTCCCGCCAGCTCGCCGTCCTGGGGGTATATATGGGATCCCGGGCTGACCTCCTGGAGGTCCTTCAGCAAGTGGAGGCCGGCCGGCTAAAACCGGTTATTGACCGGGTCCTTCCCCTGGAGCAGGCGGCCGAAGCCCATCGGATTCTGGCCGACCGGGCCCAGTTCGGCAAGGTGGTCCTGGTGCCTTAAGAGGCCGCCTCGGCCCGGTGCCCGAGGCAGGCCAGAATGCCCTCGACCATGTGGTCCGTCTGGTCAAAGAGCATAACGTTCACCCCGTGGATCCCCTCGGTCCGGCGCAGGCCGGCCACCAGCTCGGCCAGAAGCTCCAGACCCGCCCCGCGGGGATCAGACGTCCGGGCAAGCCGTTCCCGGACGGAGGACGGCACCGGGATACCCAGGTTCCGTTCAACCCGGCCGATATCCCCGAGGTTGAGGACGGGCATCAGCCCGGCAATAAGGTAAGGGCGCCGCTCCCCAAGGTCCCGGAGTCTGGCGGCAAGCTCGGCGATGGGCCCCAGCTCGAAGACGGGCTGGGTCTGAATAAAGTCGGCCCCGGCCTCCACCCGCCGTCGGGCCTGCTTAAAGGCCTTATCCACCGGCCCCGAAGTCACGTCCACGGCCGCGCCGATAAAGAAGCGGTGGCCCTCAGCCTTCTGCTCGGCAAAAAGGCGGATAAGGTCCAGGGTCGACAGGTCGTGGACGGCTTTAGCCTCCGGGTCCGACCCCTTCTCAATGGGGTCCCCTCTAACGCACAGGACGTTCTGGACCCCCAGCACCCCCGCGGCCAGGATCTGACTCCTGATGGCCAGCCGGTTGCGGTCCCGGGTGTTTACCACCCAGATGGGGTCGATGCCGTGCAGCCGCAGGATGTAGGCGGCCACCAGGCTCTCCAGCCGGGGCCTGGCGGCGTGGTTGTTGGTCACCGTCAGGGCCGCCGCAAACCGGCCCAGCCGCCGGGCCCGCCGGATGAAGCCGGTCAGGCGGGGCCGGCGGGGGGGTGATACCTCCGAGGCGACCACAAACTCCCCGGCCGCCAGCCGGGCCTCCAGCGGGCTCGGTTCCCCGAGGGGTCGGGTCAAGACGGGCAGTTCCAAATCTGTCGACCTCCCGAAAAAGCCGCAAGGTTCAATCCGTTATTTTACCAGCAGCCCGGCCGCCCTGCACCCGCTACTCCTGGGGAATGATGGGCAAAACCACGTGGGAGGGCCGATTCCGGTCGTGATAAACGGTGTTCACGGCCGCCTGCCACCGCCCCATCGGCCCTAGGGGGTCCCCGGTGTTGGGGTTAACGTCGAACCGGGGCCAGTTGCTGCTGGAGATGTCGAGGCGGATCCGGTGGCCCTTCTTAAAGACGTTGCTGGTCGGGTAGAAGGTTATGGCGAACTCGTAAACCCGGCCCGGCTCCATGAGCCCGGGCCTTTCAAAGCCGTTGCGGTAGCGGGCCCGGATGATACTATCGGTCAAATTAAGGGCGTAGCCGTCGGGGTAGTCCTCGCTCGGAGGGTAAACGTCGATAAGCTTGGCCGTAAAGTCCGTATCCACCGCCGAGGAGCTGGCCCAGAGCCGGACGACGATGGGCCCGGTCACCTCCACGTCGTGGGGGAGGGGGTCCGTTTGAAACACCAGGACGTCGGGGCGGGTGGCCAGGGGGGCGGTATCCTTGCAGTAAAAGAGCTCCCGCCGGCCCCGCTGGTCGAAGCCGCCCGGGGGAATCACGTCCCCGGCGGCCGAGATGCTTCCCCCGATGGTGGGCACCGGGTCCAGCGGGTTGAAAAGAAAGCTGTCCGGGGGCTCTTCGTCCGGCGGCTGCGGGCTGAGCTTGCCGCCGGCCCGAAGGTAATACGGGGTCCATTCGGTTCGGGCCAGGGGCCACTCCCCCTCAAACCGCCAGTAGCCGCCGTGAAAGAGGCGGCCTTCCGGGGTTTTGTGGCCGTCGCCCGTCCCCATGACGAAGATTCTCACCGGCGGCTCGGCCATAACGCCGGTATCTAAACCCTTAAGCCAGTAGTCGAACCAGCGCAGCCGGAAGCCGTCGTAATCGTCCAAGATGGCGTCGGGCCCAAATTCGACGTCTCCCGACCACGACTGCCGCAGGGTTGCCACCCCATGAACCCAGGGCCCCATTATAAGCTTCATGGGGCTCCGCTTGCGCCGGCCGAACTCGACGAAGTTTTCGGTGCTGGCCCGGGCGTAGGTATCGTACCAGCCGCTCAAAAAGTAAATGGGCACGTCGGCGTGCCGGTCGTAGTATTCTTCGACGTTGTAGCCGTACTGCTTCCAGTAATCATCGTACTCCCCGTGGGTAAGGACGTCGAAGACCCACTGCTCGTAGGTGGGTAGGTGGCGGAGGGGGGTGGTGCCGGGCCGGAAAAGGGTCGGCTTGAGCCAGTAGTGGATTTTCTGATAGGCGTCCAACAGCAGCTCCCGAAGGGCCCGGTTTCGCATCGCCTCCGGGCTGGTGGTGGCCATCCGGAAGGCGTAAACCACGAACCGGAGCTCCATCGCCCCGCCCTGCCGCATGGCGCACTTATGGTAGTTGGACATCCCCTCGCTTACGAACATGGCCGCCAGGCCCGGCGGGTTGAGGATGGCCAGGGCGTGCTGGTCGCTGGCCGTATACGAGAGGCCGATGGTCCCCACCCGACCGTTAGACCACTCCTGCCGGACGACCCAGTCCAGAGTATCGTAGCCGTCGGGGGCCTCCCGGGCGAAGGGATACCACTCGCCCTCGGAAAGCCCCCGGCCCCGCACATCCTGGATGACCACCACGTAGCCGTGGCGGGCGAAAAACTTGCCGGTGGAAACCAGCTCCAGGTTGGACTTATCGTACGGGGTTCGCTCAACCAGCACCGGAAACCGGCCGGACGCAGGCCGGCCGTTCAGGGCGGGCCGGTAAACGTCGGCCGCCAGCCGAACCCCGTCCCGCATCGGGATGAACACGTTGGGCTCCACCACCACGTCAAAAGACTGGGCGGACCCCTGGTAAGGCGTCTCCCGCATGCCGAGCTCAGCCTCCTTCGGTGGGTTTAAGCCTGAAAATCGACCACGAGCTGCGAGTACGACTCGGCCAATTCGAGGGCCCGGTCAGGGTCCTCACTTTCGGCGACGATGTGGACGATGGGCCGGTCGGCGTCGGGCAGGATAAGCACCCAACCGGCCGGCAGTTCTAGTTGAAAGCCGTCGACCTGGCGGGGCGAAAACTCGGGAAACCGTTCGTGGAAGCGGCGCATCACCCGCCCCTTCTTATCCCAGGGGCAGGGTACCCGCCGCCGAACCATATGGAAGGAGGGCAGCTGGCGCACCAGCTCGCTTAAGGCCACCCCGTGTCTGGCCAGGAGGTCGGTCAGCTTGGCGATGGCAAAGAGGCCGTCCACCGCCGGTTGGAACTTGGGGAAGATAAAGCAGCCCTCCCCGTCGCCGGCGAAGGCCACCTGCTCGTGGGTGGCGGCCGTCATCAGGGCCTGGTGGCTGGCCCGGGTGCGCTGGACCTTAACCCCAAACTCCGCCGCCACCACCTCCACCGCCCGGGTGGCCGTCACCGGCACGGCGATAACCCCGCCCATGCCGTCCCGGAGCACCAGGGCGACCAGGGCCGTAAGCAGTTTCATCCCGTCGACGGGGAGGCCGGCGTCGTCCACCACCCGGAGCCGCTCCCCCCCGGGCTCCAGGCGGACCCCAAGGGCACCCCCGATGGCCCGGACGATGGCCGCCAGCCGCTGGATGGCCTGCTCCACCAGCTCCGGCGGCTGGGCCAGGCGGGCCTCATCCAGGGCGGCGTTGAGGCTTATCGCATTAAGGCCAAGGCGCTCCAGAAGCTGGGGCAGGACCAGAACGCTACTGCCGTGGGCGTAGTCTACCACCACGGGCGGCCGCCCGGAGTCGGGCAGGCGGCCGTCGAAGGCTTTGATAAAGGCCTCCTCGTAGTGGCCGACCAGGTGCGGGGCGTCGACGATACTGCCGATCTCGTCGAAGAAGACCCGCCGAACGTCCCCCCGGA
>DAOUCL010000131.1:0-3180 GCA_034432015.1 Dehalococcoidia bacterium
CTGGGCCTTCCCAAAGGGTATTAGAAATGGCCCCCGGCCGCGATACCCTCGCCGACATCGTCGCCGCCGTCCGGCGCCGGGCCGAGGTCCGGGCGGCCCGCAACGGCCGGCGAATGGAGGCGGCGGCCGCCTCCGCCCCAGCCCCCCGGGATTTTGCCGGGGCCCTGAGGGGGCCGGGCCTTTCGGTCATTGCCGAGGTCAAATTCGCCTCCCCATCGGCCGGCCGGATCCGGCCCGAAACCGACCTGGAAACGGTGGTGGCGGGGTACGTCTCGGCCGGGGCGGATGCCCTCTCCGTCCTCACCGAGCCGGAGTTCTTCGCCGGCAGCCCCGACCACCTGCGCCGGGCCCGGGAGCTTACCGCCCGGCTGGGCCGGCCCATTCCCGTCCTCCAGAAGGACTTTATCGTCACCGAGTACCAGCTTTACGAGGCCCGGGCCGCCGGGGCCGACGGGATTCTGCTTATCGCCGCCGCCCTTGGGCCGGCCGAGCTGCGGCGATTTCTCCGGCTGGCCCAGGCCCTGGGCCTGGCGGCCCTGGTGGAGGCCCACACCGAGGCGGAGCTGGAAGCAGCCCTGGAGGCCGGGGCCCGAATCGTGGGCATAAACAACCGGAACTTGCGGACCTTAGAAGTTGACATAAATATATGTCTTAACCTTAGGCCCAGGATTCCGCCGGGGGTTCTGGCGGTGGCCGAAAGCGGCCTGAAGACCCCGGATGACGTCCGGCGGGTGGCCGCCGCCGGCTACCACGCCATCCTGGTCGGGGAGGCCCTGATGCGGGCGGCCGACCCCGGTCAGGCCCTGGCCGAGCTGGTCCGGGGGGTGAGGGTTTGACCGGGGGGCTGGTGGTCAAAATCTGCGGCCTTACCGGCCGGGCCGACCTGGAGGCGGCCCGGGAGGCCGGGGCCGACTTCGTGGGTTTTGTTTTCGCCCCCAGCCGGCGGCAGGTCACCCCTGCCCAGGTCCGGGCCATTACCCAGGGCCTCGGCCCAAAGGGCCGGCCCGGGCTGGTGGGGGTTTTCGTCGACCCGGACCCAGCCGAGTTGGAGGAGGTTATAGACCTCTGCCGCCTCGACCGGGTTCAGCTGAGCGGGACCGAATCCCCCGAGCTTTGCCGCCGCCTCCGGGTGCCGGTCTGGAAGACTGTCCACCTGGCCGGGCCGGAGGCCCTGGCGGCCCTCGACCGGTATGCCGGCCTGGTGGAGTTTTTTCACCTGGACGCCTACGTCCCCGGCCGGTACGGCGGGACGGGCACCGCCCCCGACTGGGGCCTGGCCGCCCAGGTGGCCCGGGCCCACCCGGCGATTCTGGCCGGGGGCCTTACCCCGGAGAACGTCGCGGCGGCGGTGGGCCGCGTCCGGCCGGCCGGGGTCGACGTCTCCAGCGGGGTGGAGACGGCCGGAGTTAAAGACCCGGCAAAGATTCGGGCCTTCGTCCGGCGGGCAAGAAAGGCGGCTTTGATGCTAAAACAATAAGCGGGTGGTCCGGAGCGATGATTTCCCCGCGGGAACAGTTGCCCGATGAGGCGGGCCGTTTCGGCCGGTTCGGGGGCCGCTACGTCCCCGAGACCCTGATACCGGCCCTTAAGGAGCTGGAGGCCGCCTACGAGTGGTTCCGGGGGGACCCCGGGTTCCGGGCGGAGCTGGAGTATTACCAGCGCCACTACATCGGGCGGCCGACGCCCCTTTACCACGCCCGCCGCCTCGGGGACCGGGCCGGGGCCGTCTTATACCTCAAGCGGGAGGACCTGGCCCACACCGGGGCCCACAAGATAAACAACGCCCTGGGGCAGGCCCTGCTGGCCCGGCGGCTGGGCAAACGGCGGGTGGTGGCCGAGACGGGGGCGGGCCAGCACGGGGTGGCCACCGCCACCGTCTGCGCCATGCTCGGCCTCGAGTGCGTGGTCTACATGGGGGCCGAGGACGTGCGCCGCCAGGCGCTGAACGTCCGGCGGATGCGGCTTCTGGGGGCGGAGGTCCGGCCGGTAACGTCCGGTAGCCAGACCCTCAAGGATGCCATCAACGAGGCCATCCGGGACTGGGTCACCAACGTCCGCACTACCTACTACCTCATCGGCAGCGTCGTCGGACCCCACCCTTATCCCCAAATCGTTAGGGATTTCCAGGCCGTTATCGGGCAGGAGGCCCGGGCCCAGATCCTGGGGTTAACCGGTCGCCTGCCCGATTACGTGGTGGCCTGCGTGGGTGGGGGGAGCAACGCCATTGGCATCTTTTACGGCTTTCTGGACGATTTGGGGGTTAAGCTGGTCGGGGTGGAGGCCGGCGGACTCGGCCTGGAAACCGAGGCCCACGCCGCCAGCCTGGTCGGAGGCCGGCCCGGGGTTCTCCACGGCGCCTACACCTACGTCCTTCAGGATGAGGCCGGGCAGATCCGGGAGACCCACAGTGTCGCCCCCGGGCTGGACTACCCGGCGGTGGGGCCGGAGCACGGATTTCTTAAGGAGAGCGGCCGGGTAACTTACGTGGCCGTGGACGACCAGGCGGCCCTGGCGGCCTTCCGGACTCTGGCCGAGACTGAGGGGATCCTGCCGGCGCTGGAGGCGGCCCACGCCGTGGCCTATGCCCTTGAGCTGGGCCGAAGGGAGCCGGGGCGGCTGGTCCTGATAAACCTGAGCGGCCGGGGGGATAAGGACTTAGACCTGGTGCCGGTGGAATAAGGGATGGGCCGGATCGGCGAACTTTTTTCCCGGCTGAAGGCCGAGGGCCGAATGGGCCTCTTTGTATACGTCACCGTCGGCTACCCGGACCTGACGGCCGGTTGGGAGCTGGCCCGGCTGGTCCTGGAGGCCGGGGCCGACCTGCTGGAGCTGGGGATTCCCTTCAGCGACCCCCTGGCCGACGGGGCGACCATTCAGCGGGCCAGCCACCGGGCTCTAGAGGCCGGGGCCCGACCCGAGCACGCCCTGGACCTGGCGGCCCGCCTCCGGGCCGCCGGTTACGCCCAGCCCCTGGTAGTCATGACCTACTACAACCCGGTGCTGGCCCGGGGCGAGGAACGTTTCTGCGCCGAGCTGGCCGCCGCCGGAATCGACGGCCTGATCATCCCCGACCTGCCCCCCGACGAGGCCGGCCCCCTGCGGGCGGCCGCCCAGGCCCGGGGCTTGGACCTGGTCTTTCTGGCGGCCCCCAATTCGCCCCCGGAGCGGCTTAGGCGGGTG
>DAOUCL010000132.1:0-3036 GCA_034432015.1 Dehalococcoidia bacterium
CCTGGGGGTCCCGGTCGGTGTAGTCCAGGAAGCGGCGGACCCGGTCCTCGGTTGGTGGGACGATGGGCAGGCCGTCGCCCCAGCCCCGGACCTGAAAGAGCCGGTAGACGGCCTCAATGGAGTCTTCAACTTCGACCCTTTCAGACGTAAGGACGTACTCAGCCATCTTCTCGGCTCCTTTCGGCTAATCTTTAACGGCTGAGCGGAAATAGGCCGCAATCTCCTCGCCGGTGGCGAACCAGACGCCGGGAAACTCCCTAATATACTGGATCAACCGCCCGAGCATGTCCAGCCGGGCCGGCCGCTGGAGCTGGGGGTGGAGGGTGAGGACAAAGAGGCCGCCCCGCCGGTAGTAGGCCGCAAACTCCCGCCGCCAGGTGTCGAAAACCGCCGGGATGGACGCCATGGGCCTCGGCTGGCCCGGCAGGAAGAGAAAAAATGGGGCGTCATCCAGTTCCCAGTGGACCGGGAGTTCCACCAGGGACGGGGTGCCGTCCGGCCGGCGGTGGTAGTAGGGATAGATGCTGTCCATCATGTTAGACGAGTAGAGAAACCCGTGCTTTTCAAGGAGCTCCAGGGTACTTGGGCTGAACTCCCAGGCCGGCGACCGGAACCCGGCCGGGGGTCGGCCGGTCGCGTCCCGGATAATGGCCACGCTCCGGCCCAGGACGGCGTCCTCTTCATCCCGCCTGAGGGTGTCGGGCCGCTCGTGGAGGTAGCCGTGGGCACCGATTTCGTGGCCAGCCCGGACAATGAGGCCGACCGCCTCCGGGTGGTGTTCGATGACCCACCCGGGGATGAAAAACGTCGCCTTGAGGCCGAAGCGGCCCAGGAGGTCGATTATCTCCGGGACGGCGCTTTTCGGCCCGTACCGGGCCATGGAGAGAAGGACCGGTTTTTGGGCGTTGGCCGGGTCCCGGTAAAGCATCAGGGTTTCGGCGTCCAGGTCGAAGCTGAGCATGACGGCGCAGCGGGCGTTGTCGGGCCACTGAACCGGTGGCATGGGCTGCCTCCCCACGGGTATATTGGAGTGAGTTGGCGCCGCGGCGTTTCCGCCGGACCCGTCGGATTATACTCGGCCTAGGGGCCGTCCTGGTGGGCCTCCTCGGCCTGCTCTACGTCTGGTATGTCCGGGGGGTCGGGCCGGGGCCGACGGTGCCCTCGCCCCCGCCGGTGAGTCCGGCCGGGGAATGGACGACCCGGGCGCCGATGCCGACGCCCCGAACCGAAGTGGCGGCCGCGGCCTTAGACGGCAAAATCTATGTTATCGGCGGGTTCGACGGCCTCGGGATGACGGTGAACACCGTTGAGGTTTACGACCCGGCCGCCGACCGCTGGACGTCCGGTCCGCCCCTTCCCAAACCCGTCCACCATACCCATGCGGTTGCGGTCGGGGACCGGCTTTACGTCCTGGGGGGCCTGGCCGGGACGGCGATGACCCCCGTGGCCGACGTTTTCTGGCTCAGGCCGGCCGAGGGGGTCTGGCGGACGGCCCGGCCGATGCCGACCCCGCGCGGGGCCGGGGCGGCGGTGGTTTACCGGGGCCAGGTTTACCTTTTCGGGGGACTCGGCCCGGGGGGGCAGAGCGTGGCCGAAGCCGCCCGCTACGACCCGGCCGCCGACCGCTGGGAGCCCCTGCCGCCGATGCCCACACCCAGGGACCACCTGGCCGCCGGGGTCCTCGGCGACCGGATTTACGTGGTGGCCGGCCGGAACCCGGAGAATCTCCGGGTGGTGGAGGTTTTCGACCCCGGGTCCGGCCGCTGGGAACAGGCCCCGCCCCTGCCCACGGCCCGGGGCGGCATCGCCGCGGCCGTCCTTTTCGGCCGGCTGTACGTCTTCGGGGGCGAATCTCCGGCCGGCACCTTTAACCACAACGAAGAGTTCGACCCGGCCGCCGGCATCTGGACAACCCGGGCGCCCATGCCCACGGCCCGCCACGGCCTCGGGGCGGTTGCCCTCGGGGACGTAATTTACGTGGTTGGGGGCGGACCGCGCCCCGGTCTCTCGGTGAGCGGGGTAAACGAGGCCTACCGGCCGCCCCGGCCCTAAAGCCAGAGGCCGACCACCTCGACGGCGCGGCGGACATCCGACTCGGACGGCCGGTCGCTGGGCGGCGAGGCCAGGAGCCGGATCCGCTCCTCGGTGGGAAGGGCGCCGGTCAGGCCGATCCCCTTCACCGTCCGGCCGAGGACGACAATGAGGGTGCCGATAAGAAGGGGCACCAGCTCCCTGGCCTCCTCATCGAGCTGGCCCGAAAAGGGCAGTTCCGCCAGGCTGTGGAGGACCCGGTGGATGTCTTCTTTCAGCAGATGGGGTCTGAGTTCGGCCAGGGCCCGGCTCAGGCCGGGCAGGAGGGCCACGTCAACGGCCTGCACGACCGTCCGGCCGTTGGCCAGGGCCCGGCGCTGGGCGTCTTCCAGGAGGGCGACCGTCTTCTGCTGGGCGGCCTCAACGAGCCGTTCGATGACCCCGGCCTCATCGAAGCGCAGGCCGGTGGTTCGCAGAAGCAGGTCCTGAATTGCGGCACGGGTGGCAGCGTCAACCATCGGCTCCTTCCTGTTCAGGGGTGGGTTTGGGCCGGCCGTTTACGGCCAGCAAGACCTGGCTGATAAACTGGGCTTCGGGAACGGCTCCCTCAAACTGAACTCGTTCGTTAATAACCACCTTGGGCACGCCCCGGACCCGGTAACGCTGGACCAGGTCCGGAAACTCGTTCACCTGGATGACGTCGGCCGTCACCCGGGCTGACTCAATGGCGAACTGATGGGCCAGCCTGGCCGCCATTGGACACCACGGTCAGGTCGGGGTCACCAGGACCCGGATCAGTACCGGGGCCGGGAGGCCGGCTAGCTGTCGGCGGGTCTCACCGGCCAGGGCCGTTTCACCCCGGCTGACGTCGACCAGGTCCTCCACCAGGGTTGCGAACTCGTAGCCGGCCGGCAGACCGAAGATCCGGACCCGGCCGGCATTTTTGCCCTCGAGGATGACGGCGGGCACGTCGAAGATTTCGTCCTGGCTGGCCATCTCCCGCTC
>DAOUCL010000133.1:0-2547 GCA_034432015.1 Dehalococcoidia bacterium
GATGGGGAAGATTACCCGGTCCCGGAAGCGGTCCACCAGGCCGCCCCCCGCCCGCCGAACCACCAGGCCCGGGGCCGGGTCGTCGGCTTCGGGGGCCGGGTCCTGGGCGAGGGCGACCCGAAATACCTTAACAGCCCCGAAACGCCCCTCTTTAAAAAGGGCGAGGTGCTTTACGGCCTCCACCTGGCCCGGCCGGCCATCCGGGCCGCCGGGGAGGCCGTGGTAGTCGAAGGCTACTTCGACGTCATCACCGCCCACCAGTACGGCTTTAAAAACGTGGTGGGGACCCTCGGAACGGCCATCACCCCGGCCCAGGCCCGACTGCTCAAAGACTACTGCGAGACGGTCATCCTCTGCCTGGACGCCGACCCGGCCGGCCAGGCCGCCACCCGGCGGGCCCTGGACCTCCTCTGGCGGGAGCTGGCCGACCGGACGGCCCCCGTCTTCGAGGGGGGCCGACGGCTGAGCCTCCGGGCCGCCCCGGGCCTCAACGTCCGGGTCGCCCTGGTGCCGGTGGGCAAAGACCCCGACGAGGCGATCCGGGAGGACCCCGAAGCCTTCCGGCAGGCCCTGGCCGGGGCCCAGCCCGTCCTCGATTTTCTGGTCGACCTGCTTCCCCGGCGGTTCGACCTCGCCGGGGCCGAGGGCAAGTCCGCCGCCGCCCGGGACATTTTGCCCCTCCTCCAGGCCCTGCCCGACCCGGTGGCCCGGGGCCACTATATCCAGAAGGTAGCCCGCACCCTGGGGGTCGCCGAGGAAGACCTGCGGGCCATGGCCGTCGGGGGGAGGCGGGGGGATGCCCGCCGGCCGGAGGCGCCCGGCCCGGACGCCCTCGACCCAGACCTGCGCAAGGAGGAGGAGCTTTTGACCCTGCTCTTTAGGCACCCGGAGCTTAGGGCCCTGGCCGATGAGGTCTCCCCCGAACACTTCGGCCGGGAGAAGACCCGGCTCCTCTTCGTCGGCTGGCGGCAGGCCGAAGACGCCGGCTGGGTGGAGGCCCTGCCCCCGGAGCTGGCCGAGTACTACGGGGAGCTGGCCGCCCGCCCCCTCCCCGGGGTGACTCCCGACCAGGTTGTGGCCTCCTTCCGGGACCGGGTCCGGCTTCTGGAGGCCGCCCGGCTGCGCCGCCTCCGGCAGCTGCGGGACCGGGCCATCGCCGAAGCGGAGGCGGCCGGGGATTTCGAAGGGGCCCTCCGCCTCCTGGAGGCCACGGCCCAGGAGCGGAGCCGGGCCCTGGGCCCGAAATCGGCGGGGTGAGCAGCCCATGGTGGAGGCCGCGTCCCGGGAAGACGAGCCGACCTTCTTGGAGGTCGGCCCGGAAGCCGACATCCCCGAGGCCGCCGACGCGGTCAAGATTTACCTTCAGGAGCTGAGCCGTATACCCCTGCTTACCCCCGAAGAGGAAAGGGAGCTTTTCATCGCCCTGGAGGATGCCCGCCGGCTGGCCGACCTCGCCCGCGGCACCGGCCTTCCCGGTCCCCTCGACGGCGCCCGCCTGGGGATGGCCCTCTACACCGGCCTTTACGGGGCCGAACCGGTGGTTTCGGCCCTCTGGGCCTACATCGGCGGGCCGGAGCCCCGGGCCGTCCTGGAAAGGCTTTACGCCCCCCAACTGCGGGCCCTCATCGACGGCGTGCCCGACCCGGCCCTAACCGCCGCCGTCGCCTCAAGCCTCGGCCTCGACGCCGGGATTGTGGCCGAGGGCCTCATCGAACTGAGCACCGACAGCCGGCTCTTAAAGCCGGTGCTGGCCGACCTCGTCGGGGAAACGGGCTGGGAAGGCCCCTGGTTACCGGCGCCGGCCCAGGTCTGGCCGTACTTTAAGGCCCGGGGGCCGGAGCTGGGCCGGCGCTTTAGGGAGAGGCTCGAGGCCGGCCGGGCGGCCGAGCGGCGGCTGGTCGAATCCAACCTGCGGCTGGTGGTGAGCATCGCCCGGAAGTACATCGGCCGGGGCCTGCCCCTCCTCGACCTGATTCAGGAGGGCAACTGCGGCCTGCTCCGGGCGGTCCAGAAATTTGAGTACCGGCGGGGCCACAAGTTCAGCACCTATGCCACCTGGTGGGTCCGCCAGTCCATCATCAGGGCCCTGGCCGAGCAGTCCCGGATGATCCGGCTGCCGGTGCACATCGTCGACTTTGTGGGCCGGCTCGGGCGGGCCTACCGGGAGTTCCTTCAGGAGCACGGCCGGGAGCCCACCAGCGCCGAGCTGGCCGCCGAGCTGGAGATGTCGGCCCAGCGGGTCGAGGAGCTCCTCAGCTTCGGCCACGACGCCATCTCCCTGGACCTGCCCGTGGGCGAGGACGATGAGATGCGGGTGGCCGATTTCGTCGAGGACCGGGTCAGCCTGCCCCCGGTGGAGCAGGCCAGCCGCCGGCTCCTGCGGGAGCAGGTGAACCAATTGCTGGCCCAGCTTACGCCCCGGGAGCGGCAGGTCCTCGTCTGGCGGTATGGCCTCGACGACGGGGTTCCTAAGACCCTGGAAGAGGTCGGGCGGGAGCTTAACCTTACCCGGGAGCGGGTCCGCCAGATCGAGGCCCGGGCCCTCCG
>DAOUCL010000134.1:0-8814 GCA_034432015.1 Dehalococcoidia bacterium
GGTGTGGTAGCCGGCCACGATCTCCGACTCGGCCTCCAGGATATCCAGGGGTGAACGGTTAAACTCCCCAAGGCCGGCGACGAAAAAGACCAGAAACCCTAAAAACTGCGGGATAATATACGGAATCGTCTGGGCCTCGACGATCCCCCGGAGGGAGAGGGTACCGGCCGCAATCGCCACCCCCACAATGGAGAGCACCAGGGGGACCTCATAGCTCACCATCTGGGCCACCGCCCGCATCGCCCCCAGCAGGGCGAACTTATTTCGGGAGGACCAGCCGGCCATGAAGACGGGGATGGTGGCCAGGGAGCCCATGGCGAAGACGTAGACTACCCCGACGTTCAAGTCGGCCACCATCATCCGGGGCGTGAAGGGGATGACGGCCCAGGGCATGATGGCCGGGACGAACCCTAAGATGGGGGCCAGGACGAAAACGGGCTTGTCGGCGGCGGCGGGGATAATGGGCTCTTTAAGCAGAATTTTTATGGCGTCCGCCAGGGGCTGAAGGAGGCCGTAGGGACCGGCCCGGTTGGGCCCGAAACGGACCTGGAAGTGGGCGATCACCTTCCGCTCGATGTAATTCATGGCCAGGGTGTTGTTAACCGCAAAGAGGAGGGTGGTGACCACCGCGATGAGGCCCACAATCCAGTAAACGGCCCAGCCGGGAAGAAAAGTACTCAGCCAGAAGGCAAAGGCCTGGACCAGGTTGGACAAATCGTAAAGGTAATCAAGCAGGGTCACCGGTCGACCTCGCCCATGACGATGTCGATGCTACCCAGGATAATGATGGCGTCGGCCACCTTCCAGCCCAGGGTCATCTCCTTAAGGGCCGTCAAGTTTATATACGACGGCGACCGGATCTTAAACCGATAAGGGCCAACCCCTCCGTCGCTTACCAGGTAGAAGCCCAGCTCCCCTTTCGGCCCCTCCACGTGGGCGTAGGCTTCGCCCGGCGGAGCCCAGATGTTTCCCCGAACCCCCGGGCTAATCCAGGGGCCGCCGGGGATGTCCCGCACCGCCTGCTCCAGAATCCGCAGGCTCTGGCGGCACTCTTCCAGCCGGACCATAAAACGGTCGTAGCAGTCGCCCACCGTGCCCACCGGGACGTCGAAGTCGAACCGGTCGTAGATACTGTAAGTGTCGTCCTTGCGCAGGTCCCAGCGGACGCCGCTGGCCCGCAGGACCGGCCCTGACGCCCCGGCGTCGATGGCCAGCTCCTTCGGCAGAATCCCCACCCCCCGGGTGCGGACCTTAAAAATCTCGTTTTCGGCGATGAGCTCCTCGTATTCGTCTAAATAGGCCCGCATAGCCGGGATAAACTTTTTAAGTTCAGGGATGAACTCAGGGGGGAGGTCCATAGAAACCCCGCCGGGCCGCATGTAATTGCAGGTGAGCCGCTGGCCGCAGGCCATCTCAAACAGGTCGAGGATCTTCTCCCGGTCCCGGAACATGTACATAAGGGGGCTTCCCCAGCCGCCCACATCCTGGTAAAAGGTCCCCATGGCCATCAGGTGGGAGGCGATCCGCTGGAGCTCGGCCATAATCACCCGGATGTATTCGGCCCGCTCGGGCACGGCGATGCCGGCCAGCTTCTCCACGGCCTGGACGTAGGCGAAGTTGTTGGACATCGCCGAAAGGTAATCCAGCCGGTCGGTGAAGGTGATGTTCTGGATGTGGGTCTTTTCTTCGGCCAGCTTCTCCACGCCCCGGTGCAGGTAGCCCAGCACCATCTTGGCGTCGATGACCACTTCCCCGTCCACGGTCAGCACCAGCCGGAACACCCCGTGGGTGCTGGGGTGCTGCGGCCCAAAGTTAATTACAACCGGCTGGGTTTCCAGGCTCATCGGCCCACCTCACCCCAGCGGCTCCGCCGGCTCGGCCGGCAGGGGCAGGGGGATAAGCTCCTCCACGTAGTCTTTTCTTAAGGGGTGGCCCCGAAACTCGTCCCAGAGGAAGATGCGGCGCAGCTCCGGGTGGCCGGCAAAGACGATGCCCATCAGGTCGTAGGCCTCCAGCTCCTGAAGCTCGGCGCCCCGCCAGACCCCCACCAGGGACGGCACCACCACCCGCTCCCGGTCGGGGGTTCGGGTCTTGAGCACCAGGCTGTGGTGGTGGGGCATGGAGACCAGGTGGTAAACCAGCTCAAAGTAATACGGGTAATAGTCGACGGCCGTTACCGAAACCAGGTAGTTAAACTCCAGGCCCGGGGCCGTCTTGAGAAAGCCGGCCACCTCAACCAGCCGCTCCAGCTTTACCCGCACATAGTCCGGGGCGTGCTCGACAACGGCGCCGCGAACGGCGGCTTCGAGCTCACGGACAACCCGCGCGGCGTCCAGGGGAACGATCCGGGTCATGACCCAGGCTTGGGCTCGAGGGGGATGCCGATTTTATTGGCGAAATAGGCGGCCTGTTTACGGGCCAGTTCGGCCAGCTCCTCGGCCGTCCGCATGGCCACGGCCGCCCGTTCGGGCTCTTTGCGGGCCAGGCTCTGGGCGGCGATCTTTTTCTGGAGCTGGACCAGGCCGTAGAGGAGGCCGTCGGGCCGGGGCGGGCAGCCCGGCACGTAGACGTCCACCGGCACGATCAGGTTCACCCCTTCCACCACGCTGTAGGCCCCCCGGAAGGGGCCGCCGTGGTTGGAGCAGGACCCCATCGAAATCACCCACTTGGGCTCGGCCATCTGGTCGTAAAGGCGGCGGATGGCCGTGGCCATCTTCCAGCAAACGGTTCCGGCCACGATCATCAGGTCGGCCTGCCGGGGGGAGGGGCGGGCAAGCTCCGCCCCGAACCGGGCCAGGTCGTAACGGGGGGTTCCGGTGGCGATGAATTCGATGGCGCAGCAGGCCAAGCCGAAGGTAAGGGGCCAGATGGAGGATTTCCGGGCCCAGTTGACGATTTCGTCAACGGTGGTAAGCAGGATGTTGCGGCGCAGGTCCTGCTCCAGAAAGCTTATATCGTCGGCGTGGGGAATGCGGGTGGCGTCGTGGAGGGTCTGGGTATCCAGGGTCCGCAGCCGGTTAATGTATTTCCCCGGCGGAAGAAACTCGATGGGTCTGGAGTCCGCCACCGGCTCACCTCCACTCCAGCGCCCGCTTGCGCCAGGCATAGGCATACCCGACGAGAAGGATGGCGATGAAAACAAACATCTCGATAAAGCCGAAGAGGGCCAACTGCCTGAACTGGGCGGCCCAGGGGTAGAGAAAGATTGTCTCGATATCAAAGATAAGGAAAATCAGCGCATAAAGATAATACCGGACGTTAAACTGGACCCAGGCGTCCCCGACGGTTTCCATCCCGCACTCATAGATCGCCTCTTTGTTGGGGTCGGGCTTGCGGGGGGCCACCAGCCAGGCGGTTATGACCCCGCCGGCGGGAAATATGATGGCGATGACGAGAAAGAGGCCGATGTAGCCGAACTGCTCGAGCATTTCGCCTCCCGTCGGGCTTGGCCTGAGGTCTTCCCCCTGACTATAACACAGCCTTGGGACGGGCGCAAGTGAAAAAAAGCACGAACGGCTTAGGGGCTGAGGGCCGCCTTAACCGTCCGCAGGGCCTCGGCTGTCCGGCGGGCGGGGGGCAGGGGGCCAAGGGCGGTCGCCCGGCCCACGCGCAGGTCTACCAGGGTGGGGCCGGGGAGCCGGACCAGTTCGGGGAGGCGCTGGCGTAAAGTTTCGATATCGTCGAACCTGAAGGCGTTTAAATACCCGGCCGCCCGGGCCAGGCCGACGAAGTCGGCCCGGCCGGCCCCGGGCACCGGCTGGCCGCCGGTCGTCTCGTAAACGCCGTTATTGTACACAAAGTGGGTGAGGTTAGGGGGCGAGAGGTTCCCGATGGTGACCAGGGAACCCAGGTTCATGAGGAGGCTGCCGTCGCCGTCGAGCACCCAGACCTGCCGGTCGGGCCGGGCGAGGGCCACCCCCAGCCCGAGGGAAGAGGCCTTGCCCATGCACCCGACCAATGGCAGGTCCAGTTCGGGCCTTTTAGAAACCAGCGACCAGACCCGGAGGGCCACCATGGTGGGGACCACCACCTGGTCGGTCCGGTGCTCGCTTAAAAGCCTCAAGGTCTCGAAGGGGTCCATCATTTCTCGTACTCCTGACCGACCAAGACCGCTACGGGCCTTGAGGTTTTTAGGGCTTCCGCCTGGGCGGCCAAAATTTTGGGCAGATCCTGCTCGGTTTCGACCAGGTAATAGTTAATGCCCCAGGCCCTGAGGATGGGTTCGGTGTAAACCCCGGCCGAATCCGTCATCGGTTGGCCGCCCAGCCAACCCCGGTAGCCGATGACCATCACCACCGGAAGGCCGACATCGAGACCGAGGCCCCGAATGGAATCCCCGGACTCGAAAAGGCCGGTATTTTGGATTAAGACCAGCGGGTTTGCGCCCCCCACCCAGAGGCCGGCGGCGATGGCCAAGGCCTCCCCCTCCCTGCAGACGGGCACCAGCTTTATGGACCCGTCGGCGGTAACCGCCTCGTAAAGAAAACCGGTTTCCGAATCGGGCAACCAGACGATGTGGGTTACGCCCATAGCCTTAAAGGTTTCCAGAACCCTGGCCGCGTGGAGCCCCATGAGTCCTCCAGCTCCCGTAGGTTTAAGCTCAAGCAATTTTAAACCTCCCCGCCGCCCCCCAACAACCCCAGCCCCTGGCCCAGGGCCTTCCAACCTGCAAGACCCTGTTAGGGCTTAGCCGAAACCGCCCGCCGTGGGCCCATACAAGCCTGACCGGCGAATAGCTGGAAAACACCGGGGTCCGTTCGGACGTTGGGTTGATTTTTGGTAGAATAAAATGACCCAAATCTTCAGCGCCGAAGAGCTTTTAAACATTAAAAAGGCCGTCGCCGAGGTCGCCCGGGCCGAGCGGGGGCGGCTGGAGGCCCTGCGGGTACAGGTGAGCCGGCTCAGGGCGGAGGTGCGGCCCCTTCGGCCCCGCAACACCACGACGGTCTCCCTGGTCGCCGCCGACGCCGGCGAAAACACCATTCGGTTCGACCCTTTCGTTATTCAGCCGGTCCGGGTGGTGGACTCCTACGGCCAGGTTCACTTTCTGGATGCCCTCTCCCCCTTCACCGACCCGGCTGGCCTCTCGGCCCGCCACCTCCGTTCGGCCACGCCCCTGGGGCGGCTTCTAGTCGACCTGGGCGTAGAAAACCTCTGGAGTCTTTCGCCAATGATTCCCCGGCCCGAAGAGCGCCGTCCGGGCTGGGTCAAAGTCTACCGGGACCTGGGGGAGTGGGCGGCCCTTTACACCTACCTTACCGGCGGGACCTTGGCCAGCCATACGGTCGTCCTTCGGGATGGGTTTTTGCGCAGTAAGATTTTCGCCGGCGACCTGTTCACCCGGATGTGGCGGGCCATTGGCCGCCGCCTCAAAGCCTACCGGGAAGAGGCCGGCCGAAAGGTTTTCGTCGCCGGCATCGCCAAACGCAGCCAGGTTTTAGACCGCTACCGGCTTGCCCTATACCTGGAAGGGGTCCTTTTCCAGCCTGGACCGTGCTACCTCCGGGTTCCGCGGGAAATCGAGCGGCAGGTTTACCGGTGGGCTGAATATGCCCGGGGCATGGAGGAGGGGACGGAGGGGGAGGCCCCCAAGTTCGTGGCCAGGGTCCTCTTCCTCGTAAAGTTCGGCCCGAGCCCCCTGGACCCCATCTGGGCCGTAGACCTCTGGGCCGACCAGGTGGGCGAAGCCGATGAGGTGTTCGGTTACTTGCTGGCCGATGCCCAGGCGGGATTTCCTGAGCCCTTTTACCCCCTCTGCCTCCAGCAGGCGCACGAGCGGGCGGCCATCACCGGCCTGGACCTGGATTTGCTCACCGATGTGGTGATGGATGCCTTGAGGGAGATCAATCCGGGGGCGGTCGACCTGGAGGCGTTTCGGTTTACGGGCAAGCGCTGGGAGGGTAGACATGGCCATTTCCAGGCTCATTGAGCCGGACCGGGTCATCGGGGTGCTTCGGGACTTAAGCCAGGCCAATATGGAGTTCCGGGCCGACCTGATTCTTCCGTATCGGCCCGACTACCAGCACGAGCCCATCCACGGCCGCTTTGTCCTGGTGGAGGTTGCCGACGAAAACGAGGCCCTGTTGGGGCGCATCGCGGGCCTCCGGGCCGAGGGGAAACTGGTTTCGGGCGAAGGCGAAGACTACCTTTTGCGGACCGTGGGCTTTAATACGCCCATCCCCGATGATATCCGGGGGCGTTATTTAAAATACCGGGTAAACATCCGGGTCCTAGGATTGCTGCGCCGCCGGGTAAACGACAGCTCAGCCGTCTTTGTGGCCTCCCATCGGCGCCTTACCCACGTGGGGAGCCGGGTAGCCCTGCCGTCGGACGAGGTTTTAAAGCTGGTTGCCGGCCACCACCGGGAAGGGGCGGCCCTGGGACACCTGGCCCTGGGCGAGTTTGTCTGGGCCAGGGGGGATGAAACCCTCCGGCCCGAACCCTGGATGCGCCTTTTAGGGCCCGTCATTGAACCAAAGTTCCAGGTGGAGCGGCTGGTTGCCCGACGCACGGCGGTATTTGCCCGGTCGGGCTTTGGCAAGTCGAACCTTTTAAAGCTTTTGTTTTCCGAGCTTTACCGGGGGGAGGGACCCCGGGTCCCAAAGCGGGGCGGCCACGAATCGCCGGTGGCCACGGTTATCTTCGACCGGGACGGGGAATATTTCTGGCCTGATGCCCGGGCCCGGCCGGGCCTCTGCGATGTATCCCACCTGGACGATAAACTTGTGGTTTTCACCTCCCGCACCCCGCCTTCGGACTTCTACGGGTCCTTCGTGGCCGGGTCGGTGAAGCTGGACATCCGCCGCCTTGCGCCTGAGACGGTGGTGGGGATCGCCCTCGGGCCGGAGCGGCAGGAACAGCAGAATGTCCGAAAACTTAAAGCCCTTCCCTGGGACCGCTGGCGGGAGCTGGTTGACCTAATTCACGACCAAAGGCATTCGGCCGACCTTGCGCAGGTAAGAAAGCTTTTAGGCCTTGAGGGGAACCAGCAAGATGTGGAGGCCCTGGCGGCCAGAAGTAACATTGCTTACATTGTGCAGATGCTGCACGACCCCAGTAGCCGCCTTCTGGACATGCTTTTAGAGGCCCTAAAGCAGGGAAAGCTCTGTGTAATAGACCTTTCCCTGCTTTCGGGGGAAGCTGCCCTGGCCCTGAGCGGAATTCTTTTAAGGCACATCTTCGGCCACAACGTTGAACAGTTCACCCGGGCTGAGGCCGAAAGCCTTTCTATAATCGCCGTCCTCGAAGAAGCCCAGAGCGTCCTGGGGCAGGGGGCGGCCTCCACCAGCCCCTTTATGGCCTGGGTCAAAGAAGGCCGCAAGTACGACCTTGGGGCGGTCCTGGTCACTCAGCAGCCGGGCAGTCTGGACCCGGAGCTTCTTTCCCAGGTGGACAACTGGTTTGTGTTCCACCTGCTTTCGGCCGACGACCTGCGGACCTTAAAGCGGCATAATGCCAACTACGGCGAAGACCTATTAAGCTCCCTGCTTAACGAGCCCATCCCCGGCCACTGCGTCTTCTGGTCCGGGGTTCGGCCGGAGGAAGCCTACCCCATCCCGGTGCGGGTCCGGTCCTTTGAGGCCGCCTACCGACCCCGGGACCCAAACTACGCTTGCCCGCCAGCCTCCGTCTATGCCGGCCGGCTCCGGGAAGCCTATGCCCCGACGGCGGTCAACGGCCGGCCGTCGGGGGACTACCTGGGGGACGCCCGGGAGCGGGTATACCGGGGGCTCTTAGCCGATGGGCAGTTTCGGGAGATGGTCAGGCGCGGGGAATTTGCTTGGGGCCAGCTTACGGGGGTGATCAGGCATCACCTGCCGGCCGACCTGGCCAGCGGAAATCTGGCCTTCGAACTGTCTCGGGAAGTCCTTATCCGGTGCTTCGGGGACGAGGGCGAAGGTTGGCAGACCAAAAGGCGGCCAAGCCCCCGGGGCACTAAGCAGACAACCTACGTGGTAATCTTGCCCAAAGGGCGTACCCGCTTCGAAGGGTTGCATGCCGGAGCTGGTTAGGGCCTGCCCTTACTACACCATGTTTCCCCTGGAGTTCCCTTTAAGGGTCCTTAAAGGGGCCCGGCCGGCGGACTGGGTGCTGGACCCCTTTTGCGGTCGGGGAACAACCCTCTATGCGGCCCGCCTTTTCGGCCTCCGGGCCGCCGGGGTGGACGTCTCCCCGGTAGCCGTTGCGGTAAGCCGGGCGGTGCTGGCGGCCGGGTCGGCCGACCAGATGCTTAAGCTGGCCCGGGGCCTGCTTAAGGCGGGGCCCGACGGGCCTGTCCCCGCGGGACCCTTTTGGGAGCTAGCTTACCATCCCGAAACCCTCCGGGATATTCTTTCCCTGCGGGACGGGCTGTCGGGGGCCCAGGGGGATACGGCCGACCTGCTTCGGCTTATGGTCCTAGGGCGGCTCCACGGCCCCCTCCGGAAGGTTCCCACTTACTTTTCGAACCAGATGACCCGAACCTTTGCCCCGAAGCCCAATTATACCGTCCGCTACTGGCAGCGATGGGGCCTTAAGCCGCCGAAGGTGGATGCCCTGGAAGTTCTCGGGGCCGCGGCCGGCCGTTATCTGACGGGCCTTCCGCCCCGGGTGACCGGGGCGGCGTCCCTGGGTGATGCCCGAACCTTCGACTTTTTAACTCTTGGGGGGCCGTATCGGTACGTGGTAACCTCACCGCCCTACCCCGGGATGCGAACGTATGTGCCCGACCAGTGGCTCAGGGGCTGGTTTGTAGGGGGTCCGCCCCATCCCGCTTACGTTTACAAAGGCCAGTTGGCCGCCCGTACCCTCGAGGGATATACCCACGACCTTTCG
>DAOUCL010000135.1:0-1939 GCA_034432015.1 Dehalococcoidia bacterium
CGGCCGATATCCCGGGCCACAAAAAGGGCCGAGGTGCCCTGCAGGAGGACCAGGTCGTGGCCGGTGATCATGCCGGCGGGACGGCCGGCCTCGGTGACGACCATGTGGTGGATGCCCCGGCGGACCATCTCGGCCACCACCTCATAGACCGGGGTATCCGAATCGACGCTAATGACCGGGGAGGTCATCACCTTGGCCACCGGCTGGCGGATGTCCCGGCCGGCGGCCACGACCCGCTCCCGCAGGTCCCAGTCGGTCAGGATGCCGGCGGCCAGGCCGTCGGGGTTGAGGACCACCACCGAGCTTACCCGGTGGTGGGTCATGAGCTGGGCGGCCTCCTGGATGGTGGTCTCCGGCCGGCAGGTGACCAGGGGCCGGTGGGCCACCTCCCCGGCCCGGGCGGTAAAAATGAGCCGGCCGGACCCGGCCAGGGCCGGGGCCCGCTCCAGCTCCTCCAGGCTCCAGTCCAGGTAGCGGCGGATGGAGAACTCGTAGAGAAAGCGGGCGAATTTCGGCTGGGTTTCCAGCAGGCTTTCGACGACGTCCCGGGGGATGGCGTAGCAGACGGTATCCTCGATGGCGATGACGTCCAGCCGGCTGCGGTCGCCTTCCAGGGCCGAGAGCACCCCGAAGATTTCCCCCTCCCCCACCACCTCCAGGGTGACGTCGCCGACGGCCTTTTTAACCCCGCCCTTCTCAACGACGTAAAGATACCGGGCCGGGGGGCCGTCCCGCTGGAGGATGCGGGTGCCCTTTGGGAAGAAGTGGATTTCAGCCCGGGCCACGACCCGGGCCAGGGCCTCCTCATCCAGGTACCGGAAGGGTGGGACCTGGCTCAAGAAGGCGGTGGCGACCGCCTGAGCCGACATTTCCGCTGCGCCGCCCCGGAATTTCACTCCCAGTATAGTGCCGATCCGGCGCCTTTTTCAACCAATTACCGGCCGTTTCTGCAAATCGGGGCCCGCAGTTGTTAATGACAACTATCATAAAACTGCAAAGACACTTGTAAAGACAAACCTGTCAGACGTTGCTGACCGAAAGGGGGGATAATTATTGCGCAATTGAACCAAAACTTCCGGGATACGGAATTGTGAAGGTTACACTCTTTTCCTGAGGAGGTGAGTCCCGTTGGCAGCCACAAATTCCCGCAGCTATTACGAGGCGGTGGAGCCGGGCTACCTGCGGCTCGTCCTCGGGGCCTCGACCCTGGGGACCATCATCGAGTGGTACGACTTCTATATCTTTGGGAGCCTGGCGACCATCCTCTCCCGGGAGTTCTTCCCGCCCGGCGACCCGGTGGCGGCCTTCTTGAACACCGTGGCCATCTTCACCATCGGCTTTCTCATCCGGCCCCTGGGGGCCTTCGTCTTCGGCCGCATCGGCGACCTCATCGGCCGCAAGTACACCTTCCTGGTGACCCTGACGGGCATGGGCCTTTCCACGGCCCTCATCGGCCTGCTCCCCACCTACGCCCAGGTCGGCCTCCTTTCGGCCTTTATCTTGTTCCTCCTGCGCCTCATTCAGGGGCTGACCTTGGGGGGCGAGTACGGGGGGGCCATCACCTACGTGGCCGAGCACGTGCCCGACCAGCGGCGGGGCTTTTACACCGGCATCCTCCAGACCTCCCCTTCCATCGGCCTGATGATATCCCTGGTGGTGGTCGTCGGGACAAGGCTGCTACTTGGGGAGCAGGCCTTTAACGCCTGGGGCTGGCGCATCCCCTTCCTGCTCTCCTTCCTCCTGGTGGCCATCTCGGTCTACATCCGGCTTAAGCTCCAGGAGACCCCGGTTTTTGCCCGGCTTCAGGCCGCCCGGCGGACCAGCCGCTCCCCCTGGCGGGAGGCCTTTCTTTCCGAAAACATCAAGTACGTGTTGACGGCGGCGGTGGTCGTCGTCGGCCAGGGGGTTGTCTGGTACAGCGGCCAGTTCTGGGCCCTTT
>DAOUCL010000136.1:0-2932 GCA_034432015.1 Dehalococcoidia bacterium
CCCTCAGCCGCTACGTTTCGGGGCCTGCGGGCGCGATTACCTAGCCCCGGGCCGTTATTAGCCCGATGCCCAGTTGGCGGGCCTGCTCGTCGGCCCGGATATCGGCGGCTATCCCGAACACGTAGGGAAGATACGGCCCCGGAATCCCGGCCGCCTTGAGCCGCTCCCTGAAGCCCCGGCTCCGGAACCGCTGCGCAAACTTCAACACATCCTCGGCCTTAAGCCGGTACTTGGCCTCGGCCACCACCCACAGCCGCTCCCCCGCCGGACTTTCCACCGCCCAGACAAGGTCCAGCTCCCCGTCGGCCTCCAGGGGGCCGGGGCGGCTTATCGGCCGGTAACCCTTGCGCCCCAGCAGGTATTCCACCACGTCGGCGGCCACGTTTTCGGTCTGAAGGCCGATGTCGTTGCGCAGCCGGCCCAGTTCCCGCTCCACCCCACCCAGCCGGGCTTCCAGGGTCCTGATGGCCTGGGTCAGGGCCGCAACCTCTTCCTCGGTTCTCGCCTGGGCCTCGGCCAGCTTGGCCACAGCCTCCTCAAGCCGCCCGACCCGCTCCTCCGTCCGGGCCTGGGCCTTCTCCAGCCGGTCGAACCGGCCCAGGACCTCGGCCCGGAAGGCCTTAAATTCGGCCGGAAGCTTTAAAAGCTCCTCGGTAAGCAGCGCCTCCAACAGCCGCTGCCGCCACTCCGGCCGCTCCCGCAGCAGCCTCAAAAGGTCCTCAAACTGCTCCACCGTAAAGGACATCTAAAATCAAACCTCCCGCCTCGGATTTTAAACTTTTCCGAGCGGGCCGGGGCAGCCCCTCCCCCTTCGCCAAAAAAGGCGGGGGGACGAGCCCTTCGACTCGTCCCCCCAAACTCGGGCCGCCGGCCCCTAGGCCTGGCTCAGGATAAGCACGCCCCGGTCGTGGGCCGCGGCGGCCGCGGCCGGGCCGATGCGGCGGCCGGCCACGGCGGCTACGGCCGGGGCCCCGAGGATTCGGGCAAGCAAAGCCGCGCTTTCGGCCGCCCGCTCCACGTCCCGAATATCCACCGTCGAGGAGACCTCGACGGCAACCCACACCTCCTGCCCGTCCCGCCGGGCCCGGACGATAAGGTCCGTTTCGACCAGCCGGTCCCGTTCGGCCGGGGAGATAAGACCCTGCTCCTCCAGGTCATCCAGCCGGTCGGCCAGCTCCTCCGGGTTGACAACCCGCACCCTCCGAAAGCGGGCCCTTCCCAGGATGGCCGGCGCCCGCCGAACGAACCGGAGCTCCTGGTAAAAGCCGTCCAGCTCCCCAACCCGGTCCACAAGAATCCGAAGGGCCTCCTCGGTTTTCGCCTGGGCCTCGGTCAGCCGGGCCACCTGCTCCTCGGTCCTCGCCTGGGCCTCGGCCAGGCGCGTCAGGGCCTCTTCGAGCCGCCCAACCCGCTCTTCCAGGCGGCCGACCCGCTCCTCCGTCCTCGCCTGGGCCTCGGCCAGCCGGGCCACGGCCTCCTCAAGCCGCCCGACCCGCTCCTCGGTCCGGGCCTGGGCCTCGGCCAGCTTGGCAACGGCCTCTTCCAGGCGGGTCACCCGCTCATTAAGCCGGGCCACGGCCTCCTCAAGCCGCCCGACCCGCTCCTCCGTCCTCGCCTGGGCCTCGGCCAGGGCCTCGACCCGGGCCGTAAGCTCCTCAAGCCGGCGCTCGGTCCGGACCTGGGCCTCGACCAGGGTTTTGACCAGAGCAGCCAGCTCCTCGAGGACGCCGGCCGTGGGTTTCAAGCTCCCGGCCAGCTCCTTTAAGGTTGCGACCGTATCGGTCAGGGCCCCCGTAAGGCGGCTTACCGCCGCCTCCAGGGCAGCCATTCTCTCTTCCAGGGTCGGCACCCCTCTCCTCCCAGTTGCATTTTACACAAACACCAAAGCCCCCTACCGGGTTTCCCCGGCCGGGGGCTTCAAGACCGCCAACTATTCGGCTGTTTCTCCCTTACCAGACCCCATTTTACCACCCAAAACCCGCCCCCGTCAAAAGTACTTTCGTACTTTTTCAAGGCCCAATGCCCCCGGCCGCCGGCCCGACCCCGCCCCGGGGCGCCCCAGCCGGAAAACGGGGGCCTCGCCCCCACCCAAGCCCCGACGCCCGCCACCATAGCCGGCACCCCCAGCCCCTTCCGCCCCCGGGGCGGCTAACTTTTCCACCACTTTTTTCATTGGTTTGGGCAAGGATTTTGGTTAAATGCTTGCTAAATAAAAGTGTTAAGAGTATCAGCCAAAGGGAAGAGGCTCAACCAAGGGTATCACCCCCCCGGGGAAGGGTATCAGTCAAGGGTATCAACCTGGGAAGAGGCTCACCCAAGAGGGTCCTGACCCCCTTCGGTTGGGGGCGTAAGAGGGTCAACCCCGGGGAAGGGGGTCAACCAAGAGGGCCAGGTCCCCCTTCGCCGGCCCAACGGCGCCAAGGTTATCAACCCCCCAGGGCCGGCGGAAACCCGCCAGAGCCCCTTGGCAACGTTGCCAACACCGCCAGGGCCCGCCAAATAAAAATGTTAAGACCGCCAGGGTCCGGGGAGCCCCAGACTGTGACGCCAGGGACGCGTCGGGGTTGGTCTCAGCCGCCGCCCTCGACCCAAACCTTAAGGCCAGCCATAACGGGCCGAGGCCCAACCCCAGGCCACCGGCCCGCCCCAGGGGTGGGGCGGCTAACTTTTTCCACCACTTTTTTTCATTGGTTTGGGCTAGGATTTTGGTTAACTGCTTGCTAAATAAAAATGTTAAGAGTATCAGCCCCCGGCCAAGGGTATCACCCAAGAGTATCACCCCCCGGGGAAGGGGCTCAGCCAAGAGGCTCAGCTAAGACGTTTGATGTGTAATTCTGGGGCAAACAGCAAGGGAAGGAGCCAAGGTCTATAATGGCACGAGGTGCCGGATGGACCTCGACTCCTTCCTGGTCACGCTGTTGACATAAGGCGT
>DAOUCL010000137.1:0-6296 GCA_034432015.1 Dehalococcoidia bacterium
CCCGACGGGGATGGTTCCCCCGGCCAGGCTGGTTCCGGCCCCCCGGGGCACGATGGGGATTCCGGCTTCGGCCGCCACCCGGACCACCGCCGCCACCTGCCCGGTGTCGGTCGGGGAAACCACCAGGTCCGGCAGGGCCTGCTGGAAGGTGCCGTCAATGGAATACGCCACCAGCTCCGACGGCCGGTAATGGACCCCCTCGTCCCCAACGATGGCGGCCAGGGCGCCGATAAGCCTCTCCCGGTTCACCGGCCGGCCTCCTTCAGAACGGGCCGGGCCGCACCCTGGTACGCCCGGTCCAAAAGCTCCACCAGGAAGCGCACCTCAACGGCAGGCCGGCCGTCGCCGGCGGCCGCCCGCAGCCCGGCCAGGAGCTGGAGGTAACAGCCGGGGTTGGCGGTGACCACCACCTGGGCCCCGGTGGCCAGAACGTGGCGAACCTTGCGGGCCATCAGGGCATCGGCAAAGGCCGGGCGGGTAAGGTTGTAAATTCCGGCGCTGCCGCAGCAGAGGGCCGACTCGCCCAGCTCCACCAGCCGCAGGCCCGGGATCGCCCGAAGAAGCCGCCGGGGGGCGGCCGTAATCCGCTGGGCGTGGGCCAGGTGGCAGGGCTCCTGGTAGGTGGCCACCACCGGCACCTCCCCCGGGGGCGGAACCAGGCCGACCTCGTCCAGGAACTCCGTAATGTCCCGGGTCTTCCGGGCGATGGCCGCCGCCCGGGGCCCCGACACGAAATGGTCGTAGGTTTTTAGGGCCGTGCCGCACCCGGCCGAGTTCACGACGATGGCGTCGAAGCCGTCGGGGTCAAAGGCCCGGACGTTGTTCTCGATGAGGCGGCGGGCCGACCCTAAAAGGCCGCTGTGCAGGTGGAGGGCCCCGCAGCAACCCTGCCCGGCCACCGCCACCACCTCGCACCCGTTGGCCGTAAGCACCCGGACGGTGGCCCGGGTAACCTCGGCAAAGACGGTGCTCATCACACACCCGGTAAGGATGGCCACCCGGTAGCGGACGGGCCCGCCGGCGGGCCGCCAGACCTGCCCCCGGGGCACGATGAAGGATGTGGGCAGGTCGGGCAAAAACCGGCCAAGCCGCCGCAGGCCGAACAAACCCAGCCGGGCGGCCAGCGCGGTCAGGCCGGCCCGCTGGCCCAGGGCCATCAGCCGGACCAGCCGGCGTAGGCGGCCCAGGTCGCCCAGGAAATACTCCAGCCCGAACCGGACCGCCCGGGGCATCCCGCCCGAGACGGCCGCCCGGAAGGCGATTTGGGCCGGCTCCATCCGGAAGCCGGCCGGGCAGATGGCCGTGCAGGCCTCGCAGACCAGGCAGTTAAGCTCGTGCTCCACCAGGTCGGGGGTGAGGCCCAGGTGGCCTTCGACCAGGGCCTTGAGCATGGCGATGCGGCCCCGGGGGCCCTCCTCCTCTTTGAAGGAGACCTGGTAAGTGGGGCAGACCGAAAGGCAAAGGCCGCACCGGATGCAGGCCGAGAGGTTCTCGTACTGCTCCCGGAGGAGCCCAAGATCAGCCCCGGCCGTCACCCTAACCTCCCGGGGACGCCGGGCGGGCGGCCTGAAGTCGGCGGGCATACTCCCCCGCCACCCGAATCGCCTCGGCCATACTTTCGGCCCGGGCGATGCCCCTGCCGGCAATGTCGTAGGCCGTCCCATGGTCGACCGAGGTTCGGACAAAGGGCAGGCCGGTGGTTAGGGAGACGGTCCGGTCGAAATCGTAGGTTTTGGCGGCGATATGGCCCTGGTCGTGGTAAAGGGAGACCACAGCGTCAAAATGGCCTTGAAGGCAGAGGTAAAAAACCGAGTCGGCCGGAACCGGCCCCTCGGCCCGGACCCCGGCTTCCCGGGCCCGGGCGATGGCCGGGGCCAGCACCGTAAGCTCCTCGTCCCCGAAAAGCCCCCCCTCCCCGGCGTGGGGGTTGAGGGCCGCCACCCCGAAAAGGGGGTCGGAAAATCCGAACCGCCGCAGGGCCCGGTCGGCCAAGAGCAGAACCCCGTAAACCCGGTCGACGGTGAGCTCGGCGATGGCCTGACGCAGGGGCACATGCCTGGTGGCGAAGAAGATTTTAAGCCGCTCCCCCACCACAAACATGGTAAGGACCCCGGTCGAACCGGTGAGGGCGGCGTAGGCCTGGGTGTGGTCCAGGTAGGGAACGCCGGCGGCCTGAAGGGCGGCCTTGTTGATGGGGGCGGTGGCCACCGCGTCAACCTGGCCCCCCAGGGCGAGCTCCACCGACTTTTTTATGTATTCAAAGCAGGCCCAACCAGCCAGGGGCTGAACCTGCCCGAACCGGACCCGGTCCGGGTCGAGGGCCGTCACCGGGAGCAGGTCGATAACCCCGGGGACAAACCGCCCCGCCCCCGGCGACTCGACTATATTTATGTCGAGCTTGAGGCCGCAGATTTCGGCGGCCCGGGCGAGCAGCGCCTCATCCCCGAGGACCAGGGGCCGGACCTGCCGGTAAAGTTCGGGCCGGGCCAGGGCCTTGGCCACGATCTCGGGGCCGATCCCGGCCGGGTCGCCCATGGTTACGCCGACGATGGGGCGGTTATTCCCCATTTCTATGCCCCCAGAAGGTTTAGGAGGGTGCGCAGGGCCCAGCCCAGGGCAAAACAGCCCGGGATGGTGAGCACCCAGGCGGCCACGATCCGGCCGGCCACCAGCCACCGGACCTGCCGGGCGCCCCGGGCAAGTCCCACTCCCATTATAGCCGCGCTGATGGCGTGGGTCGTGCTGATGGGCATCCCAATCCGGCTTGCCAGCTCGATAATCGTGCCGGCCGCGGTCTCGGCCGCGAACCCGTGCATCGGCTGGAGGTGGGCAACCCGGTAGCCCAGGGTTCTAATAAGCCGCCAGCCGCCGGCCGTGGTGCCCGCCGCGATGGCCAGGGCCGCCGCCACCGTGACCCAGAGGGGAACGTAGAACTCGTCCCCGAGCAGCCCCCCGCTGAAGAGGGCCAGGGCGACCACGCCCATGGTCTTCTGGCCGTCGTTGCTCCCGTGGGAGAAGGCCATCCAGGCGGCCGAAAGCAGCTGAAGCCGGCCGAAGAGGCGGGTAACCAGCCACCAAGTGGAATGCCGAAAGGCCCAGAAAATGGCCAGCATCAGGGCGGCCGCTGCCAAAAAGCCCAGGACCGGCGAGTAGACCAGCCCGGCCCCGACCTTGATGAGCCCACCGGGCATGACCACCCCGAAGCCGGCCGTCGCCACGGCGGAGCCGACGACCCCGAAGATCAGGGCGTGGCTGCTGCTGGTCGGAAGCCCAAAGTACCAGGTTATGAGGTCCCAGAGGATCGCGGCCGCCAGCCCCACAACCACCGTCCAGTGGTCCACGACGCGGGGGTCGACCAGGTCGCGGCCCACTGTAGTTGCCACCGCCGTGCCCGAGACGGCCCCCAGGAAGTTGAGGGCCCCGGCCATCACCACGGCCCGGGCCGGGGTAAGGACCCGGGTCGCCACCACGGTGGCGATGGCGTTGGCGGCGTCGTGGAACCCGTTTACGAACTCGAAGGCCAGGCCCAAAATTACGACCAGGCCGACGGCGACCAGGGTCTCGTTCACTTAGGCCCGTTCGAGGACGATTCCCTCAAGGATGTTGGCGACGTCTTCGGCCCGGTCGGTGGCCGACTCCAGGCCCTGGTAAATGTCCCGCCAGCGCAGCACCTCCAAAAGGTCGTACTTTCCGGCCATCAGGTCGGCCACGGCCTGCCGGAAGACGGTGTCGGCCTCGTTTTCGAGCCGGTTTATCTCTACCGTCCGCTCCAGGACCTGCCGGCCGGCCCGGGGGTCCCGGAGGAGCCGCACGGCCGCCCGGACCTCCGCCGCCTGAAGGCTCACCAGTTCGGCCAGGCGCACCGCCGCCGGGTCCCGGCGGCGGATTTGGTAGAGGGCGGCGTGGGCGGCCGCATCTTCTAAGTGGTCCACAACCTCGTCCAGGGTGTGGGCCAGGCTGGCCACGTCGCCCCGCTCAAACGGCGTTAAAAAGCTCCGGTGAAGCTGACGCATCACCAGGTGGGTTATTTCGTCGGCCTACTCCTCCAGGGCCCGGACCTCCGCCGCCCTTTCGGCAACCCGGTCACAAACCTCGAAAAGCTTCCAGGTAAGCTCGGCCGCCTGAACCATCAGGTCGGCCCCGGCCTCAAAGAGGCGGTAAAACTCGTCCCCGGAGGGCGGAAGCAGGTTTAGGCGAAACTTGCCAAGCCGGACCATTAAAGCCAGTCTTTAAATTTTAACCCTTTGACGAAAATGCCGGGCCGGGGATTCCCCGGCCCGGCAGTCTTTTTCCCGTTCGGCCCCGTTTCAGCCCGCCCGGGCCGCCTGGATGGCCCGCCAGACCCGCTCCGGCGTGAGGGGCATGTTGATATATTTCACCCCGAACGGCTCGAGGGCGTCCACAACGGCGTTTACCACCGCCTGGGTTGCGCCGATGGTTCCGGCCTCCCCGACCCCCTTGACGCCGATGGGGGTCACCGGCGAGGGGGTCTCCGTCCGGTCCGTCTCAAAGGACGGCAGGTAGCTGGCCACCGGCAGGGCATAGTCCAGCAGGGAACCCGTGAGCAGGTTGCCTTGCTCGTCGTAGGCCGCATACTCCCAGAGGGCCTGGCCGATCCCCTGAGTAACCCCCCCGTGGACCTGGCCGTCCACCACCAGCGGGTTCATCACCCGGCCGCAGTCGTCGACGGCCACGTACCTGAGAAGCTTTACCTGTCCCGTCTCAGGGTCCACTTCCACCACGGCCACGTGGGCCCCGAAGGGGCAGGCGTTGGCGGGCAGGCTGTAAAAGGCCGTGGCCTCAAGGCCCGGTTCGATCTCCGGGGGCAGCCGGCCCGGATTGTAAGCCGCGGCCGCGACCTGCTGGAAGGTGACCCCCTTTTCCGGGGCGCCCCGAACGAAGAACCGGCCGCCCTCAAACTCGACGTCGGCCTCGGCCGCCTCAAGCAGGTGGGCCGCAATTTTGCGGGCCTTCTCCACAATTTTGAGGGCGGCCTGGTAGGTGGCCGAACCGCCCACCGGGGCCGACCGGCTGCCGGAAGTGCCCCCGCCGTAGGGGATGCTTCCGGTATCCCCGTGGTGGACCTCCACGTCGTCAGGGGAGATGCCGAACTGGTCGGCCACCAGCTGGGCAAAGGTGGTCTCGTGGCCCTGGCCGTGGGCGTGGGTGCCGGTGAAAACCTCCACCTTTCCCGTCGGGTGGACCCGGATGTGGGTCCCGTCGATGGTAGGCGAAAGCCCCGTAATCTCCACGTAGGTGGAGAGGCCGATGCCGATATACCGACCCTGCTCCCGAAGGCGGCGCTGTTCTTCCCGCAACCGGTCGTAGTCGACGATTTCCAGGGCCCGGTTGAGGGCCTTCTCGTAGTCGCCGCTGTCGTAGACGGTCCCAAGGGGCGTCTTGTAGAAGTTGGTGAACGGCGGGATGAAGTTCTTCCGCCGGATCTCGGCCTGGTCCATGCCCAGCTCCCGGGCGACCCGGTCAACCGCCCGTTCGACCAGGTAGGCCGCCTCGGGCCGGCCGGCCCCCCGGTAGGCGTCGGTGGGGGTGGTGTTGGTGAGCACCCCGACGACCTCGGCGCTTACGTTAGGAAGCCGGTAGGCCCCGTGGAGCATGGCGGTGTAGAGGACCCCGGCGATGGCCTGGCCGTACTGGGAAAGATAAGCGCCCAGGTTCGAATAGGTCCGAACCCGCAGGCCGGTGATGGTCCCGTCCCGCTTGTAGGCGACCTCAAAGTCGGTGACGTGGTCCCGGCCGTGGATGGTCGCCCGGAAGTTCTCGGTCCGGTCCTCGACCCACTTTACGGGCCGGCCCAGCCGCATCGACGCAAAGGCGGCGACCACCTCATCCGGGTAAAGAAAGATTTTGCTCCCGAAGCCCCCGCCGACGTCCGGGGCGATGACCCGGACCTTATGTTCGGGCAGGTCGATAACGGAGATCAGCCACGACCGGATGGTGTGGGGGTTCTGGTTCGTGCCGTAGAGGATAAGCTCGCCGGTGCCGGGCTGGTACCAGACCACGGCCGCCCGGGGCTCCATCGCGTTGGGCACAAGGCGGTGGTTAATAAGCCGTTCCCGGACAACCCCGTCGGCCTCGGCAAAGGCCCGGTCGACGTCCCCGGCCGAAACCTGGCGCCGGAAGGAGATGTTGTCGGGAATGTCGTCGAAAAGGCGGGGCGCCCCGTCTTTAATGGCCTCCTCGGGGTCGACAACCGCGGGCAGGGGCTCGTACTCGACCCCGATAAGCTCCAGGGCATCCCGGGCGGTGTAACGGTCAACGGCCACAACGGCGGCGAC
>DAOUCL010000138.1:0-3872 GCA_034432015.1 Dehalococcoidia bacterium
CCCAGTCGTATTCAAAATGCCGGCGGATTCCGTCCCGGCGCTCAAGCTCCAGGTGCCGGGCCTTGACCTGCTCCAGCAGGGAATTGCCGTCCCAGGGGGTCCCGTAATAGACGGTGGTGGCGTTGGCGGCCGCCCCCATCGGCCGGAAGTCTTTGTCGAACTTCTCCGGAAGCACATCCTGGGCCTCGTCCACCTCCAGGATGAGGTCGGCGGTGTGGCCCACTACCTGGGCGGAGGGATCGGCCGAAAGAAAGACCATCCGGGCCCGGCCGAGGCGCACGATGTAGCCCCGCTCGGCCCGCCAAAGGCCCCCCAGGCCGGCATCATCCAGCCTGGCCTTAAGCCGGTCCAGCGAATTTAAGGTCTGGGGCCGAAAGGTGGGGCTGGCCTTTATCCCGTCGCCCCCAAAGGGGCAAACCGCAGGAGAAGCCAGACCTCCAGCTGGGCCGAAAGCTCGTTCTTGCCGGCCTGCCGGGCCATCATCACCGAAAAGCTTAAGCCGGCCCGCTCCCGGACCGACCGCCAGATGGCCCGGAAAGGCTCTAGCTGGTACGGCCGCAAGGGGGGCATCATCCCGGCCGAGCCAGCCGCAAAATGACGTCCAGCAGGATCGCCCCGGCCACCATAAAAAGCAACCCGTTTACCCGGGCCTTAAGCTCGGCCAGCTCGGCCCGCATGTCCTCCAGCATCTGCCGGGTGACCAGCTCGTAGGCGCAGCACGGCTGAACCTCCGGCAGCGGGGAACGGGGCGGAGCCGGGCGGACGAGCCGCCGGGTAAGCTGGGCGACGGCTTCCCGTAGGCCGCTCACCGCTCCGCTCCGCTTGACTCCGGCGCGCCGGCGGGGCCGTCCAGCCCTTCCCCAAGGCCCTCCAGCACCTCAACGATGGCCCGGTAAATCCGCTCCGACTGGTCGGGCCCAAGTCGGTAGCGGGTCCGGAGGGCCTTGACCAGTAAGTCCACCCCCCGCATCAAGCCCTTCGGGTCGTCCAGGTCCTGCCGAATCCGAAGCCGGAGCAGGGCGATCTCCTGGTCGAGGCCCTCAAGCCTTAAGGCCTGCTCGAAGAGGAGCCGCTCAGCCGGGCTAAGGCGGGCGGAATAAAATTCGGCCGGGGTTTTGGGGGCCTGGGCGGGGCCGGAACCACCAGCGCCAGGCTGAAACCCGCCCCCCCGAACCCGAAGCATCCGACCGCCCCGGCCCAGCTTCCGCTCGAAAATGCTCACCGTATCCCAATTCACTAACCGAACCTCCACTCATAACGTTGCCAGTTAATAGTGTTCCCACAACCCCTTAAAAACTGCACAAATGTTCTATTTAAAAGATTTGGCTAGCCGAGCCCGAGGATAGACCCAAGCTGGGCGGCCAGGTAGATTCCTGCCGCCAGGGATATAAGCCCGAGGCTTCCTTAGCCCACGGCGTTCTCGGTCCGGTTATTTTTAAGCCTGCCCATCGGTTTCGGGTTGTTGGCCAAGCGGAGCACGAAGAATAACACAACCGGCAAAAGCAGGCCGTTGGGCACCTGCAGCCTGACCAGCAGGTCGATAACGGCAGACCGGGGATTAAGGCCACACCCCCCGCAAAAACGATGAGGCCGGTGAAGGTCCAGAGCAAGACCGGTGCCCGCCGGAAATCCAGCTCCACCCCTTTCGGCAGGCCGAAGGTTTCGCTTACGGCGTAGCAGATAAGGCCGGCGGTCAGGGGCACCGCCAGGTAGGGGGCTGATGCCCAGAAGGTCGGCCGCCGCACAAGCCCGGCGTTGGCAATGGCCACAACCCCAACCGCAAACAGCAACCACCCCAAGGCCGCAGACCTCCCGGCCCAGGTCCAGCACACCCCGGCCGGTCGCGGCCCCGACCCGGGCACAAGTTTCTTGAATAACCATCAGGGCCGCGGTTATTTGAAGACAAATCTAGCCAAGCCTTAATTCCCCACCAACATACACATAACGCTAAGTACGGCCCGGGCCAGCGTCGAAATGCGTCTTAAGGCTTCGTCCAAATCGTTGGCCATAAACTTCAGCTCACCATTCGAGTAATCAAGCCCGAACTGGTGGGCAAGCTCGACGAGTTTAGCATGCCGAGCTCGTAGCTCGTCCTCGAAACTGGAAAACACCGTAAGTTGTTCGGTAGCAAACCCCCCGTCTGAAACTACTACCGTCCAGTCGGGGCCGGTCCGGATGTAAACTTGAATATTGCGCCCATCGGGCAACAGTAAAGGAGTCTTGAGTCGGAGCCGGTCCCCTTCGGCCACGCAGTCGGTCTGCTCTACTAGAGTCTCCCCATAACGGACCTTGATTTGATATGGGTCGACGACACTCATGTCAGCCCTCAGGTATCAAACGCCTGATTATATTCGGCAACGGGCCCGCCGAAGGGCGGTCTTACACCGCACCGTCCGGCGGGCCCGCTCCCCAACCCAAAACGGGGCTTGGCCTTGTTAAGCGATTTGACGGCCCCGGATAGCCTTAAGGACGGCCAGCAGGATAACGGCCCCGATGACGGCCATAACCAGGTTAATCAGGCTCAGGGGTCCGCCGGTCTTCTGGCCGGTCACCAGGCTGTAAAGGGCGCCCCCAATGAGGGCCCCTGCCAGCCCGACCAGGATGTCGCCTATTATCCCCTGCTCCGTCCGCATGATCATGCTGGCAATCCAGCCGGCGATAAGGCCGACCACCACCCAGATGAGCAGGTCGATAAACGAACCGGCCAGCACCAGCAAAAACCAAAGGGCCAGAAGAACGGCAACAATGAACAGTATGACCGGGATAACCAAACCGTACACCCCCTTTCGTTTTAGATTTTCACCCGGGACGCGCAAGAGACGACCAACTAAGGGACGCCCTTCCAACGCGGCCGCTTCACGTTAGCGTATTTCCGCTCGGTTGTCCAGTCAGTAACGGGGGCCGGCATCTTTGCAGGCCCCATCCGGGACCCTCTCAACCTCCAGGGGTCCCGCCAGGCGTCGGAACCGTCGGTGCCTGCGGGGTCACCTGCTGGCCGGCCCCAGGCTGACGCGGGGCTTCGGGCGCCCGGGGCACACTGCCGCCCAAAAGCAGCCACACCGCAACGATGACGATAATGGCTACTACTAATAGCCCGACAATTAAACCAACCCCGAAACCAGCACCTCCACCGCCGGAATTCACGGGGGGTTCATGACCATGGGCCAAAGTTCTACCTCCCTATCCAAAAATTTTTAAAACCGGCCCAGAAGAACCAAGATGAGGACCACAACCAGCAAGAGCCCGACAATTGCGCGCGGAAAATATCCTCAGCTACAGCTATAGCCCCATGTGGGCAAGGCACCCACGAGCAAGAGGAGAATCAGACCGACTGACATCCTTTCTCCCAACCACCCATCAGGTGTTAAGTCTTGTACGGTTAGTATAGCAAAATTTTGCCGGGAATGGGTGGTTTTTGGGAGATTTTCCACAAAAAATTTGGCCCTCGCCGGCCCTTATCTTGGGAATCGGCAGGGACTATCAGGATGCCCGAGGCCCGGCCGCGATTACGATATCGTGATATAATCTGATTTGATAGCACCAGCCGAAAAGGTAAAACCATGGCCGAAGAGATTACTAAGACCGTCCCAACCCAGGAGCCCGACACCGACGAGTTCAGCCGCCTAGAACTGCTGGCCAAGTGGTTCCGGGGCCTGGATGACCCGGTTCGCCTGGGCATTCTGACGGTCCTGCGCCGGGGCGAAAAGAGTGTCGAGGAGCTGTGCGAAATCCTCGGGATGAAGCAGCCCCGGATTTCAAACCACCTGGCGTGCCTGCGCTGGTGCGGATTTGTCGCCACCCGCCGCCAGGGTCAGCGCATCTTTTACCGGATTGCCGACCCGAACGTCGAGAAGATCCTCGACCTGGCCCAG
>DAOUCL010000139.1:0-2926 GCA_034432015.1 Dehalococcoidia bacterium
CGCCCAGGCCAAGAGCCTTGCGGCCGTCCGCGCCGAGCAGGCCGCCGGCAATGCAACCGGGGACATTGGGACCAACCTTTATCTCTTCTTCCAGGTTCAGGGGAGGTAAGTGCGGTGAAGGTGTGGGCCGGCGGCGTGCCGGGGCTGGTGGGCGGGCTCATGGTGGCGGTCGGGGCTGTGCTGCCGTGGGTTTCGGTCTACGGCGGCCTCTACTGGTACCCGGCCGCGGCCGGCCCCGCCGGCAAGCTCATGCTGGTCAGCGGCCTCCTCGCCGCCTCCCTGGGAGGCGTTCTGGTCCTCCGGCCGGGACGGCTCCCCTTCTGGGGGGCCGGCCTGGCCGGGTTTGGGGCGCTGGCCTTGGCCGCCTATTTGACCGTCCGGCTGCTGGTGGGGCTGCGGGGGCTGGCCGGCGACCCTTTGCTTTTGGCGGCCCCCGGGCCCGGGCCGGCGGTGAGCCTTCTGGGGGCGGCGGCGGCCTTTACCATCCTGTTTCTCAAGCCGCCGGAGCCGGCCGTTAATCCCCCGCCAGCTCCCGCTCCCAGAGGAACGCGGCAGCCCGTTCCAGGGCGCGGGCGAGCTGATACCGAAGGGTGCTGAGGGGAAGGTCCAGCAGTTCGGCAGCCCGCTCCTGACTCCCGGCCGGCTGAAGGTAGGTATGGTAAAGGACTTTATAAAGCCTGACGTCCCGGGGCGACTCTTTCAGGCTGTCGGCCGCCTCAAGGAGGAGCTTTTTTAGGACATCCACCCGTCGGGGCAGGCTGGTGGGGTCGTCTACCCGGGCCAGAACCAGTCGGGACCTGATAAGGGGGTTGGTTCTCAGCCCGTCCCGGTTGTGGAAGTCCTTAAAAGCCTGCCGCACGGCCTGGACGAAATCGGCCTTGGCCAGGACCACCGGCCGCTCCGCCGGGGGTGCCGGTTCGGCGGGGAGAAAGGCCTCTTCCCGCTCGGCCATTAAGCTGAGCCAGGCGGTGAGGGGCCGGGCCCGCCAGTCGTGGCCGTATACCCCGTAGCGCCGTTCGCCCACCTGGAAGTCGGCCTCGGCCAGCCGCTCGAAGTCGGCGTAGGCGGCCAGAACCTCCCAGAAGTCGGGGTCGGCGCAGACCAGGAACGAGAAGGCAAGTCCGGGGGTTGTCATAATGTGGCGGACGAGCTGAACGCCGACCAGGCTCTGCACGGGGGATATATTCTGGTAGCGTTCCCGGTCCATCCAGAAGCGGGCCATGGTGGCGGCCTCCCCTGGGCGCAGGGGAGCCCGCCCCGCCAGGTAGGTGAGGGCCGAGCGGACGCCGGGGTCGGCGGCCAGGTCCTCGGGGCAGGCCTCGTGGAGGGCGACGAAGAGGATAAAGCCGGCCAGCCGGTGGTGGCTGTCCCGGAAGAGCACAAAGCCCTGGGGCTGGCGGTCCAGCCAGTGGGCCAGGATCCGGGCCGACTCGGGGCCCTCATGCCGGCAAACCATTTCGGTGAGCTCCGGCCGATCTGGCGGCCGCAGAATATCTGCGAAGTAGTCGTAGCTTTCCCCGACGGCGTAGAAGGGCCGGACGGCCGGGTTGTTCCGGTGCAGGAACATGTAGTCAATCAGGAGGCGCTCCAGGGCGTCCCCCTTCGCCTGGCGCAGACGGGCGGCGTAGAAGGTCCGGGCCCGACCGAGGAGTTCGCCGTAGCGGTCGGGGTTGCGCCACTTCAGGTCCGTTGCCACGACCTCCCGGACCAGGTCGTGGGGATAGAGGCCGTAGGGCCCGGCCTCGATAAAGGAGCAGCTGCGCAGCCATTCGAAGAGGGCCCGGGCCTGCTCCCCGCTCAGGTCGAGCATTGTGGCGAGCAGCGGCTCGGTCAGCACCCGAACCAGGGCCGCGGCCGCCAGAACCTCCCGGTGGAGGGCCGAGGGTACCTCGGCGACGAACCGCTCCAGCAACGCCCAGATTATATCCGGCGCAGCCTCGGCCCGAAACTTCAGGGCAGGGTTGTACTTAAAGAGCTCGGCCACCAGGGTGAGGGCCAGGGGGTGGCCGTGAGTGAAATCCAGGACCGCTTCGTGCTGTTCGGAGGGCACCCCGAGCCGCTCCAGGTAGCGGCGCGCCTCGGACCGGCTCAGGTTCCGCAGGGGCAGAACCCGGGTTACAGCCTGCCAGCCCGGATCGGTCAGCCAGGCCGATGGCGGCCGGCGCGTGCCCGCGATGACCGTCACGCTCTGCCGAGGGAAGGTAGGGAGGAGTCGATCCCGGAGCCAGCTGTCAAGGGGACTCAGATGTTCATAGTTATCAATAAAAAGCCCGAAGCGGTTGGGAAGGCTCTCGCCGGGCGAGAGTCCGCTAGCCCGTAAAGCGGCTTTAAAAGCTTCGGGAGTTGGTTCAACCAGGTGGCCGCTAATATAGAATGCGGGAGTCTGTCTCTGGCAACAGAGGGCGATAAATCGCTGCAGAAGCGCGGTTTTGCCAACACCGCTCGGACCATAGATAAACAACAGATTAAAAGGCGGTGGTGAGGCCGTTATAGCGGTCAGGAATAGGGTCAGCTCTGCCTCCCGTCCGACGAACCTGTCCTGTCTGATCTTGGCGAGTTGTTCATCGAGGGAGACCATGTTCCCCTCTCCTCTCGCTTCTAATGGCGGTCTTCCGCCCAGAGCACTGTGGCGGCATTGGCCGTCGGAGAAATTTTCTGCGAAGACACGCCACAACGTCTTCCTGTTGACGCTACTACTGAGCGGAACCGGACGTTCTCGGTCAGGAAGTCCAGCAACAATAATGGGAGAGTCCTCTCGCTCATCGCCCTCCCCTCAGCCGTCAGTATACCATCTGAACCGTCTTGAGACGATGCGGGTGGCGCCCAGGTCGGTCTGGTGGGCCTCCTCCAGGTAGCGGGCGAGGAGAGTGATGGCGGCCTCCAGGTCGCGGGGGTGGACCATCTCGTTGACCGTGTGCACGTAGCG
>DAOUCL010000140.1:0-4503 GCA_034432015.1 Dehalococcoidia bacterium
GGCCGAGCTTGCCCGGAAGATAGGGTACCCGGTGGTGGTGAAGGCCGCAGCTGGGGGCGGCGGTAAAGGGATGCGCATCGTCCGTTCGGCCGAGGAGCTGGGGCCGGCCTTAAGGCTTGCCCGGGGCGAGGCGCTGGCCGCCTTCGGGGACGATTCAGTTTATATTGAAAAATACATAGACCCCGCCCGGCACATCGAGATTCAGGTACTGTGCGACGGCTACGGAAACCGCATTCACCTCGGGGAGCGGGAGTGCTCCATCCAGCGCCGCTACCAGAAGCTGATCGAAGAGTCCCCTTCGCCGGTCATGGACCCGGCCCTCCGGGCCGAGATGGGGGAGGCCGCCCTGGCCATTGTCCGGGCGGCCGGTTACGTCAACGCCGGGACCTGCGAGTTTTTGCTGGGCCCCGACCGCAGGTTTTATTTCCTTGAGGTTAACGCCCGCATCCAGGTGGAGCACCCGGTGACGGAAATGGTCACCGGCATCGACCTGGTGGCGGAGCAGCTAAAAATCGCCGCCGGCCAGAGGTTAAGCTTGACCCAGAAGGATATAGTTCAGCGGGGCTGGGCCATCGAGTGCCGAATCTATGCCGAAGACCCGGACAACAACTTTCTGCCTTCGGCCGGGCGGGTTGTGGCCTTAAGGGAGCCTTCGGGGCCGGGCATCCGGGTGGACAGCGGCCTTTACTTGGGCCAGCGGGTAACCATCGATTATGACCCGATGCTTTCGAAGGTTATCGCCTGGGGCCGGGACCGGAAGGAGGCCGTAGTCCGGATGCTTCGGGCCCTGGCCGAATACGACGTGGTGGGCCCGAAGACCACCATTCCCTTCCACCGGGCGGTCTTAAGCGACCCCCGGTTTCAGGCCGGGGAGTTCGACACCAACTACGTGGCCAAACACTGGCCGGGGGTGGTCCCGCCCGAGGACCTGCTTTTAAAGGCGGCCGTGGCCGCCGCCGTCGAATACCACACCCGGCCCAAAGTCGGGCCCGCGCCGGCGGCGACTCCCCGGGCTGCCGAAAGTCCCTGGAAGCTGGCGGGCCGCTGGGCGGCCCTTAGGCGGGGCTAGGCCGGTGGCCGAGTATGTCGTCCGGGTTGGGGGCCGGGAGTTTACGGTTTCGGTCGAGGAGGCCCCCGGCGGCCTTAAAGTCAAAGTTGGGGCCGAAGAGTTTTTCGTTGAGGCCGTTCGGCTGGAGACCGAGCCCCGGTTAAGCCTCATCCTTAAGCCGGGAGTCGAGGCCGAGGGTGGCCGGAGTCTGGAGGCCGTCTGGGCCGGAGAAAACCGGATTTACCTGGGTGGGGTAAGCCTTGAGGTGGAGGTTTTGCCGGCCCGGCTGGCGGCCTTGGCCGAGGTGAAGCTGGGGCCGGAGAGGGCGGGCCTGCGGCCGGTGGAGATAAAGGCCCCCATGCCGGGGCTGGTGGTGCGGGTTGGGGCCGAGGCCGGCCAACAGGTGCGGCGGGGTCAGGTGCTGGTGGTGCTGCAGGCGATGAAGATGGAGAACGAGCTTTCGGCCCCGCGGGATGGGACGGTCCGGGAGGTAAGGGTCAAGGCCGGCCAGGCGGTCGAGCACGGCGACGTCCTAGCCGTGTTAGAATAGTTGTGGAAATTTTTGAAAAAGGGGCCGGCTTGGCAGACCAGAGCCGCAGCGCCGCCGAGTGGTACGAACGGACCTACGGGCCGGCCAAGGCCCGGTTCGGCGAACGGCAAGAACGGTTTGAGACCCTCTCGGGCATCGAAGTCAAACCCCTTTACACCCCCGAGGACCTGGCCGGCTGGGACTATCTGACCAGGGTGGGTTACCCCGGCGAGTACCCCTTTACCCGGGGCATCCAGCCGACCATGTACCGGGGTCGGCTCTGGACCATGCGTCAGTACGCCGGCTACGCCGACGCCGAGGAGAGCAACCGCCGCTACAAGTTTTTGCTGGCGCAGGGGCAGACGGGCCTTTCGGTGGCCTTCGACCTGCCGACGCAGATGGGCTACGACTCCGACGACCCCATCGCCCAGCCTGAGGTGGGTAAGGTCGGGGTGGCCATCGATAGCCTCGAGGACATGGAGCGGCTCTTCGACGGCATCCCCCTCGACAAGGTCAGCACCTCAATGACGATTAATGCCACGGCCCCGATCCTGCTGGCCATGTACGTGGCCGTGGGGAAAAAGCAGGGGGTCGACCCCAAGGAGCTTTCCGGGACCGTTCAGAATGATATTTTGAAAGAATACATCGCCCGGGGGACGTATATTTTCCCGCCAGGACCTTCCCTGCGACTGATCGTGGACGTTTTTAAATACTGCGCCGAACACCTGCCCAAGTGGAACCCGATAAGCATCAGCGGCTACCACATGCGGGAGGCCGGGGCCACCGCCGTCCAGGAGGTGGCCTTCACCTTCGCCAATGCCGTCGCCTACGTCTCGGCGGCGGTAAACGCCGGCCTCGAGGTGGACCGCTTTGCGCCCCGGCTCTCGTTCTTCTTCGTCGCCCAGAGCCACCTCTTCGAAGAGGTGGCCAAGTTCCGGGCCGCCCGGCGGCTTTGGGCCGAGATCATGCGGGAGCGGTTCGGGGCCCGGGACCCCAGGTCCTGGGTTCTGCGGTTCCACACCCAGACGGCCGGGGTGAGCCTGACCGCCCAGCAGCCCCTCAACAACGTGGTGCGCACCACGGTTCAGGCTCTAGCGGCGGTGCTGGGGGGAACTCAGTCGCTCCACACCAACGCCTACGACGAGGCGCTGGGCCTTCCCACCGAGGCCTCGGCCCAGCTTGCCTTGCGCACCCAGCAGATCCTGGCCTACGAGACCGGGGTCGCCGACACCCTCGACCCCCTGGCCGGTTCGTACTACGTGGAGTGGCTCACCGACCAGCTCGAGGGCCGGATCAGGGACTACCTCCGGACCATCGATGAGATGGGCGGGGCCCTGGCGGCCATTGAGGCGGGCTATATCCAGCGGGAGATTCAGGAATCGGCCTGGCGCTTCCAGCAGCAGGTGGAATCGGGCGAGCGGGTTATCGTCGGGGTTAACCGGTTCACCACCGGGGAAGAGGTCCAGGTGCCCATCCAGCGGGTGGACCGGGCGGCCCAGCTGCGGCAGATTGAGCGGGTCCGGGAGCTGCGGCGCCGGCGGGATAACGGCCAGGTCCGGGCCGCCTTGGCCCGGCTGGAGGAGGTGGCCCGCTCCGGCGAGAACACCATGCCGGCCATCTTAGAATGCGTCGAGGCCTACGCCACCATCGGCGAGATCTGCGGGGTCCTACGTAAGGTTTTCGGGGAGCACCGGGAGCGGGTCGTTTTCTAGCCGTGAAGCCGAAACGGGTCGACCACATCGCCATCGCCGTCCGGGATCTGGAGGCGGCCCTGGGATTCTTCCGGGACCGCCTGGGGCTCGATGTCGGCCAGGTGGCCACGGTGGAGAAGGACCGGGTTCGGGTGGCGTTTTTGCCCGTGGGAGACGCCTGTCTGGAGCTGCTGGAACCGCTGGACAGTGAGGGCCCGGTGGCCAGGTTTCTGGAGCGACGGGGGGAGGGCCTTCACCACATCTGCCTGGAAGTTGAGGATATCGGGGCAGCCCTGGCGGAGCTGGGGGCGGCCGGCGTTGAGCTCATCGACCGGATTCCCCGCCCCGGGGCCGAGGGGCTGGTGGCTTTCATCCACCCGAAGAACACCCACGGGGTCCTTTTGGAGCTGGTCCAAAAGCCGGGGGAGGTGACGGGCCGATGACGGAAGAGCGGAAGATTCGGGTGCTCATTGCCAAGCCCGGTCTGGACGGCCACGACCGGGGGGCTAAAATTATCGCCCGGGCGCTGCGGGATGCCGGGATGGAGGTAATCTACACCGGAATCCGGCAGACCCCGGAGATGATTGTGAACGCCGCCCTCCAAGAGGACGTGGACGTGGTCGGCCTCAGCATCCTTTCCGGGGCCCACATGGAGCTGGTGCCCCCCATCATGGAGCTACTTAGAGAAAAAGGGCTTAACGATGTTATCGTGGTGGTGGGGGGCATCATTCCCAACGAGGATAAACCCGCCCTTAAGGCTTTAGGGGTGGCCGAAGTCTTCGGCCCTGGGACCCCCGTCCAGGAGATCGTGGAATTCATCCGGCGGGCGGTCGAGGCCAAATATTCGGCCGCGTCGGGCCCGCGGGGCTGAATCCTGAGGGTGCCCCCAGGGGGACTCGAACCCCCGTTTCCACCTTGAGAGGGTGGCGTCCTGGGCCTCTAGACGATGGGGGCAGAAACCTGCCACCAAAATTATAAGGCCAGACGGCCCCAACCCGCCAGTCCCGCGGGCGAGGCACAGGGCCTTCCGGTTGTTCGCCGACTATTCGCGTAGGGTCGCACGGCCGGGCGCCCCCAGCCTAACGACGCCTTGACGCAAGGACTGAAAAGCCGTCCTACCTTTGGAAGCCTTTTGAAAGGGTATAGCGGCTAGCATATAGGATGCTGGGGTGAGAAGGGTGGCCAAGTTCTGGCGGCTCGAACCGGAGGAGTTTGAAAGGCCCTCGGCCTGGGAC
>DAOUCL010000141.1:0-1921 GCA_034432015.1 Dehalococcoidia bacterium
ACAGGACGGGGGCGCAGACGGCCCCTTCGCTGGCCGAGCCGACCAGGGCGGCGTACTTGGCCAGGGCCCCCCAGGTGACCCGGGGGGCCGGCCGCCGCCAGGCCCGGGCCCGCGCCTCCAGCTCCCCGGCCGTAAGCTCCACCTCCAGCCGGCCGTTCTCGGCGTCCACCACCACGATGTCCCCGTCCCGGAGGAGGGCCAGGGGCCCGCCCACGAAGGCTTCGGGGGCCGCGTGGCCCACCATTAGGCCCCGGGTGGCCCCCGAGAAGCGGCCGTCGGTCACCAGGGCCACCTCCTCGCCCAGGCCCTGGCCGACGATGGCGGCGGTTACGGCCAGCATCTCCCGCATGCCCGGCCCGCCCTTGGGGCCCTCGTAGCGGATGACTACCACGTCCCCGGGCTTTATCTGCCGGCCCTGGACGGCGGCGAAGGCATCTTCTTCCCGGTCGAAGACCCGGGCCGGGCCCCGGTGGTAGAGCCGCCTAAGGCCCGTCACCTTCACCACCGCCCCCTCGGGGGCCAGGCTGCCCCGGAGGATGACCAGGCCGCCGGTGGGCTTGAGGGGGTTGCTGGGCGGCCGGACCACGTCCTGGTCGGCCGGAATCCGGTGGTCCTTGAGGTTTTCGGCCAGGGTCTTCCCCGTCACCGTTAAAACGTCGCCGTAGAGGAGGCCGGCGTCCAGCAGGTATTTCATCACGGTGGGGACGCCCCCGACCTCGTCCAGGTCGGTCATGACGTAGCGGCCGGCCGGCTTCATGTCGGCGATGAGGGGGGTGCGCCTGGAGATCCGGTCGAAGTCGTCCAGGTTGAGGGGCACCCCGGCCTCCCGGGCCAGGGCCAGCAGGTGGAGGACGGCGTTGGTGGACCCGCCCATGGCCAGGGCCACGGTTATAGCGTTTTCAAAGGCCTGCCGGGTCAGGATCTGGCGGGGCCGTAGGCCCCAGCGCAGCAGCTCCATCACCTGCCGGCCGCTTTCGTAGGCGATGGCCGCCCGGGCCTCCGATTCGGCCGGGGGCGAAGCGCTACCGGGCAGGGCCATGCCGATGGCCTCGGCCACCGAGGACATGGTGTTGGCCGTAAAGAGGCCGCCGCACGACCCGGCCCCGGGACAGGCCCGGCACTCCAGCTCGTAGAGCTGGCGGTCGGAGATCCGGCCGCTGGCATAGGCCCCCACCGCCTCGAAGACGTCCTGGATGGTGACGTTTCGGCCTTCGAAGACCCCGGGCTTGATGCTCCCGCCGTAGACGAAGATGCCCGGGCGGTTGAGCCTGGCCAGGGCCATCAGGGTGCCGGGCAGGCTCTTATCGCAGCCGGCCAGGCCCACGACGGCATCATAGCCGTGGGCATACACCATCAGCTCGATGGAGTCGGCGATAACCTCCCGACTCACCAGGGAGGCCTTCATCCCCTCGTAGCCCATGGCGATGCCGTCGCTTACGGCGATGGTGACGAACTCCCGGGGCGTACCCCCGCCGGCCTTGACGCCGGCGGCCGCCTGTTTGGCGAGGGCGGCCAGGCCGATGTTGCAGGGGGTGGCCTCGTTCCAGGTGCTGGCGATGCCGACTAAGGGTTTGGTCAGGTCCTCGTCGGTGAGGCCCATGGCCCGCAGGTAGGCCCGGGCCGGGGCGCGCTCGGGTCCTTCGAGGACGTCGCGACTGGGAAGCCTCTCCATTCTGAGCGTCTCCTGCCGAAGGTCTTTAAAAGATGCTACCTAAGGTGGGGACCCTGACGCAACCTTGGACGAAATCGTACTTGTGTAAGTTCAGAAAGATTTGAGACAGCCACAGTCGCCGTAGGCGGCTCGGCCGGGTGGGCCGGCCCCAAGCTTGACAGCGCCGAAGGCGCCGGCATCCTTCCGGGTGGAGGTGCCCCTCGATGCGGGTAGTTGGCCTACCCGCTCTTGACATATGTTGCAAATCAA
>DAOUCL010000142.1:0-2375 GCA_034432015.1 Dehalococcoidia bacterium
GCCTGACCTTGGGGTGGATGAGCGGGTTGTTCTCCAGTTCCCGGAGTCTGGCATCCTCTTCAGGGGTCAGTCGGATAAATATCGGCGCACTCATACCCACAGTATACCGCATGGGGACTTAGCGGGTGTGGTGATGGTCCAAGGAGTGCCGGGCTTGGCCTAGCGGGAGTTACGGACTGGCAGGAGGCCGAAATGCGTGTGGCTCCACGGGAGAAAACGGCAGTCTTTACCCTTCTTGGAGTGATTCTGGCTGCAGTCCTGGGACTGGTCATCCTCAGGCTGACGGCAGCCGCCGGGCCACCCGAACCGGACAGAGCTCAGCTTCCGGCCCGGTTTGAGGAGTTCTCCCGCAAGCCGTTTTTCATCGGAGAGCTTAACGGCTTCACTTTCTTTGACCCGGCCAAATTCGACCACGACGCCCTTTTAAAACAGTGGTCCAATAAGTGTCGCCGGACGGGTGTCGGAAGCAATATCCGAGAGGCCAGCGAAGGAGAGGTTGCCAGCTCCGGATTAAACTTCGCGCCCGGCTATTTGCCGCCCGAAGCGAGGCTGTTGGGGACCCGGGCGGGGGCGTGCGAGGACCAGGTGATAAACATCGGCCGGATGTATCTGGTCGAGCGGCCCGACGGTCAGCGGGCCTTTGTGAATATCCTGCGGCAGGTGGGGCCCCCGGTCACGCCGGCGGTTGCGCCCCGGGAGTATTTGCAGCCCACGGTTGTTGGGGGCCGGCCGGCGGTCACCCTTAAGTCCCTGGTTTCCGGGGTGCCTGTGACAGTCTTCGTGCGAGACGCAGTCAGCACCTGGCAAATCGCGTGCCGGAACCTCCCCGAGGTTGAATGCGTGAAAATAGCGGAGGACGTTAGATGATCCACCGACTTGCAAGGTTACTCAGTCCTGTGGCGTCCGCCGTGACCCTTGTTCTGCTCGACATAGACGTGTTGTCGGCCCATCATACTAACCGGCACCTTGATTGGGTCAACTGGACGCGTGAATTCTTCTGGAATTGGGCCGAGGAGCTGGGCCGGTAAACGGTCGGCTTTTTCAGGGCCGACATGGGTGGTTGAAGCCACAGGGGTAACAAAATGCTAAAGCACTGCTTTTTCTAGCGCTATGCTTAGGTGCGGTGGCCTGCGCGGGCCCCGTCAGCCGGCAACCTGAGCCCTCCCCGACCCTGACGGCGGTTCCGACCGTGCCGCCCGAGCCGACACCTGGGCTCCGCTCTGACTGGAGTATCGGCGTAGACCGCCACCTTAACCCCGGGCAACGTGGTTGAGGTGGCGGTCTACGCCGATACTCCAGTCAGAGCGGAGCCCAGGTGTCTGGAGCTGGTGCCTTACATGGTTCCAGCCTCGGCCATCGGAAAGGTCCCGAGCCGGGCCATTGCCTGCCGGGTGGGGCCGGATGAGGCCCTCAACTACCAGTTTATCCGGGGAGCAGACGGCGTCTTTTATCTTTACCGGGCAAGCGTTGTGCTCTTGACAACCAGGCTGCTGATGGACTCAGGGGTTGTCGATTGCTCCGAAATTCGGGATTATTTGCTGCCTGCGTCTGTGGACGCTGCAGCGGCGGTATCCGGCAAAGTTTGCTGGGTCGAGCCGCTGCCCCGGGGCCATGAGCACCGGGAGGTAATCAAAGTGTGGATGATGTTGCCGGTCGATGCCCGGGGCATTCAGGTCCCGCCGGACGTCCGCTGCTGGGAGCTAACCATCTACCAGGGGCTACCCCGGGGCGCTGACACCTTCCCCATAGCCTGTATTTTGAACCGACGGCCGACCATGCTGGGCGGACCCCCTGGTACCTTCGTGACAAGGGGCTGGCATTTGCTAATTGTGAAACCAACGGGTCCTGGCTGGGCCAGGGCTGGCTCCTGAGCTGAGCAGCCCGCCGGCCTGACAATGAGTTCGGCCGGAGGAGTTGGGCAAAGGCGGCAGGGGAAGAAGAGGCGGGCCGAGGGGACCGCGGTGGCTCGGAACGAGGGCGGTCCCGTACGCCCGGGCCAGGGCTATTGTCGGCACACACGGCAGGAGCTGCCGGGGTATTCCCCCGGTCGGGGAGGACGGCTTCGGCATTTTGCCTTCAGGCCCGACACGGCCAGGGTTGCGGCCCAGGAGCCGGGCATCGGCCCGATATTGCGGCCGACGTCTGGGTTGAACCGGCAAGCAACCTTCCCCGTCTTAGAGTTGTCTGTGGAATCGATGACTCTCCCTCTCCCGCCAGCGGGAGAGGGAGCCGGAGGGTAAGGGTAAGACCGAAACGCCCTGCCAAGACAGGCTTTCGTTTGACACGGCTGAAACGCTCTTCTAAAATCCGGGCGAAGGAGGAGTGCCATGGCGCAGGTTTCGACTTTCGACGCGGAGGTCGTTCCCAGGGCCCGG
>DAOUCL010000143.1:0-6224 GCA_034432015.1 Dehalococcoidia bacterium
TCAAGCGGCGTGGGATGAGCTGGAGGCGGGCCGGTGCCGAAGCTATCGTGGCCTTGAGGGCCGACATCCTCAACCGGGCCGCAGCCTGATGACGGCCCCAGGAATTTTTGGTGCATCCCGGGAGTTATAATTGGACCGGGGAGATGGCGCGCCTGGCCGGGTTAGGTGTTGTTCTGCTGGTGGCCTTCGGCCTCTTGGGGCTTTTAGGCTTTGGCCTGGCCCGTCAGGGGAGCTCGGCCGCCGCCGTTCCGGTGCGACCCCGGCCGGCCCCCGATTTCAGCCTCGCCCTTTTCGACGGCGGCCGGTTTGACCTGGGCGCCCAGCGGGGCAAGGTGGTGGTTGTAAACTTCTGGGCCGCCTGGTGTGCCCCCTGCCGGGCCGAGGCGCCCGTTCTGGAGGCGGTCTGGCGCCGCTACCGGGACCAGGGGGTGGTTGTGGTCGGGGTAAACATCTGGGATAACGAGGCCGCCGCCCGGGCCTATATTAAAGAATTCGGCCTGACCTTCCCCAACGGCCCGGACCCCACCGGTTCGGTGGTCGTCGACTACGGCGTAACCGGAATCCCCGAAACTTATTTTATCTCCCCCGACGGTACCCTTCGCCGGAAGTGGAACGGCCCCATCACCGAGGCCGCCCTGGCCGCCCTGGTCGAGGAGGCCCGCCGATGAGGGCCTCCCGCCGGGAGTTCATCCTCCTGGCCGGCTTCACCCTCCTGGGAACCGCCGGCTGCCAGGCCATCGGCCGGCTGGGTCGGTTTCTGCCGGGCAGTCCGGGCCCGGCGGCTTCTTCGGCCCCGGCTGAGGCCGAAGACCTGGCCCGGGATTTTACGTTGCGGCTCCTGGACGGGGGTGAATTTGAGCTGACCGCCTACCGGGGGCGGCCGGTGGTGCTCAACTTCTGGGCCTCCTGGTGCGGGCCCTGCCGGGCGGAGGCCCCGGTGCTGGAGAATGCCTGGCAGCAGTACCGGGACCAGGGGGTTATGGTGGTGGGCGTCGCCGTCCAGGACCGGGAGGAGAACGCCCGGGCTTTTATAAAAGAATTCGGGCTTACCTACCCGATCGGCCTCGACGTGGGCGACCGGGTCGCAACCCTCTACCAGGTTACGGGCCTGCCGACCTCGGTCTTCATCGACGGCCGGGGCCGGGTTCGCCACCGGTGGGTGGGGGCCATCAGCAAGAACCGGGTCAACCTCCTCATCGACGACCTCCTGGCCGGCGGTTAGGCCGGGGAGGCCGGCCTTTGGAATGGGCTGACCTCGCCCGGGTTGCCCTCCGGTGGGCCCACGCCGTGGCCGCCCTCCTCTGGGTGGGGGGCTCCCTCTTTTTGTTCCTGGTTTACCGGCCGGCCGTCCGGGTCCTGCCCGAAGGGGTCCGGCCCCTGCTGGAGAAGGCCGTCCGCCGGCGGTTCCGGGAGCTGGTAAACACGGCCATTGTGGTCCTGCTGGTTTCGGGGGTGGCCCTCACCTTCGACCGGCTGTCGTCCCCGGCAGCTACCACCCCCTACGTCCTGGTGCTGGGGGCCAAGGTGGTGCTGGCCCTCCTGGCCTTCTACCTGGCCCTGGAGCTGGGCGGCGGCCGCCGACTCACCCTCCGGCTGGGGCGGCACACCCTCGGGGCCCCCGAGTTCATCCTGGCCATCGGCCTCGGCATCTACCTGCTGGTGGCGGCCCTCCGGGTGCTCTACGAGCGGGGCCTCGCCCCCTAGCCGGTCTCAGCGGCGGGGCCGGCAGGCGGACCAGAGGCCTGCTCCCCGGCCCCGGGCTTCGGCCTCGGCGGCCAGCAGCCGGTCCATGTACTTGGCCGCCGGCTCGTCCCGGTAAACGGTGGCGTACCCTTCCCGGATGAGCTGCTCATTGACCAGGGTCCCGTCCACCCAGACCCAGCGGAGCAGCCTGCCGTAGCGGTCCCGGTCCCGCCGGTCGGCCTCAAGGCGGACCCTTTTTCCCTCCACCAGCTGGCGGTTGCGCTCGGTGGCCTCCCGGCCGTAGCATTCGGGGGTTCCGTGGGTCTCCGGGGCGTCCACCCCCAGGTAGCGGACGTGCTCGCCCCCTTCGACGACGATGGTGTCCCCGTCGACCACCCGCAGGACCCGGTAGAGCTCCCGGCCGGTTTCGGCCGGCCCGGCCACCGGGCCGCCCCACAGGACCCGGCCGACCAGCAGACCCAACACCAGCCCGACGTAAAGGCCGGCGGCAAGACAGCCCAAACGCCCCCGCATCTTCTCATCCCGGATACTAGTTAAAGTAGCAGTGCATCCAGGGGCTCATTAAGCTTAAACGCCAGCCCATCGCCCACCCCGAAACCGCCCACGCCCCGGACCAGCACCGGGAATCCCACGTCCAGCAGGAGGGTCCCGTCGGCCCCCACCTCGACCACCACCCCGGCCAGCCGGGTGCCCCGGCCCACCCGCCGCCGTTCGGCCGCCGGGCCGGTCGGGGCTTCAGCCGCCGGGAGCAGGGGGTGGGAACGCTCCGCCGGGGCCAGCCGGCTGACTTGGCCGGGATGGGTCCGCAGAAGAACCGAGAAATGGTCCAGCAACCGGTGGGGCTTCTCCCGCAGGATGTTGCCCACGTCCACGGCCTCGACGTCCACAAAGGTGAGGGGCCGGCTTATATGCCAGGAGGCCTCGTGGTGGAGCCTCAGGGTGAGCAGGATCCGGCCGTCCTCAGCCCAGGCCCCCACCAGCATCCCCCGGGCGGCCCGCAGCCGCCAGGTTTCGATAAATAAAAGGTCTTCCCAGTCGTAACCCAAGGCCCGTTATTCGGCGTACTCCTGGGTTGAGAAAAGCCGGCCCATCGATTCTAAATACTGACTTTTAGTAAGCTTCGGCCGGAAATTCGCCTTGACCTGCCGGGCCAGGGCCGCCCCGCCGGCCAGCAGGTCGACTACGGTCATGGCCATCGCCTTGGCCGGAATAACATAGGCCAGCTCCGGGTTGGCAATCCGGAAGTCGGCCCCATGAATCTGCCCAGCCGCGCCGCCGGCGCTGGGGTGAAGGACGGGCAGGATGTGGGAGAGGTCCCCGGCATCCGTCGAAGCCTGAGTGGGCGGCAGGTCCCGGTAGCCCTCCTCACCGACCAGCCCGACGGCGTTGGCCTTAAAGATTTTCACCAGGTCCGGGTTCTGCTCCAGGGGCAGATACCCGGGCATCGTTTCGATAACCACCCGGGCCCCCACCGCCAGCGCCCCGGCCCGCAGGCAGCGGTCCACCTTCCGGTTGGCATCCTCCAGCGCCTCCAAGTTGAGGGCCCGGACGAAGGTCTCCATCCGGACATCGGCCGGCACGATGTTCACCACATCGCCCCCCTTGGTGATGATGGGGTGGACCCTGACGGTGTCCTTTTCCTGGAACGTCTCCCGGTTGGCGTGGATGGCGCTCAGGGCCAGCATCGCCGCATTCAGGGCGTTTACGCCCCGGTGGGGGGCCGCCCCGGCGTGGCTGGCCCGCCCGATAAACCGGATAAACTTGGCCACCATCCCGTTGCTGCCGGCCGTAACCCCCAGCCGGAAAGCGGGGTCGGTGCTGCTGTGGGTAAGCATCCCCATGTCCACGTCGTCGAAGGCGCCCAGGCGGATAAGTTCCGGTTTGCCCCCGAGAAACTCAATCTTGCCCTGCCGCCGAAGCTCAAGCCGCTCCTGGATCTCGATATACTCTTCGGCCGGCACCCCAAAGAGCACCACCCGGCCGGCCAGGTAACGGTAAACCCCCGACCTTAGCAGGCCGAAGCCGACCCCCAGCATGTTGGCCACCTGGGCGTTGTGGCCGCAGGCGTGGGCAGCCCCGGTGCGGGGGTCGGCGGCGATGTGGTCGGGGATAATGAGGGAATCCAGCTCGCCGAGAACGGCCACCGTGGGGCCGTCAGAACCGCCCCGAATCTCGCCCCGCACGCCGGTGATGGCCAGGCCCGTCTGAAAGGGGATTCCCCAGGCGGCGAAATAATCGGCGATGAGGCCGGCCGTCCGGAACTCCTTAAAACCGGGCTCGGGGTTGCGGTAGATATCCTCCCCAATGCGGATAATTTCGTCCCGGGCGCCGTCGATAGCCTCGCAGACGGCCCGCTTAAGCTCCTCCGGCGTCGGCATCGTTTTTAAACCTCCCGTCCGAGTTTAAGGGCCCTGGCCACGGCGGCCACCCGTTCCCCCAGGGCCTCGGCCTGGGCCAGGTCGTCGGGGATGACCTCTCCGGAGGCGGTGGCGCCGTAGTAGGAGCCGGAGACCCGCATCCGTTCGCCCCAGGGCAGGCCCACGATTATAACCCCGTGGGCAAGCAGGAAGTGCAAAAGGGACCAGAGGGTGAACTCCACCCCGGCATGCCGGGACCAGGCGCTGGTAAAGGCCGCCCCCACCTTCCCCACCAGGGGGTTCTCCTCCCAGAAGACCCCGGTCCCGTCCAGCCAGCGCTTAAACTCCCCCGTTGGCCCGTTCCAGTTGGGGGACCCGAGGATTATGCCGTCGGCGGCCGCCAGGGCCTCGGGCCCCACCTCGTCAATGGTCCGGACTTCCACGGCCGTTCCGGCCACCCGCCCCGCCCCCCGGCCGACGGCCTCCGCCAGGGGACGCATCATCCGGCCGCGGTCGTGAAAAACCACTATCACTTTTACGTAAGGCTCCGGCCTTGACACCGTCGGCTCCCGCTGTTTTAAAATAAGTGACCGATTCCGCTGGCGGGGTGTGGGCTTATCCGTGCAACAATTCTACACGCCCGACCGGCCATCGGACCAGAAAGGGACCCGGGAAAATTTAACCGAGGAGGGCAAGGTGGTCTTCTTAAAGCGGCTGAGTCGGCGGGAATTTCTCGGTGGGGCCCTGGGGGCCGGGGCCCTGGCGGCTTTTGGGTGCCGGCCGGGGCCGACCCAGCCGGCACCCCAACAGCCGGCCGGTCGGCCCAGTTACGGGGGGACGGTGGTCTTCGTCCTTGAAAACGACGTCATCGACTTTGACCCGATGCGCTCCCGGGCCTTCGTCGACCGCAACGTTCATTATCAGATTTACGATTCGCTGGTAAGGATCGACCCCAAGGGCAACATCATCCCCTGGCTGGCCGAACGGTGGGAGATATCCCCCGACGGCAAGGCCGTAACCTTTTACCTGCGTCAGGATGTCAAGTTCCACGACGGCACCCCCTTCGACGCCGCCGTCGTCAAATGGAACATCGAACGGTACATTAACACCGAGGGCTCGGCCCGACGGGGCGAGCTGGCCCCGGTTGAAAACGTTGAGGTGGTAAACACCTATACCGTCCGGTTTAACCTTAAGACCCCGTTTTCGCCCCTGCTGGCCCAGCTGGTGGACCGGGCGGGGATGATGGTTTCGCCCAAGGCGGTGGAGGCGGCCGGGCCCGACTTTACCCGCAAGGCCTTTAGGGCCGGGACCGGCCCTTTTATCCTGACCGAGGCCGTCAAAGACGACCACATCACCTTGGAGCGCAACCCCGAATGGTGGGGCAAAGACCAGTTCGGAAACCGCCTCCCCTACGTCGATAAGGTCGTCGTCCGGCCCATCACCAACAGCGACGTCCGGCTGGCCAACCTCCGGACGGGCGAGGCCCACGTGGCCAACAACATCGCCGGGAAGGACGTGGCCTCGGTCAAGGCCGACCCGATGCTTTCTTACCAGGAGATACCGGGCCTGGCCTTCGCCAGCATGATTCCCAACCGGCGGCCCGGCTTTGTCTTCAGCGAGCCCAGGTATATTAAGGCCGTGGCCATGGCCCTGGACCGGAAGGAGATTTTAGACCGGGTCTTCTTCGGGGTGGGGACGGTCGGGTACGGGGCGATTGCGCCGCCCCACTTTGCCTACGACCCGAACTTTAAGCCCTTTGAGCGGCCCGACCCCGAAGGGGCCAAGCGGCTGGTTGCCGAGGCGGGCAAGGGCCAGCTCCAGTTCGAGTTTCTGGTCCCGTCGGGCGACCCCCAGACCCTGCAGCTGGCCCAGCTTATCCAGGCCCAGCTGGCCAGGGCCGACATCAAGGCTGAGATCGTCCAGCTGGAATTTGCCCAGATCCTCCAGCTTCAGAACGAAAAGTCCTTTAAGGGCATGACCCTGGTGGGCTGGAGCGGCCGGATCGACCCGGACGGCAACGTTTACGACCACATCTACACCGGCCGACCCTTCAACGACTCCAGCTACTCCAACCCCGAAGTTGATAAGCTTCTGGACGAGCAGCGCACGACCAACGACCTGAATCGCCGCCGGGAGCTTTTGCGTCGGGCGGAGCAGATTTAC
>DAOUCL010000144.1:0-25141 GCA_034432015.1 Dehalococcoidia bacterium
ATACCAGAGGACCAGGGGCCCGATCAAAGGGGCCAGGAACCGCCGGAGCCCCTCCCGGCCGGAGGCGGCCAGGCCGTAGGCGAAGGCCGCCGTCACCAGGCCCCCCAGGGCCGTGGCCTTAACGGTATCGGCGGCCGCCGTGGCGGGGTCCGGGGCCGGAAAGTAGGGCTCGACCCCGTAGCCGGTCCAGAAAATTTCGGCCGACCGCCGGAAGATCTCGGGCAGGGGCGTGCCGGCGCCCGGGTTTACGGTGGCCGTAAACCGGCCCCAGGCCGCCCCCCACCAGGGCAGAAAGAGGACCGCCGGTACGGCCCAGAGGAGGCCGAGCCGCCACCTTCGGCCCCCTTTCACCGCCGAAAGCTGCCACGGCTGAAGGGCCCAGCCCAGCAGGGCGGCGTAGTGGGTGTAAAGGGCCGCCGTCATCCCCAGCAGATAAAGTCCGGCCGCCCGCCTGCCGTCCCCGAGGCTTAGCCGGACCCAACCCAGCTCCCCCAGGACCATCGTGAGGGCCAGGAGGGTATACATCCGGGCCTCCTGGGAAAGGTCGACCAGGAGGGGAGAAAGGGCGACTAAAAAAGCCCCCACCGCGGGCAAGGCTTCGGCCCGAATGCCTTTGCCCGACCCCAGGATCTGGGCAAGCAACCGGCCAAAACCAAAAATCGCCGGGATAAGGAGGGTTCCGAACCAGACTGAGGGGAACCGGACGGCAAACTCACCCGTACCCACAAGCCCCGTCCAGACCCAGAGAAATCCGTGGTAAAGGGGCGGGTAAAAGTCGGCCGCGGCCCGGCCCAACAGTTCGGGCCAGCCGCTTCCGGCAACCGAAAGGTTGAAGGCCTCGTCAAACCAGAGGCCTTGCCGGTCCAGCAGGTAAACCCGCAGGCCGAAGCCGATGGCAACGGCCAGCAGCCCCCCGGCCCGGATGAGTCCGGGGTTAACCCCCGGGCGGGCCGACCTCCACGGATCCGAGGTGGCGCACATCGTCGGTCCAGCTTAAGTCGTCTTTGTAAAACACAAAGTCGAGGTCGTACCGACCGGCGGTCAGTTCCGGGGGCACCGGCAGACGCAGCCGGCCCAGGACGAGCCTTCCCGGCGGCCAGCGGGTGGTCGGGTAGGCCTCGCCCGCCAGCCAGCCGTCCTCCTGGGCGAGGATCTGCCTTTGTTCGTCGACGATGCGGACGCTCATCTTATACGCCTCCGTTGGCGGCCGCAACGCCTGCCAGTAAAACACGAACTCCACGGCGGCGCGGCCGATGGGCCGCAGGTCGTAGCCGAGCAGCCTTACCTCCCCCCGAAACTCCCAGCCCAGCGGCTGCCGGGGCTCAAACCGGGTAAGCTCGGCCAGGTCGCCGTAAAGCACGTAGTGCTCCACCCGGATGGCCCCGAAAAGGGGCGGGACCGGGGTGTGGTAACCCACCCGGTCCAGGAGCGTCCGGACGATATCCGTCGGGTCGGCCACCCGGTCCTGCCAGCGCACCACCCAAACCCCCCGCCGGCCTTCCAGGGCCTCGGCCAGGACCGGCCCCACCTCCGGCCCGAGGGGCCGGTCGACCAGGGGGGATGGGGGCGGGTCGGGGGGCAGGGGCACCCAGTTGGGCCTGGGGTAGTAATAGGCAAATACCGGGAAGGCGTGGCCCGAGTTGAGGATTACGACCTCGTCATCCCCGACCCACCCGTTAAGCATCCGGCCCACCTCCCGCCAGAGATCCTTGCCGTAACGGGGGTCGGCGTAAAGGTTATAATCGGCCGCCAGCCCCGGTATCCCCACCGCAAGGGCCGTCACGGCGGCCAAGATAAGGCCCAGCGGCCGGAGGCCCCGCCCGACCCCGGTCCCCAGCAGGGCCAGCGCCGGCCAGACGAAAATAAGATACCTCGGCTCAAACTTAGGCCGCAGGTAGGCCAGCCCCAGAATCACCCCCACCGGCAGGATACCTACCGACCCGAGGAGGAGGGCCCCGGCCCGGGCCCTTGGCCCAGCAAAGAGGGCCCGAAGAAGGCCCAGGATGGCCGCGGCCAGAAAGCCGTAGCCGAAAACCAGCGCCTTTTCGGCCTCCAGGGAATACCCGCCCACAAACCGGGCCAAGGCGTCCTCGAAAAGCCGTAAAAGGTCCGGCCGCCCGGCCCAGTAGGTCTGAAGCCGGGCGTGGGCGTCAGCTACCGGAAGCCAGGGCAGGTAGGCCAGGCCGGCCCAGGCCGCGGCCAAGAGCCAGGCCCGGACGGCCGGCCGGCCCTTCGGGCTCACGAACCGGCCGGCTGCAAAGACGGCGTGGCCCAGGGGGACCAAAAGCGTCAGATAGTGGGTGTAGGCCCCGGCGGCCACCACCAGGGCATAGGCCACCCAGGTCCGGCGGCCGTTGAACCCCTGCCAGGCCAGCCAGGAGGCCAAAACCCCCAGCAGAACCCCCAGGGCGTACATCCTGGCCTCCTGGGAATACCAGATGAGAAAGGGCGATAGGGCCGCCAGGGCCGCCCCGAAAAGCCCGGCCGTGGGCCCGAAGACGGCCGAGCCGAGGGCAAAGGTTGCGGCCACAGTGAGCACCCCGAAAAAGGCCGAGGGGAAGCGAACGGCAAACTCGCCGGTTCCGGCCGCCGAAACCCAGAAGTGGAGCAGATAGTAATAAAGGGGCGGGTTAAAATCGCCCAAGGTTATGGCCGGCAAAGGCTGCCAGGCAAGCCAGACGCTGAAGCCCTCGTCGTACCAGAGGCTCTGGGCCCCCAGCCGGTAAACCCGGAGGCCAAAGCCCACTAAGACCACAAGCAGGCAAGCAAATCGGACGGCCCGTTCGGCGCCCCCGGAATTTAAGCCCACCCCAGACCTCCCATCACCGGCGCCCCAGCATCGTCCGGAGTAGGGCCCGCAGCAGGCTCAGGTCTTCCCGCCGGAGGGCCCCGGTGGCCGCCAGCCCCGCCGGGTAAAGGACCAGGCCCAGCCCAAAGGCCAGCAGGGGGGAGAAGGGCCGGGCCAAAAGCATGGCCCCGGCGGCGGGCAGGGCGGCCGCCAGGGTCGGGGCGGTTATCCCCAGCGGCGAAAGCCGGACGTGTCGGGCCGTCAGGACCCAGAAGGGCACCAGCAGGACCAGCTCCGTAAGGACGGTGTTTAAGGCGGCGGCCCGGTAGCCCCAGAGGGGGATGAGGAGGGCGTTGGCCCCAACGTTGAAGGCTACCGCCCCGGCAAAGCACCAGGTCACCGCCCGCTGTCGGTTATACACGATGAGAACATAGTGCAAAAAGCTGTTTAAAAACCCGGGCGGCATGTGCAGGACCAGGAGGGCCAGGGCCACCGCCGCCGGCCTGAACTCCTCCCCGAAGAGGAGGACTACCAGGTCCTCCGCAAAGACGGCCCCGAAGAGGCCCAAACCCACGGCCGCGATAAAAAGGGCCCGCAGGCCCCGCCCCACCGCCGCCCCCACCCGGTCCGGCTGGGCGGCGGCCAGCCGGCTGACGACGGGAAAGGCGGCCAGGGTAAAAAACGCCGGAATAACCTGGGCGCCGTCGATGAATTTATAGGCCACGTTGTAATAGCCCGTTTGCAGGTCCCCGGCGATGCCCTTAAGCAACACCACATCCACCCGGAAAAAGAGGCCGTTAAGGAGGTTGTTAACAAAAAGGGGCCAGGCTTGGCCCAAGAGCCCCCGGGCATACGCCGGGTCAAAGGTCGCAACCAGGGGGCCGAGCACCCGACGGTGGGCGGTCAGGAAGGCCAGGGCCGTAACGATGTTGGTGACGATGGAGACCGCCGCCAAACCGACGATTCCGCCCCCCAGAAGAAGCACCGGCACCCCCAGGCCGACCTTGACCAGGGTGGTCAGAATGGAGAGCAGGGCCGGGTACTCGGCCCGCTCGTGGGCGTAAAAAAGGCTGCTTAAAATGGCCGCAACGCTTCCCGGCCCCAGGCCCAGCACCAGCAGAACCGTCGCCCAGAAGGTGTCGGCCGTAAGCCCCCCAAAAACCGCCCCGTAAGCCCCCAGCAGGCCCAGCACTAGGCCCGCCGAGGCCGCCGAGAAGCCCAGCCGGACGGCCAGGTTCACCCCGGACTCCACCGGGGCAAGGCGGCGGTCCCGGGCCACGTTTCGGGTAAGGAGGGTGTTGAGGCCGAACTCCGCAAAGGTGGAAAAATAGCCGAAGACCGCCACGGCGAAGGCGTAGCGGCCCACCGGCTCGGGTCCCAGCTGGCGGGCCATCAGCACCGCAAAGCCGAGGTCCACCGTCCGGTTGAAGAGCTGGGCGGCCATCGGGAAGAGGCTGTTGCGCAGAACCCCCAATGCCGCCCCACCCTCGGCCCGGCTCAGCCGCCAGAGGCCCACCACCGCCGTCAGGAGGAAAAGGCCGGCCAGCCCCAGGCCGGCTAGATAAAGGCCAACGCGGAAGCTTAGGGGCCGGTAAACCACCTCCACCCGGTGCCCGCCCGCCGGAACGGGTACCCCCTTGAGGGCCAGGTTCGTCGGGAAGACCTGGGCCGGACGGCCGTCCACCGTTGCCGACCAGCCCGGGAAATAGGCCTCGGAAATCACCAGCAGGGCCGGGCTCTCGGTCTCCACTTCGAAGGCCCAGTAGCCCGGACTGCGCCCTGAAATGGCCAGGGTTGGGGGGCGGCCGGGCGGGGGTCCGGCCCCGACCGATTGGGCCGGACCGGCCTCGATTACGGCCACGGCACCCGGGTCGAAGTCCGGCCGGGCCAGCCGACCCCGGGCTTCGGCCTCATCGGCCACGGCCTCCACCCGGTAAACGAGAAAGGCCCGGGGCAGAACGTCCGGGTTCTCGTAGATATTAACCTCCCCGGCGTAGACCAGCCGCCAGCCCGGACGTCCCAACGGCTCGGCGCTCAAGACAAACCTGACGTTTAAAAGGTCCAGAATACGGGAGTCCAGCGACCGGGGGTCTACTAGTTTATAAAGCCGGTTATAAAGCAGGCCCTGGGGCGGTTCCATAAGCTCCCAGAGCCGGACGAACCGGCCCGGTATGACCGAATCGTAGCCCCGGATGTCCTCCAGTCCGTAAAGCTGGGCCAGGTTGGGCGGCAGAATATCTTCGGACCCGAAGCTGACAATCCGGAAGGGTCCCGGTTCGGCCCGGAGCTGCCGAACGGCCGGGGGCACAAATTCCAGCCACCGGGGGTCGCCGAACCTCAAATAGCCTAACCCGAACACCAGCAGGTCGGCGGCCAGCACCGCCCCGACTAGGACCGGCCGGAACCGGAGGGCCAGCCCGGCCAGGGCCACAAACCCCAGGGCCCGCAAAACCTGAAGGCCTTCGTAGGCGGCAAAGGCTTCGGCCGAGCCGAAGGCGTTTTTAATGGCTTCCGACCGAGCCAGAACTTCCCCGGCCGCGGCCTTAACCCCGGCCCCGAGAAAGATAAAGGCGGCCACGAGGGCAACCCCCAGGACGATACCCCCAACCCCCAGCCCGGTCCCCACCAGCCGGCCGAGCCCCGCCCCGGCTCCTTTTGTCCCCCCGACCCCTTCTAAACCGTAGGCCCCGAGGACGGCCAGGGCCAGGCCGGCCGGGAAGGCCCAGCGGAAGGGCGTGTGGAGCTGGTCGGCCCCCGGTATCACCCAGACCAGCCGGTAAAGGGGGCTTCCGAAGGCCAGGGCTAGGCAAACTAAACCGAACCCGGCCCAGAAAAAGACCGGCCCCCGGGGCCGCCAGGTGACCAGGCCCAAGAAGGCCAGGATAAGGGTGGGGATCCCGACGTAGACGGCCCCTTCCACGTAGTTTTTCGCCCCCCAGAAGGGGTAGGGCCGGGGGTTTCCGGCGGCGTCCCGGGGGCTTTCAAAGGGCCTAACCTCCAGCCGCCACGGGTCGAAATAAGCCCGGGCGGTCGGGTTGCCGAAAACGTCAGGGATAACGTAAGCAAGGAGCTGGCGGGGCGGATAGGCCCAGCCCACCACCTCCTCGTAGGTGGTCAGACCCGTCCGGAAGTTCTGACCGGCCAGCTCCAGAAAGGGTCCGAGCTGGGGCGCGGCCAGCAGAACCCCGAGGATGGCCAGCCCCAGTCCCCCGGCGGCCATCAGTCCCGCCCGGCGGAGCCCGTCGGCCCCCGACCCCAGGACCCCCGCCAGCCGGTAAAGCCCGTAGGCCCCGGCCGTTACGAACCCGTAAAAGGCGATTTCGGGATGGCCCCCGTAAAGGACCATGGCGGCCGCAACCGTCCCGGCCAAGAGCCACCGCAAGCTTACCCGCCCGGCCGCCGCCCCGTCGGCCCAGCCCGCAACGGCCCAGAGCAGGGCCGGGACCCAGGCCGCCACCGAAAGGACCATCGGCCAGATGGTCCCCACCACCATAAACCCCGAAAGGCCGTAAGCCAGCCCCCCGAAGAGGGCCGCCGGCCGGCCCAGCCCCACCCGCCGCAGGAAAAGATACATAAAGACAACCCCCAGCCAGTGGTGCAGGGCGTTAAACCAGGCGTAGGCCAGGTGAAGGGGCAGAACCCAGAAGATGACCCCCAGGGGGTAAAGGACGGCCGGCTGATACCCGGCCAGGAATGGGGTCCCGCCAAAGATATAAGGGTTCCAGAGGGGCAGCCGCCCCTGGCTGAGCTCGGCCCGGGCGAAGCTCTTCCAAACGTAATTTTCTAAGAGCAGGTCGGCGGAAAGCTCGTTCTGGACAGGAGGAACCCCCTGCTCGGCGGCAAAAGGCCGGAAGGGCAAGAACCGGTAAGGGTAATCGGTGGGCACCAGGGTGCCCTGGCCGGCAAGGCCGGGAAAATAGAGGAGGATGACGGGCAGGGCGCCCAACAGGAGAAAGGTCAGGTCGATTTTGCCGGGGGGCCGACCTTCCGGTTTCGCCATCTCACCTCAAGCACCCGCCAGGCGGCCTCCAGGGCGACCCCAAGGGTCATCTTTGAGCGGCCCCGGGTGCGGTCCCGAAAGACGATGGGGTATTCGCAAATCCGCAGTCCCATCAACTCACAAAGATACGCCATTTCCACCTGGAAGGCGTAGCCGTTAGAAACGACCCGGTTGAGGGGAATGCGGGCCAGGGCCTCCCGCCGGAAAACTTTAAACCCGGTGGTGGGGTCGGCCACCCGGAGGCCGAGGATGAGGCGGGCGTAGACCCCGCCCCAGCGGCTGAGGAGCCGCCGCAAAAGGCCCCAATGGGGGTCCACCTGCCCGCCCGGAACCCAGCGGGACCCGACCACCACGTCGTAGTCCCGGGTAAGCTCGACCATGGGCACCAGGTACTCGGGGGAGTGGGAGAAATCGGCATCCATCTGAACGACCAGGTCGGCCCCGTCGGCCAGCACCTGCCGGAAGCCGGCGATATAGGCGGTGCCCAGGCCCAGCTTGCGGGGACGGTGAACCACCCGGAGCCGGCCGCCCAGAACCCGGGCGAGCTCCTCGGCGACCCGGCCGGTCCCATCGGGGGAGTTATCGTCGATAATTAAAATCTCCAGCCGACCGGGAAGGGGTAGTTTTAAGAGGGCGGCGCAGAGACCGGGTAGGTTTTCGGCCTCGTTGTACGTCGGGATTACGGCCGATATTTTCGGCATGGAACCGGACGGCCCGGCTCGGGCCCGACGGCAAGGCGGGCCCTACTCGTAAAGCCGGACCGCCAGCTCGTTCTCGTTCTGCCGAAAGACCCGGATCCGGAGGCCCAGTTCCCGCGCCGCCGTCCGCAACCGAATCCGCACGGTGGACAGCTTCTCATTCGGCTCAAGCTGAAACACTTTCGTCTGCCCCTGCCGGTGCAGCTCAGGTAGGTCCCGAAGGGCCTCTTTAAAGCGCTCCACCTCCTGACGGACCCGGCTGCGCGTACGCCGAACCTCATCCAGGGCTACAACTCTGACTCGGGCCATCGGCATTTACCTCCATGGTTGTTGCTGGTTTATTTTACCAGATCCCGCAAAAGGACCAAGCACCGGAAGTTCATGTTATGGGCCGCCTCTTTGGCTTTCGCCTCAGAATCAGCCCGGCCGCACCTTAAGGCCGAAAACTTGACCCGAGGATCGGGGGCACGAGACCGCCAGATGCGCAGTCAGGTTCTCAGACGGGGTATTTTAACACATCCGAAGGAAGGATGGGCTTTTTAGCTTAAAGTCTTCTCGATCCGGGCGACCACATCCCGCACCATCAAGGGTCGGCGCAGCACCTGCACGTCGCCCCCAGGCTTGAAGTCGGCCCGACCCAGGTCGGTCGGGCCGATGCTTAGGATAATGGGCACACCCTCGGCGGCCTCTCGGAGCTGGCGCAGGTCTTCATCGGAGATAAGGAGCTGGGTTGTATCCACCAGGATAAGGTCGGGCGGCCAGGGCCTTTGTTTTAAATATTCAAGGCCGTCGGCGAGGGAATCGAGGGCATGGACGCAGTGGCCATGCTCTTCCAGCTCCGCCTTAAGCAGGACCCGAACCTCCCAGGACCCGCTGATTAACAAAATCTCCGCCATCTTCAGCCTCCCCAACCGCGCTAACTTACGGCGCCGGGGCTCGGCCCACCCCCGCCACCGTTGATTATAACGGCTGCCCGAGCCGGCCCAAAGCTCACCGCTGTTTTTGACACAGGTTGTGTTAGATGCTACGATTCTTAGGGGAGGTGAGGCCGTGGCCGGTCAGTCAGCCTATTTCATCGGCCGGGCCGCCCGGCTCGTAGACCTGCACGTAAACACCCTGCGCAAATACGAGCGGCTGGGCCTGCTCGAGCCCCTCCGAACCGACGGCCGGCGCCGGCTCTACTCCCCGGCCGATATTGCCCGGCTCCGCCAGATCAAATACCTGGTCGAGGAGCGGGGCGCCAACCTGGCCGGGGTTGAGCTCATCCTTTCGGTCACGGCCCGCCTCCTGGAACTTCGCCGGCAGATATCCCAGGCGGCCGTCGGGTCTTCGGCCGACCAGCTCATCGGCCTAGTCGATGAGCTGCTGGCCGAGCTCGGCCTGAAAAATCCTAGTAAGGATGGTGGTCTACAGCTATGACCGAACAGCACGACCCCGAGGCCCAACCCAAGGCTCAGCCGGCGGCTGAGACCCCGCCGGCCGAGGTCCTCCTGGCCGAACTTGAAGCGGCCAGGCGGCAGAACGAAGAATACCTGGGGATGCTCCAGCGGCTCCAAGCCGACTTTATCAACTACCGAAAGGGGGTGGAGCAGGAGTTTGCGGACCTGGCCCGGGCAACCCGGGCCCGCATAATCGAACGCTTCCTGCCCATCCTCGACGACTTCGAGCGGGCCCTTAAGCACCGGCCCACCGAGGGGGCCGAAGCCGACTGGGCCGACGGGATTGCCCTTATCTACCGCAAGCTCTGGCAGGTCCTCGAGGCCGAGGGCCTTAAAAAGATTGAGCCGGTCGGGGCCAAATTCGACCCGTGGGAGCATGAGGCCGTCGCCACCGAGGAGACCGAGGCGGCCGAGGAGGGGCAGATCCTGGAGGTCCTCCGGCCGGGCTACAAGCTGAACAGCCGGGTGGTCCGCCCGGCCCAGGTTAAGGTGGCCCGGCGCCCGGCGGGGCGTCCCGAAGCCGAGGCGGCCCCGGGCCCTTAAAAGGAGATCAGGCGTATGGAGTACAAAGATTATTACAAGATTTTGGGCGTACCCAGAAACGCCACCGAAGAGGAGATCCGGCGGGCGTATCGGCGGCTGGCCAAGCTTTACCACCCGGACCGGAATCCGGGCAACAAAGAAGCCGAAGAGAAGTTTAAAGAGATAAACGAGGCTTACGAGGTGCTCTCCGACCCGGAGAAGCGCCGCCGCTACGACGCCCTCGGGGCCAACTGGCAGCTTTACGAGCAGTGGGCCCGGTCCGGGGGCGGGGCCCAGGGCCAGCCCTTCGACTGGGGCATTTTCGGCTTCGAGCAGCAGCCCGGCCGGGGCCGCCGCGCCGGCTCCCGGCGGGTCTACGGGACTTTGGAGGACCTGCTGGGCGGGGACATCTTCTCCGACTTCTTCCGCACCTTCTTCGGCGACTTTGAGCGGGCCGCCGGCCGGCGGCCGGGTCGCCGGGCGGAGCAAGAGCTGGAGGTCACCCTGGCCGACGCCTACACCGGGGCGGTGAAACCCTACGACATCATCGGCCCCGACGGCCGGGCCCACCGGGTGGAGGTGCGGATCCCCCCGGGCGTCCGGGATGGGGATGTGGTGCGGGTGACCGTGCCCGGCCTGGGTGACCTGAGCTTCCGGGCGAAGGTGAGGCCCGACCCCCAGTTTGAGCGCAAGGGCGACGACCTCTACGTGGAGGTCCCCGTAAAGCTCACCACCTGCATCCTGGGCGGGGAGGTGGAGGTGCCGACCTCCACCGGCAAGCTTATCCTGAAGATCCCGCCGGGGACGCAGAACGGCCAGGTCTTCCGCCTCCGGGGTCAGGGCATGCCCCGGCCGGAGAACCCGTCGCAGCGGGGCGACCTTTACGCCCGGGTTCGGGTGGTGCTCCCCACCCGCCTCACCGACCGACAGCGGGCCCTCTTCGAGGAGCTGGCCAGGCTGGAGACGGCCGAAACCTACGCCGGCGCCCGCTAATCCCCCGGGCCGGCGGCCAGCCCCATCAACACGGCCACGTTCGGCAGGGATTCCAGCTCCCCCAGGGCCCCCAGAAGCTCCCGGGCCCGGCCTGCCCCCAGGGTTGGTGTGGCCAGGTCTAGAAACTTCTCGGCCAGCTCGGCCTCGGTCATCGGGTTGGCCGGGGTACCCTTCTGGCCGTGGACGCTCCGCCGGTAGGTGGTGCCGTCGACCAGGGTTACCTCCACAACCGCCTCGTCGGGCTTGAGGTTTCCGTCGGCCTCGACCTGGACCCGCCCCAAAAGGGCCCTCACCTCCGGGCGGCGGACTGCCCCGTCGGTGAACTGGGCTTCCCCGGCCTTCCCGTCCACCCAGGCCACGGCCGCCGCGTAGTAAATGCTGAACTTGCCCTGAAGGCCCGTCTCCGGCCGGGGAATGCCCGTAAGCTCCAGCACCAGGGGATTAACCCGGGCGCGCAGCCTTTCGAGCCTCTCTAGGCCGCCTCCCACCTGAGCCCGGAGCTCCAGCACCGCCTGGATAGTCGGGTGGGTTACCAGGCCGCAGGCGAAAGGTTTAAAGGAGTTTTCTTCAATCTCCCACCGCTCCCCAAGGCCGGCCGCCAGGACCGCCGGGTTCCCCCCTTCGGCCGTCACCGAGATATACCCGAGCCGGCCCGTGAGGCCGTTGGGGGCGGCGGTGAAGCCCCGGGCCGAAAGCTGGGCCGAAACTACCCCGTTGGCCGCCGCCCGGCCGGCATGCAGGGACTTGGCCATCGTTCCGAAATTTACCCGGAGACCCCCCGCCTGGGTGGCGGCCAGGCTGAGGGCCGCCGCCGTTTCCTGGGGGCCTAGCCCCAGCAGCCGGGCCGCCGCGGCCGCGGCGGCCAGCGACCCCGCCGTGCCGGTCATGTGCCAGCCCCGCTCATAGTGGGAGGGCCAGAGGGCCCGGGCCACCCGAACCCCCGCCTCGAACCCGACGATGTAACTTTCCAGGACCTGCCGGCCGGAGGCCCCGAGGGGTTCGGCCAGGGCCAGCAGGGCGGCGCAAACGGGCGCGCTAGCGTGGAGGATGACCTCGGGGTGGGTGTCGTCGAAATCGAGGATGTGGGCAAAGGTCCCGTTGAGGAGGGCCGCCCGGTCGGGACCGGTTTTAAACCCCCGGCCCACCACGGTGCTTACCCCCTTCTCGGCCAGGGACCGGGCCCAGTCGGCCAGAATTTCGGCCGCCGGCCAGCGGGACCCGGCCAGGGCTACCCCGAACCAGTCTAAAAACCCGAACCGGGCAAGTTTTAAGGCCCGGGCCGGGAACCGGTCAAAGGTCGCCACAAAGGTTGCCAACTGGGTTACCTCGTCCACGGGCGGTCTCCTCAAGCCGTCGTCAGCAGCCCCGCCAGCTCGGCCAGGAGCCGGTCGAGTCCCTGCACCCAGTTTCGCCCCAGTTGCTGGCGCTCCACCCGGAGCTGGGTAGGGCCGCCCTCCAGGGGAAGTTTAAGCCTTCGGCCCAGCTCCCGCCACCGCTCGGCCCCAACGGGACGGCGGAAGTTTAAAATAACCCGCCCGTCATAGGTCGTAATGGACTCGACACCGGCCCGGGCCCCCAGCAGCTTAAGCCGGGTCAGGGTCAGCAGATTCTGAACCGGGGCCGGGTACGGACCAAACCGGTCCCTAAGCTCGGTGGCCAGCTCCTCCAGCTCGGCCGGGTCCCGAACCTGGGCCAGCCGCCGGTAAAGCTGAAGCCGCAGACCCACGTCGCCCACGTAGTCGGCCGGCAGGTAGGCCGGCAGGGCCAGGTCCACCGCCGTAAGGGGCTCGGGGGGCGGGGTTGGGCGGGGGCGCTCCCCCTTAAGCTCGGCCACCGCCTCGGCCAGGAGCTTGCAGTAAAGCTCAAACCCCACCGCCGCAATGTGGCCGCTCTGCTCAACCCCGAGGAGATTTCCGGCCCCCCGGATCTCCAGGTCCCGCAGGGCCACCTGATACCCGGCCCCAAGCTCGGAGGCCTCCAGAATGGCCCGAAGCCGCCGCCGGGCCGCCTCCGTAAGCCGCCTGCCGGGGGCCGTCAAGAAATAGGCGTAGGCCTGGTTGCTCCCACGACCCACCCGGCCCCGGAGCTGGTAAAGCTGGGCCAGGCCGAAGCGGTCGGCCTCGTCCACAATTAGGGTGTTGACGTTGGGCAGGTCGATGCCGGCCTCGATGATGGTGGTACAGACGAGGACGTCGTAGCGGCCGGCCGTAAAGTCGACCATCACCCGCTCCAGGGCCTCCTCGGGCATCTGCCCGTGGCCGATGGCGAAGCGGGCCTCGGGGACCAGCCTTTTAAGCCGCCGGGCTACCAGCTCGATATCGTAGACCCGGTTGTGGACGTAGAAGACCTGTCCGCCCCGGTCCAGCTCCCGCAGGACCGCCTGCCGGACCAGCAGCTCGTCGTACTCCCCTACGAAGGTCTTCACCGGCAAGCGTTCTTCGGGGGGCGTATCCATCAGGCTCAGCTCCCGCAGGCCGGTAAGGGCCAGGTAAAGGGTGCGGGGGATCGGGGTTGCCGAAAGGGTTAGAACGTCCACTTCCCGCCGGAGCCGTTTAAACCCCTCCTTATGGAGTACCCCGAACCGGTGCTCCTCGTCGACGACCAAAAGCCCCAGGTTTTTAAAGACCACATCGGGCTGGAGGAGCCGGTGGGTACCGATAACGATGTCCACCGACCCCTCCCGGAGGCCCCGGATTACCTCCGCCTGCTCCCGCTCCGACCGCAGCCGGCTCAAGACCTCAACCCGAACGGGAAAGGCCGCCAGCCGGCTCCGGAAGGTCTGGTAGTGCTGTTCGGCCAGCACCGTGGTGGGCACCAGAACGGCCACCTGCCGGCCGTCCTGCACCACCTTGAACGCGGCCCGCAGGGCCACCTCGGTCTTACCGTAGCCGACGTCCCCGCAGATAAGCCGGTCCATCGGCCGCTCCCCTTCCAGGTCGGCCTTCACGGCCCGGATGGCCGCCAGCTGGTCGGGGGTCTCGGCGTAGGGGAAGGCGGCCTCCAGCTCAGCCTGCCACGGGGTGTCGGGCGAATAAGGCGGCCGGGTGATGACCTGGCGCACCGCCTGGGTCTCCAGCAGTTCCCGGGCGATGTTGAGGGCGGCCTGCCGGGCCCGGGCCTTGGCCCGGCCCCACTCCCCCGAACTGAGTCGGGTGAGGGCAGGGGGCCGGTCCCCGGCGCCGTAATAGCGGGTTATCCGGTCCGCCTGGTCGGCCGGAACGTAAAGCCGGTCGCCGTCGGCGTATTCAATGAGAAAGTAATCCCGTTCGGCCCCCCGGTCTACCCCCCGGACCAGTCCCCGGAAACGGCCGACCCCGAACTCCTCGTGGACCAGGTAATCCCCGACCGTAAGGTCGGCCAGCAGCTGTTCGACCCTGGCAAGCCGGCGCCGCTCCCCCCGCCGGGCCCGCACGAAGCCGAAAAGCTCGGCGTCCGTGAAGAAATGGACGGTTTCCACCCCGTCCCGGCCGGGCATCACCCAGCCGCCGGCAACGGAGGCGTCGACCAGCAGGACCCGGCCGGAGTCGGGCGGCAGAAGCTCGGCCAGCCGCTCCCGCTGGAGGCTGGCGATGATTACGGTCTCACCCCGGCGGCCCAGGTCGGCCGCCGCGGCCAGGGCCCGCTCCACCCGGCCCCCAAAACCGGCCGCCTCGACCCACCCAAAGCCGAGGCCGTCGGGCCGGGCGGGCCAATCCACCAGCCCCAGCCTGGGCCGCACCCCCGACCACCGCCGGACAGCCTCGTCCGGGTGGAGGTACGGGCGGGGAAAGTCGGCGGGCAGCTCCCCCCGGCCGACCTGGGCCGAGCGGAGGTCCTCGGCCTGACGGTGAAGCTCGTGGCAGAAGGCCCTGAGCTCATCCGGCCCGTCGACGACCAGCAGGGTGCCGGCCGGCAGATAATCAAACAGGGACGAGCGGTTGAAGAAGGGCCCGTAAAACTCAACCCCGTCGAACCATTCGCCGGCCTCAAGCCGGCGCACCTCATCGGCCAGCCGGAGCCGGGCCTCAGCCCGAAGGCCCTCGGCCCCGGTTCGGCGCAGTCGCTCGAGGCCCTCCGGGTCCGGCACCAGGCCCCGGGCCAAGCCGGCGACGGCCCGGCGGATGAGGCCCACCGACCGCTGGTCGGCCGGGTTAAAGTGGCGCAGACTGTCCACCTCGTCCCCGAAAAACTCGACCCGCACCGGCCAGGGCTCGGTTGGGGGGTAAAAGTCGACGATACCGCCCCGCCGGGCGAAGGTACCCGGCACTGTAACCACCGTGGCCGGCTCATACCCGAGGGCCAGGAGCCGGCGGCCCAGGGCCTCGGGCGGAAGGCGCATCCCCGCCTCGAGAATAACCGCCGACTGCCGAAGCTGCTCCGGGGAAGGCAGGCCTGCCAGCAGGGCCGGGGCGGACACCACCAGGGCCGCCGGGGGCTCCCCTAGGCCCGCCAGCCGGTAAAGGAGGCCGAGCCGGGCCTGCCGGCCGAAGGGTTCGGCGGCCACCCGCTGGTAGGGCAGGCCCTCCGGCTCCGGCAAGACCGCCACCTCCCGGCCGGCCTCGGCCCAGAGGCGCATCTGGTCGGCCAGCTGCTTGGCGGCCTCCGGGCTGGCCGTCAGGACGACCATCGGTCCCGGCACCCGACCGAGCAGGCGGCCGAGGACGGCGGGCCGGGCCGGGCGGACCAGCTCCACCTCGAGGAGGCCGGACCGGTCGGGGTTCTTCAGCCAGCCGGTAAGGCGGCCGAAGGTGCGGTCGGCCTCGATCCGGTCGATAACGGGCTTTAGGGCTGGGGCTGCGGCGGTCTCGGTCGGCATAAACGGGGTCTCGCTTAAAATTATACCCCGCAAGGCCGCCGGCTAGGGCTTTTCGGTGCTTTCGGCACCCAAACCGCCGGCCCTAATCAAGGGTCCGGCAGGACCCGCGGCCGTGGGCCCCCAGCCTGCGACGGGGTAGGTCCGTGACTGGGACGGCGGGTTACCGCCTCACCCACCGGGGGGCCCTAGGCCGGGTTTGCCGGCCGAAAGACGGGCAACGAAATAGTCTCAGACACGTCCTCGAAGTCGACCGCCACCGGCATGCCGATTTTAATCCTGGCCGGGTCCGGCTCAATCCCCACCAGGTTCGTTGGCATCCGGGGGCCCTCCTCAAGCTCTACCAGCGCCACCACGTAGGGCAGCTTGTCCCGGAAGGCCGGGGTCGGGGGCCGGTAAACGATGGCGTAGGTGTGCAGGGTGCCCCGGCCGCTCGCCTTCACCCAGGCGGTGTTCCGGGAAAAGCAGTGGGGGCAGATCTCCCGGGGGTAGAAATAGGCCTTCTGGCAGTCGTTGCACTTGCGGAGCCACAGCTCGTGCTGGCGGCACTTTTCCCAGTAAAAATCCGACTCCGGCTGGGGAACGGGTAACGGGCGCTGTTCGGCCTGGGTCATCTTAGTCTACCTCCTTGGCTGGTCAGGATTTAATCTCGGGCCAGGATGGCGGTCCCGCACGAGGAGAGGCTGCCGCCCGTGCCGTGGACCAGGGCGATTTTGGCGGGCTGGGACTTATCCTTTTTGTGCACGACCTGACGGGCCCCGCACTCGCCCCGGAGCTGGCGGACGGCCTCCAGGATGAGAAACACCCCGTACATGCCCGAGTGGGTATACGAGAGGCCGCCGCCGTTGGTGTTCATTGGGAAATCCCCGCCCGGGGCCGTGCGCTGACCGGCCACAAAGTCGCGCCCCTCCCCCGGGCCGCAGAACCCCAGGCTTTCCAGGGTAACCAGCACCGTATACGTAAACGAATCGTAAATCATGGCCAAGTCGATATCGTCGTGGGTTACGCCGGCCCGTTCAAAGGCGGTCGGGCCCGTCCGGTAGGCGATGGTACGGGTAAGGTCGGGCATCGTCGAGATCATGTTGTGGTCGTGGCCCTCGGCCGCCCCCAGGATCCAGACGGGTTGCTTGCGGCAGGAGCGGGCCACCTCCTCAGTGGTCACCACTACCGCCCCGCCGGCATCGGTCACCAGACAGCAGTCATAAAGGTGAAAAGGATACGAGATCCAGCGGGAGTTATGGTAATCCTCAAAGGTCAAGGGGTCCCGCATAAGGGCCTTGGGGTTAAGCTGGGCCCACTTTCGGGTTGCCACCGCAATCTCGGCCAGCGCCTGCCGGGTGCGCTCCTCCCCGTACTGGTGCATGTAACGCATGCAGGCCAGCGAGTACCGGACCGGGGCCCCGATGATGCCGTAGGGGACCTCATACTGGCTTTCGGGCAGGCCCTGGAAGAGGGGCGGGCGGGTGCGGGCGGAGCGGCCGGATTCGCCGTGGGTTATCAGGGCAACCCGGCAGTAGCCCTGGCGGATGGCCGCCACGGCGTGGCCCAGGTGAATAACAAAAGACGAGCCCCCCACCGACGTCGAGTCGGTAAAACGGGGCTCGATCCCCAGGTATTCGGCCACCACCAGGGTGGAAAAGGGCCCGGCCGTAAGCAGGCCGTCCACATCCTTGATGGAGAGGCCGGCATCTGCCAGGGCGTTGTAGGCCGCTTCGGCGTGGAGCTGTAAGGGCGACTTGTTGGGAACGATGCCGATTTCGTCCGATTCGTCGACGCCGACGATGGCGATGCGCTGGTTCTGCAACGGTCTAGCCATAACCTCCACTCCTTCCGCTGGTTTTCGGGCTGACACCCCCGGCCGTCCAAGGGGGCTGCATATTGATGCAACAACCGGCCTGCTCCTGTCAAGTCGGCCGCCGGGCCGGCTTATGGGTTAATATATATTGGGAACCGCCCTATGTACACGCAAACTACCTTCCCCAACGGCCTGCGCGTCCTTCTCGGGGAGCTCCCATCGGCCCGGTCGGTGAGCGTTTGCCTCTTTATCGGCGTCGGCTCCCGCTACGAACCCGACGAGGTGGCCGGGGTCTGCCACTTCATCGAGCATATGGTCTTTAAGGGCACGGCCCGCTGGCCCGAAGCCCGCCTTATTAGCGAGGCCATCGAATCCACCGGTGGAGTCCTTAACGCGGCCACCGACCGGGAGCTCACGGTCTATTGGGCCAAGGTTCCGGCCCAACACTTCCGGGTAGCCGCCGAGGTGGTCATCGACCTGGTCCGCAATCCCCTTTTCCCCCCGGCCGAGCTGGAGAAGGAGCGGCAGGTCATCCTCGAAGAGCTGCGGATGGTGAACGATACCCCCCAACAGCTAGTCGACCTGCTCATCGACCAGGTGATGTGGCCCAACCAGCCCATCGGCCGGGATGTGGCTGGAACTAAAGAGTCCGTCTCGGCCCTGAGCCTGGGCCAGCTTCAGGACTTCTGGGCCAGAAACTACCGCCCCAACAACGCGGTGGTGGCCGTGGCCGGCCGCTTCAACCCGGAGGAGGCCCTCGACCTGCTCCACCACGGCCTGCACGACTGGGAGCCGGGCGAGCCCCCCGCCTTTACCCCGGCCGCCGACCCGGCCTCGGGCCCCCGAACCGGCGAGGTTTACCGCCGAACGGAACAGGCCCACTTCTGTCTGGCCGTGCCGGGCCTGGCCATTACCGACCCCGACCGCCCGGTCCTAGACCTGCTCAACGTCATCCTCGGGGACGGGATGAGCAGCCGGCTCTTCCTCGAGCTGCGGGAACGGCGGGGCCTCGTTTACGACGTCCACAGTTATGTCGAGTATCTCCGGGATACCGGCTCCGAGACCGTATACGCCGGGGTCGAACCGGCCCGGCTGCCGGAAGCCCTGGCCGCCGTCGTCGAACAGCTCGGCCGGCTGACCGACCGGGTCGAGGATGCCGAGCTTAAAAAGGCCCAGGAGCTGGTCAAGGGCCGCCTGGAGCTCAGGCTGGAGGATACCCGCAGTTACGCCGGCTGGTTGGGAACCCAGGAGCTTCTGATGGGCAGGGTTATGACCGTGGAAGAGGTGATGGCCGAGGTCGACCGGGTTAGCCCCGACGATATCGTTCGGCTGGCCCGCCGCCTCTTCCGGACCGACCGGCTTAACCTGGCCGTGGTCGGCCCCATCCATCGGCCCGAGCGGCTGGCAAGCCTGCTACGTCTCTAGGCCGCCAGCCCCGTCTAGAAGGACCAGTAGCTCCGCCAGCGACGTTATCACCGGGCAGTCGGCCGGCGGATTTGTCCCTTTACGGTCAAGGAGGATGGGCTGGATTCCGGCCACCCGGGCCCCCAGGACGTCGGTCCAATAGGTGTCCCCCACGTGGACGGCCCGGTCGGGGCCCACCCCGGCCTGACGCAAGGCCAGCCGGAAAAAGTGGGGGTTCGGCTTGGCCACCCCAACCTCCCCAGAAGTAAGGACGAAATCCAGGTAATCCAGGAGGCCGTGGGCGGCCAGAATCTTCGCCAAGGGACCGGTCCAGTCGGAAATCACCCCCTGCCGGTAGCCCCGCCGGCGCAGCTCCGCCAGCGTCCCGGGCACGTCGGGGTACGGCTGCCAGAGGCCGGGGTCCTCAAAGGCCCGGATTATCTCCGCGGCCCACTCCTTCAGGCGGGCCTCGTCGGCCTCCACCCCGGCCGCCCGCAGGGCGGTGCAGTAGTAGTTCTGCCACATGGCCAGGATCCGGCCCCGGTCGGACCAGATGTCCCGCTCGGACCGGACCGTCTCCAGGTAGTACTCTTCGGCCCGCCCGAGGCCCAGCCGGAGGGCATCCAGGTCGGCGTCGACCCCGTGCCGGGCCAGGACCAGGGCCATCACCTCCTGGAGCAAAAGGCTCGGCCCGATTAAGGTCATACCTGCGTCGAAAAAGACGGCTTTTACGGGTTGCATCGCTCGGGATTGCTTAGCTCAGACCGAAAAACTCTTTTAAGGTTTTCAAGAACTCGGCCGGGTTATCCTCCTGCAGGGTGTGAGCGGCCCGGGGAATTACCCGCAGGCGGCCGTTGGGAAGGACCTGCACCATCCGCTCGGCCACGTCCTGGTCCAGGATGGGACTTTCCTCCCCCCGGAGCACCAGGGTCGGGCAGTTTACCCGTTTAAGGACCTCCCAGTAGTCGATTTCGGGCACGGCCCGCACCCCCTGGCGGAGGGCGGGGTCCCACTTCCAGACGTAGCCGCCGTCGGGCCGCTGTTTAAGGCTCCGGGCGGCGATAAACCGGGCGTACTCGGCCGTAATGTACGGGTTGCCCCGCCGAAGCCGCTCGGCCGCCTCCTTCACCGACTCAAAAAATTCCGGTTCGGGCTCGGCCTGTCGCTGGGACCACCGGCGGGATATCTGCGGGCCGATGTCCACAATAACCAGCCGTTCGACCCGGTCCGGGTTTTCGGCGGCGTAAACAAGCCCGATCCGGCCGCCCATGGAGAGGCCCACCAGGTTAAACCGCCCCAGACCCAGCCCATCTACGAATCGGCCGAAAATGGCCACGTATTTTTGTATCGTGTAGCCGTCGGGCAATGGGTCGGAATCCCCGTGGCCCGGGAGGTCCGGGGCGATAACCCAAAAGTGTTCAGCCAGTCCGGGGGCTACCGGCTGCCAGGCGTAAGCATTGCCCGTATAGCCGTGGACTAAGACCAGCGGGGGCCGGGCCGGGTCGCCCCACCCCAGGTAATGCAATCGAAGGCCGTTTACCCGGGCAAAATTGCCTTGCGGCCCCATCGGGGCTTTCCTCCAATTCCCATTGTAGCCCATCGACTACCCCGCTTGCGGGCGGCGCATGTGGCATAATTCGGCAGGAGATGCAGGCCCAGTGGCGCCGCCCGCCGGTAAAGCTTTACGTTCTGGTCGGAATACCCGGTTCCGGCAAGACGACCTACGCCCGTAAATATCTTTCGGACAAATGGCGGGTGTGCATGGACGACCTCCGTTTCATGCTCAGCGTTGAGCCCTACGCCGAGCCCCTCCAGCCGGTGGTCGTCGAGCTGGAGCAGACCATCCTGGAGCGGTTGCTGGCCGGGGTCAACTCCCGGTTTAACGACATCGTTGTTGACGCCACCTCCGTCACCCGGGAGCGGCGCCGCCGCTACATCGAGCTAGCCCGCAAGTATGGGGCCCGGCCGGTGGCCGTCTTCATTCAGACCCCCCTGGAGGTGGCCCTGGTGCGCAACCGGCAGCGGGCCAACGTCATCCCGGAGTCGGTAATCTACCGGATGCACCAGCTGCTGGAGCCCCCGACCCGGGAGGAGGGCTTCGAATATGTCATCACGGTGGTGGATTTTTCGACCTAAGCCGGGGTTTCTGGCCGGGTCAGGATGCCCCCGTCCAGCCGGCGCCGCAGCTGGGTCGGGAGCTTCACGTAAAGCCCCCGCCCCTCGGCCACGACCTCCCCGGCCGGGTTGGTGACCCGGCCGGCCAGCAGGTAGCCCCGCCCGGCTGCCCGCTCCACCCAGCCTTCCAGGTTGAGGGTCTCGCCGACGCGGGCCGGCCGGGCGTAGCGGACCTCAACCCGGCCGGTGAGCACCCAGTCGCCCCGCAGGTAAGCGGCCCGGCTTATAACCTCGTCCAGCAGGGCGAATAAAATTCCCCCGTGGACCAGGCCGGGAAAGCCCTGGTGGCGCTCGTCGGGGGTAAAATGGGCCCGCACCCGCCCGTCCTGGGCGTAGAAGGCCACCTTAAGGCCGATGGGGTTCTCCCAGCCGCAGACGAAACACATCCGGTAGGCCGGCTGGACCTCAGACCCCATTGAACCCCCTAAACACCAGGCAGGCGTTCTGGCCGCCAAAGCCGAAGCTGTTGGAGAGGGCGACCCGGACGTCGGCCCGGCGGGCCTTGTGGGGCACGTAATCTAAGTCGCACTGGGGGTCGGGATGTTCCAGGTTGATGGTGGGGTGGATAATGCCCTCGGTTATGGTTTTGACGCAGGCGACGGCCTCCAGGGCCCCGGCCCCGCCCAGGGCGTGGCCGACCATCGACTTGGTGGCGCTTACGGGGATGGCGTAGGCCCGCTCCCCGAAGACCTTTTTGATGGCCACCGTCTCGGCCACATCCCCCAGGGGGGTGGATGTGGCGTGGGCGTTTATATAATCTACGTCTTCGGGGCCGAGGCCGGCATCCTCCAGCGCCGCCCGCATCACCCGGGCCTCCCCGTCCGCCTCCGGGTCGGGGGCCACCAGGTGGTAGGCGTCGGCCGAGACCCCGTAGCCGGCGATTTCGGCCAGGATGGGCGCATCCCGCCGCAGGGCGTGCTCCAGGGCCTCCACCACCAGTACCGCCGCCCCTTCGGCCGGGACGAACCCGTCCCGCCTGGCGTCGAAGGGCCGGCTGGCCTTTTCGGGGTGTTCGTTCTGGGTGGAGAGGGCCCGCAGGACGGAGAAGGCCGCTAGGCCGAACTCGGAGATGCCGGCTTCGGTGCCCCCCGTCACCATCACGTCGGCCGCCCCCCGCCGGATAACCTCCACCGCCTCCCCGATGGCGTGGGTCGAGGCGGCGCAGGCAGTAACCACCGTGGCGTTGTAGCCCTTAAGGCCGAAGACGATGCTTACCTGGGAGGCCGCCATATTGGGGAGGATCAGGGGAACAAAGAGGGGCGTGATCCGCATCCCGCCCCGACTGAGGAGCACCCGGGCCTCCCGGTCGATGACGTCGAAGGCCCCGTTGCCGTTCCCCAGGAGGACCCCCACCCGGGTCCGGTCCACCTTTTCCAGGTTCAGGTTGGCGGCCGTAATGGCCTGCCGGGCGGCGGCCACCGCAAACTGGGTACAGCGGGCCATCCGCTTGGCCTCCCGGCCGTCGACGTAGTCTTTCGGGTCAAAATTCTTCACCTCGCCGGCGATCTGGCAGGGGTAGCCGGTGGGGTCGATGAGGGTCATCCGGCCGATGCCCGACCGGCCGCTTACCAGGCTGGCCCAGAACTCGTCGACGGTGTTGCCCACGCAACTTATAACCCCGAGGCCGGTGACCACCACCCGGCGCCGCCCCCGGTGGTCCAGCATGGGATTCCTCTGGGAGGTGTCCATCAGACTTTCACAGCCTTTTTGCGCCTAAAGCGGCCCAGGAAGCCGGATACCGAAAGTCATTATAAGTCCCGGGGGGTTTGACAGTCCAGCTTCGGGGCTGGTATGTTGGGGCGGAAGCGGGCCATGGCCGATATTACCCCCCACCAGGGCCGACTTCTGGAGCTCTGCGGCGAACTCTTCCGGGACCGCCGCCTCCTTATCGCCAGCAACCGGGGACCCCTCGAATTTTATTACGACAACGGCCGCCTTGCCGCCCGGCGGGGAAGCGGCGGGGTGGTCACCGCCCTGGCTGCCGTCACCGAATACGTCCCGGCCTTCTGGGTGGCGGCCGCCCTCTCCGACGCCGACCGGGAGGCGGCCCGGAGCGGCCTTATCACCCGGCCGGACCGACCCGGGGCCCTCAAGCTCCTTACTCCGTCCCGGCGGGCCTATAAGCTTTACTATGACCGGGTGGCCAACCCCCTCCTGTGGTTTCTGCAACACTACATGTGGTTCTCCCCTTACACCCCCAACATCGGCCCCACCCTCCACCGGGCCTGGCGTCAGGGCTACCGGGCCGTCAACCGCCTCTTTGCCGAGGCGCTGGCCGACCTGGCCGCCGAGTCCCGGGAGCCCCCCCTGGTGATGTTCCACGATTACCACCTTTACCTGGCCCCCGGCTGGTTCCGGGCCCGCTTCCGCCGGGCGATCCTCCACCATTTTATCCATATCCCCTGGCCCGAGCCGGCCTACTGGGCCCTCCTGCCGGCCGAGTTCCGGGCCGAGGTCTGCCAGAGCCTGCTGGCCAACGACATCGTCGGCTTCCACACCGTCCAAAACGCCCGCAACTTCTTAGCCACCTGCCAGGCCTTTTTACCGGAGGCGGAAGTCGATTTCCGGGCCGGGACCGTTTGGTACAACGAGCATCTGACCTGGGTCCGGGCCTACCCTATATCCATTGACGTTCAGAACCTGCGCCGCCTGGCCGCCTCGGAAGAGGTGGAAAAATACGTCGCCGAGCTTAGGCCCCTTTTCGGGGCCCAGACGGTGGTTCGGGTCGACCGCCTGGAGCTCAGCAAAAACATCCTGCGGGGATTTCAGGCCTTCGAGCTTCTACTGCGCCGCCGGCCTGACCTCCACGGCCGGGTGAAGTTCGTAGCCTTCCTGGTGCCCTCCCGGACGGAGATTCCGGCCTACCGGGAGTATGCCGGGCGGGTCTTCCGGCTGGTGGAGCGCCTCAACCGCCGGTACGGCCGGGCCGACTGGCGGCCGGTTCACGTCTTTTACGAGAACAACTACCCCCGGGCCATCGCCGGCATGGCCTTAGCCGACGTCCTCTTGGTCAACCCGGTGGCCGATGGGATGAATCTGGTGGCCAAGGAAGGTCCCATCGTTTCCCGCCGGAACCTGGTCTTGATTCTGTCGGAGTCGGCCGGGGCCTACGACCAGCTTAAGCCGGCCTGCCTTTCGGTGGCCGCCGCCGACGTGGAGGGAACGGCCCGGGCCTTAGACCAGGCCCTGGGGATGCCGCCCGCCGAGCGGGCCCAGCGCATCGCCAGGCTGCGGGCCATCATCGAGGACCAGGACCTGACCTGGTGGCTGGTCCGCCAGCTGGAGGATTTGCAGAAGCTTGCCTGAAGGGCCGGCCTTAGCGCTTGGTAAACTGCGGGGCGCGGCGGGCCCGCTTGAGGCCGTACTTCTTGCGCTCCTTTACCCGCGGGTCCCGGGTGAGCAGGCCGGCCCGGCGCAGGGCCGGACGCAGGTTCTCGTCGAAGGCCACCAGGGCCCGGGCGATGCCGTGCCGGAGGGCCCCCAGCTGACTGCTTTTGCCCCCGCCTTCGATTTTGGCCACCACGCTGAACTGGCCCACCGTGTTGGTGACCTTAAAGGGCTCCTGGGCCAGAATGAGCCAAGTCTCGTGCTTGAAGTACTCCTCGATGGGCAGCCCGTTCACGTAAAAGACGGGCTCCCGACCCATCGTCGGGAAAAGCTTCACCCGAGCCACCGAAGTCTTGCGCTTGCCCGTGCCGGCGAAATACGGGCCGGTCAGGACGGGCGCCTGCGCCGGCCGGACGGCCGTCTGCACCATCAGTTGCCACCTCCTTTTGCCGCCTGGCCGGCAACCTGGGCCTGGTGGGGGTGCTCCGGCCCGGCGTAGACTTTGAGCTTTCGGATAAGCCTGTCCCCGAGTCGGTTCTTGGGCAGCATCCCCCGGACGGCGTGCTCAATGACCCGGGTTGGGTGCCGCTGCAGCATCTCCCGCAAGGTTATCAGCCGCATGCCGCCCAGGTAGCCCGAGTGCCGCCAGTAGATTTTCTTGTCGAGCTTTTTGCCCGTAACCCGAACCTTCTCGGCGTTGATGACGATGACGAAGTCGCCGGTATCCAGGTGGGGCTCAAAAGTAGGCTTATGCTTGCCCCTTAAGATCCGGGCCACCTCGCTGGCCAGCCGGCCCAGGGTCTTGCCGGTGGCGTCAATGACGTGCCAGCGTCGGTCGATTTCGGTCGGTTTGAACCGGTAAGTCTTCATCGGATTCCTCCACCCACTTCGGGTAGGTTACACCCATCAGGTAAAGGCCGCAACCCGGCACCGCCGGCCCGGCCTGGGCCTGCCCAACCAAGATCCCCTCGAATTCGGCCGGGCCCAGCCGGCCCTGGCCGAGGCGGAGCAGGGTTCCCACCATCATTCGGACCTGGTGGGGCAAAAAAGCGTCGGCCTCAAAATCAAATTTTATCAGGTCCCCCTCGGCCCGAACCTCGGCCCGAAGGAGGTTCCGCACCGTATTTAACCGGCCCACGGCCCCGGGAGAAAAGGGTCCGAAATCCCGCCGGCCCACCACCCGTCCCGCCCCCCAGCCCATCCGCCCC
>DAOUCL010000145.1:0-21100 GCA_034432015.1 Dehalococcoidia bacterium
CACCCCGGTGACCTTGCCGAAGAGCTCGGCCATAACCCGTTTAGGGTCCATTCCCCGGGCCAGGGCGTGGCCGTGGTCCCGGTAGTGGGTGAAGATGTGGTCCTCGGGGCGCAGGACCGAAATGGCCCCCACCGCCACCGCCTCTTCGCCGTTGTAAAGGTGCAGAAAGCCGCCGATCTTGCCCAAGGTGTACATCTCGGCGGCCTTATCCTCGAACCGGCGAATGAGGACCATTTGGCGGTAGAACCCAAGGAGCAACTCTTTACTGAGGACCGTCTGTTCGATCATCGCGCAACACTCCCGTTTGATGTTTTAATCACACGCTCCCAGAAAAGAATATCACCAATAGGGGCCGCCGGCCAGTGTTCAACTGGGCAGCCGGCTCCCGATAAACCTGGGGTAGCCCCGCAAAAACTCGTCGATGCCCACCGGCCGCCGGCCCTCCAGCTGAACCCGTTTAAGTTCTAACAAGCCGTTCCCCGTCTGGATGGCCGCCCCGGAGTCCAGGCCCACCACCGTTCCCGGCGGCTCCGGAAAATTGCCCGGAAGGGGTCGGCAGGCCAGAATTTTTAAAAGCCGCCCCTCCCACCAGGTGAACGCCCCCGGCCAGGGGTCGAAGGCCCGAACCTGCCGCCAAATCTCCTCCGCCGGCCGGCCCCAATCGATGACCCCATCCTCTTTTTTGAGCAGGCGGCTGTAGGTGGCCCGGGAATCGTCCTGGGGCTCCGGCTTAATCTCCCCGGCCACCCAGCGGGGCAGGGTCTCCAGCAGAAGTCGGGCCCCGATTTCGGCCAGCTTCGGGGTCAGGGTCCCGGTGGTGTCCTCCGGGCCAATGGGCACCGGTTCCGAGCGGGCCAGAATAGGTCCCGTGTCCATTCCTTCGTCCATTAAAATCACCGTCACCCCCGTAAACTCGTCCCCGGCCAGGATGGCAAAGGGGATGGGCGACGGGCCCCGCCACCGGGGAAGCAGGGAAGGGTGGACGTTCAGGCATCCGTGGGGCGGGACCTCCAGGACCTCCCGGGGTAGCAGGAGGCCGTAGGCGGCCACCACGATTACGTCGGGCTTGAGGCTCCGTAGAAGCTCCGCCGCCGCCGGCCGGCGTAGGGTGGCGGGCTGGTAAACGGGCAGTCCCAGCCGCAGGGCCAGCTCCTTCACCGGGGATGGGGTGGGCTGGCGGCCCCGGCCGGCCGGCTTGTCGGGCCGGGTGAAGACCCCCACCAGCTCGTAAGCCGCCTCATAAAGGCCCTTTAGCGTTGGCAGGGCAAACTCCGGCGTCCCCATGAAAACCACGCGCATCGCACCGAGAAATTGTATCAACACCGCCGGTCCCAGACCGTCTTTCGGCGCCCGTAGGGACAGCCCAACCCTTTTACCCTGGCCAGCTGGTCGGCCTTTTTCACCCCTTCGGCTACGACGGCCAGGCCCAAGGTCCGGGCAAAGGTCACCACCGCCTCGGTAATGGCGGCGCTGGCCGGGTTTTCGCCCAGCTGGGCCGCAAAGGGGCGGTCCCGTTTGACGGTGCCCACCGGGAAGCGGGCCGGGTAGGGCAGGGAGGAATACCCGGTGCCGAAATCGTCCGTGGCCACCTTCACCCCGGGGGCCTTAAGGCGGTTCAGGGTACCGACTCGGTAACCTCCAACCCCAGGCAGGCCGGTCTCGGCCCCGAAGAGGACCGATTGGGCCTTGCCCAGGGCCCGGGCCCGGAAGAGGGCGGTGTCCGCCGCCCGAAGCACCTCCCCGGGCCGCCGGGTTTCCGGGCGTCAAAAGACCTCCTGGCCGGCCACGGTGAACGGCCGCGTCAGGGCCCCGTGGATACGGTCGGCCACCCGAAGGGCACCTTCGGCCGACGGGACATCCGCCAGGAGGACGGTGAATTCGTCCCGCCCAGGCGGGCAAGGCGGTCCGCCCGGCGCAGGGGCCCCGTCGCATCCCGGGCGGTGACCATCAGGCCCCCAACGGCCGGGTCGGCGGCAAGGTTGGACCCGAGGGCTTCCAGCCAGCGCCGCGGGCCACCGGGGGCCGTTCCGGGGGCACTCGGCAAACTGGAGGGCGTCGGGGCGGACCGCCTGCCGCAACCAGCCGGCAAATTCCGCGCCCTGCAGCTTGGCAATCGACCGGCCGAGCACCCAGCCGATAAAAGGGCTTACGTAGGCCAGTCGGCCCGAACGGCCGACCACCATGGTGACCGTCGGAGAGATTCTGCAGCAGGGTCCTGAACCGGCCCTCGCGCCGGGCTTGCTCGGCCGGGCCGGCTGCCAGTTCCAGCCGCCGGTTGACGGTTCGGGCCTCGTACCGCCCACGCCAGGGACAGATAAAGGACCACCAGGCCGCCGGCCAGGCTAAAGGCAACCGCCCGGCCCGGCGGCCAGCTAGGGGTGGACTGGGTACCGGGCACCTACCTGGGAGAGGTCGTCCGAATAGACCACCTGGCCCTGCCGGTTCCAGATTTTGACCCGGACCTTTCGGACGAACCGGTCGACCTGGGCCAGGCGCTCCCCGGCCATCGGTCCCGCCAGGTCCTCCGGCCGTAGGTTACTGAGCAGCACCTCCTTTATGGCGTCCCGGGCCTCGGTCCGGGCACCCTCCAGGGCGGCCTCCCGGACCGCCTGGCCCAGCCCCAGGACCAAAGGAATCCCCAGGGCGGTGAGGCCGAGATGCTACCACCACCGGCGGGCCGGCAGAAGTCTTACGGCCGTCTGTATCCCCGACCCGGTTATCGGCAAAGGGGCCGCCCCAACGCAGGGTCCGGACTGCCCGGCCGCCTGAGGCCGGCGTGTTAAACTGCTGGTGGAATGGGCAAGGTCGTTGCGGTGGCCATGAGCGGCGGCGTTGACTCTTCCGTTGCCGCCGCCCTGCTCAAAGAGGCCGGCTACGAAGTTATTGGCATAACCTTAAACCCGTGGGCGGAACTCCCGGGCCGGGGTCCGGTGGCCGGGCCGCGCCGCCGTTCCTGCAGTCCGGAGGACGTCCTGGACGCCCGGGAGGTGGCGGCCCGCCTCGGCATACCCCACTACGTTTTCAACGTCCAGGCCGAGTTCCGGCGCTGGGTGCTGGATTACTATGTAAGTGAATACCGGCAGGGCCGGACCCCCAATCCCTGCATCCCCTGCAACCGGCGGATCCGGTTCGGCCTCCTCCTTAACAAGGCCCTGGCCCTGGGGGCCGATTACCTGGCTACCGGCCACTACGCCCGGGTCCGGCGGGACGCCGACGGCTACCGCCTGCTCCGGGCCGTCGACCCCCAGAAGGACCAGTCCTACGTCCTTTACAACCTGGGCCAGTTCGAGCTGAGCCGGACCCTCTTCCCCCTGGGCGAGTACACCAAGGCCCAGGTTCGGGCCATCGCCGCCCGCCTCGGCCTGCCCGTGGCCGACAAGCCTGAAAGCCAGGACTTCTGCTTCCTGGGGGGCCTGGACTACCGGGACTGGCTGGCCCTTCAGGTGGGGGAGTCTAATCCCGGGCCCATCGAGGACCTGACGGGCCGCAGGCTGGGGCAGCACCGGGGCATCGCCTTTTACACCGTCGGCCAGCGCCGGGGCCTGGGCATCGCCGCCGGCGTCCCCCTCTACGTGGTGGCCATCGACCCGGTTCGGAACGCCGTTATCGTGGGACCCGAAGAGGCCCTTTACCGGGAAAGCCTGGAGGCCGAAGATGTCCACTACGTGGCCGGTCGGCCGCCGGAAGGGCCGGTCCGAATAGCGGCCCGCATCCGCTACCGGGCGCCCGAAGCCCCGGCCACCCTGGAGGCCCGGCCCGACGGGTCGGCCCTGGTTCGGTTTGACGAGCCCCAGCGGGCCCCAACCCCCGGACAGGTGGTGGTCTTCTACCGGGGTGACGAGGTCCTGGGCGGGGGGACCATCCGGCGGACGGCCCCGGTTCCCCTCCCGGCTCCCGTCCCGTGAAGGCCCGAAGCCTGGTCATCGTCGGCGACCTGGGGGCCACCCATTTCCGGGCCGGGCTGGGCGACCCCGAGACGGGGCAGGTCTTCGGGGTGGGGCGCTATCCCACCGGGGCAGCTTCAGGGCCCGACCGGATTCTTGAGGATATCGCCCGGAGGTTCAAGGCCCTGGCGGAGTCGGCCGAGACGGAGGTTAGGGTTGCGGCCATCGGGGTTCCGGGACCGGTCCGGGCGGCCGATGGGGTTGTCGTCCGGCCGCCCAACCTGCCGGGCTGGGATAATGTGCCGGTGGCGGCCCGGCTGGAAGCCCTGACGGGGCTCCGGGTGCTGGTGGGGAACGACGCCAACCTGGCCGCCCTGGGGGAGCAGCGTTACGGGGCCGGCCGGGGTGCCCGTCACCTGGTTTACCTCACGGTCAGCACCGGGATCGGGGGCGGGGTGGTGGCCGACGGCCGGCTCCTGCTGGGGGCCCACGGCTTTGCCGCCGAGCTGGGGCACATCCCCGTCGAGCCGGGGGGACCGCTGTGCGGCTGCGGCGGCCGGGGCTGCCTGGAGGCCCTGGCTTCGGGCACGGCCATTGCCAGGCAGGCCGCCGAGATTGCCCGGCGAAAGCCGGGTTCGGGCCTCGGGGCGGCTGCCCGGGGCCTGCCGGAGGGGCTGGACGCCCCCACGGTGGAAAGGCTGGCCCGGCAGGGGGACCCTGATGCCCGATACCTCTTTGAGCAGGTCGGACGCTACCTGGGTTTGGGGCTGACGGCCGTTATCCACGCCTTTGACCCCGAAAAAGTGGTCATCGGGGGCGGGGTGGCTAATGCCTTCGACCTTTTTAGCCCGGCGCTGCGGGCCGAACTCAACCGGCGGCTTATGCCGGCTTTCCGGGACGGGGTGGAAGTCGTCCGGGCCGCCCTGGGGGACGTCGCCGGCCTTTACGGCGCCCTGACCCTGGCGGGGGACTATCTTTTGGCCTCGGCCTAAACCAGGGAGCGGCCGAGGGGGTCCTCGAAGAATCGGAGCTCAGCCAGGGCCTCGTCGGCGGCGTCCCGGACGGCCTCATCCGGGTGGGTCAAATAGCGCTGGAGCACCCGCTTGGCCGCGCCGCCACCGATCTTGCCCAGCGCCCCGATGGCCGCCAGCCGGACCTCCAGGTCGGGGTCCTCCAGCAGGCCGACCACCCGGGCCACCATTGTCCGGTCGCCGATCTCCCCGCAGGCCCGGACGGCCTCAAACCGCACCTCGGGGTCGGGGCTGGAAAGGGCTTCGTTCAGGAGGGGAAGCCAGCGCCGGTTGCAGCTTCGGCCCATGGCGTACACGGCACTCACCCGCAGCCGCCGGTCGGGATGTCGGTAGGCCCGCTCGATGGCGGCCGCCACCCGCTCGTCGTCGAAGACCCCCACCGCCTCCAGGGCCCGGCGCCGAACCTCGATGCTCTCCCCCTCCGCCTCAAAGACCCGTAGGAGGGTCTCGCGGAGCCGGGCGCTGTCCCGGGGCAACAGGCCGTCGGCCTGGGCCCGGGCGCAGTGACGGCCTAGGACCGTCGCCGCGGCCGCCCGGACCTCCTCGGCGGGGTCCCCCTCCAGCAGCCCCAAGAGCCGAACCAGGACCTTTCGGCTGTCGTTCTCCCAGAGGCCGGCCACCGCCGCCGCCCGGACCTGCGCATCGGGGTCCTCAAGGCCCACCAGCATCAGGCCGTCGAAGTTGAGCTCCACGTTGTCTTCGGCAAGCTCGGCCGCCTCGGCCAGAAGCTTGCGGCGGCGGTTGGCCGGAATCTGCAGCCACCGCTCCCGGACCAGGGCCAGGTCTTCGGGACCGAGGTTGGCGAGCCGCTCTACCTGGGAGATCCTGAGGGGCCGGCCGGGGTCCGCCAGTTCGTCGAGGTATCTTTCCAGCAGCATGGCCACTAAAGATTATACCCCCGCCCGGCCGGCCAGGTAAGGAATCACCTTTTCGCCCAGCAGACGAAGGCTTCGCTCGGCCAGCTCCGCCGGCATTCCGGGCGGCTCGCTCCGGATGAGGAGGTGGGTTATCCCCAATTCGGCCCGGAACCGCCCCAGCTGTTCCCGGACGCTTTCGGGGGTGCCGATAATAAAGCGGTCCTTGGCCAGGGCTTTGAAATCCTCGTAAAACCGGTCGTCGGCCGGAAGGGCCCGGTCCTGACCCCACTGCCGGTAGGCCTCATACTTGGGTCCGATATACCTTTCGGCGTGCTCCCAGGCCTCGGCTTCGGTGGGGGCCACGTAAACCTCCCGGTGGATGGGGACCGCCGCCGGCGGCCCGAGCCCGGCCAGTTGCCGGGCCTGACGGTAAACCTCCAGCTGGCGTTTAATGACGGGGATCGGGCTGTGGGGGGCGATTATCCAGGCATCCCCGAGCCGGGCCGCCCGTCGGATGGCCCGGTCGCCGTTGGCCGCAATCCAGATGGGGGGTCGGGGCCGCTGAACGGGCAGGAGGGTTACTTCGCACTCAGGGACCCGAAAATAGCGGCCCCTGAAGCTAAACCGCCCGCCCCGCCACAGGCCCTGGACCACCTGCAGGGCCTCTTCAAACCGGCCTACCCGCTCCCCGGGCGGACTGCCCAGGGCCTCATTTTCGATATCCCGGTAGCCCAGGCCGAAGCCGCACACCAGCCGCCCGCCGGTCAGGATATCCAGGGTGGCCAGCTCCTCGGCCGCCAGCACCGGCGGGTAGAGGGGAAGGAGCAGGATGCAGGTGCCGATGGTCGCCCCGGGAACCTCGGCGGCCACCCGGGCCAGCAGGGGGACGGGCTGCAACATCTGGTAAGGGGCGGCCAGGAAGTGCTGACCGGCCCAGAAGGAATCGAAACCCAGCGCATGGGCAAGTTTGGCCAGTTTTAGGCGGGCCTCCACCTGGTGGACGATGGGACCGGGCGGGAATTGGGCGTTAAGCCAGAATCCGAACTTCATCCCGGGCTTTCCTTCGGGAGGATCTCGGCCCGTCCGGAATAAAGCTCCAGAAACCGGCGGGCGTCGGCCTCGCTGCCGACGATTTTACCATAGTGCATCGGCACCGCCACCTCGGGCTCGATGTCGGCCGCCGCCCGGGCGGCCGCCGCCGCATCCATGGTGTAGGTTCCCCCGACCGGCAGGAGGGCCACCGTCGGCTTGAGCCCCCGCATCTCGGGGATATGGTCGGTGTCCCCGGCGTGGTAAACGGAACCCTCCGGCAGGTAAACGATGAAGCCGACCCAGCCGTTGGCCTTCGGGTGGAAATGCTTGGTCCGGTTGTAGGCGGGCACGGCCCGAACCCGGACGCCCCCAACGGTCTTCTCCTCCCCCGGTTTGATTTCGGCCAAGTTAAGGCGTTCCCGGCCGAGCTGTTTGATGACATCGGGCGGCCCAACGACGGCGGTGGCCTCTTTGCTCAGCCGGCGGATATCCTCGGCCGATAGGTGGTCGTAGTGGGAGTGGGTGACCAGGATCAGGTCGGCGGGGGGCACACCGGGTGGGGTCTCCCACGGGTCGATGTAAATGACCGGTTCGCCCCCGATGAGGAAGCTGGCGTGGCCCAGCCAGCGTATGCGCCCGAGGACCATCTTGCCCCTCCCATTGCCAGGGTTCGTCCAATTCTACCCTTTTCTGGCCCAGCCGAGGAACTGCCCCGATGCGGACAACCATCTTGGCAGCCCCCGGCCAAACCGGCTATACTCCCGGCTGATGGGTGCGGACCGGGTCTCCGTTGTGGTGCCGGTTTTTAACGAGCGGCCGGCCCTGGAGGAGCTGGCGGCCGAAATCGGGGCCGCCCTGGCTGGGATGGACTACGAAATTATCTTCGTAGACGACGGCAGCACCGACGGTTCCGGGGCCGTCCTCGACCGGCTGGCCGCCGCAGACCCCCGGGTCAGGGTCGTCCACTTCGCCCGAAACTTCGGCAAGGCCACCGCCCTGGCGGCCGGGTTTGCCGAATGTACCGGCGACCCCATCGTCACCCTCGACGGGGACCTCCAGGACGCCCCCCACGAAATCCCCCGCCTCCTGGCAGCCCTGGCCGACGGCTACGACCTGGTCAACGGCTGGAAGGTAGTCCGCCAGGACCCCCTCACCAAGGTGTGGCCCTCCCGCCTTTTTAACCTGGCCGTCCGGACCCTCACCGGCGTCCGGCTCCACGACGTTAACTGCGGCCTCAAGGCCTGCCGGCGGGAGGTGGTCGAGCGGCTCAACATTTACGGGGAGCTCTACCGGTTTATTCCCATTCTGGCGGCCTTCGAGGGCTTCCGGGTGACGGAGGTGCCGGTGGGCCCCCGGCCCCGCCGCTACGGCCGCTCCAAATACGGGGCCCGCCGTTTTCTGGCCGGCTTTCTCGACCTGCTCACGGTGGCCTTTCTCATCCGGTTCAGCCAGAAACCCCTGCATATCTTCGGGCCGGTGGGCCTTGTGGCCCTCTTCGGGGGCCTGGCCGTTAACCTTTACCTGGCCTACCTTAAGGTCGCCCTGGGCGAGCCCATCGGCACCAGGCCCCTCCTGAGCCTGGGGGTCCTGCTGGTCTTGGGAGGCCTTCAGCTTCTGAGCCTGGGCCTGCTTGGCGAGATGGTCCTGAGGGCCCCGGCCCGGGACCGGCGGCTCCCCCACTACCGGGTGGTCGGAACCCGGGCCGCCCGCGACCACGAGCGATGGCCGGCCCGCTGACGGCCCGGGTCCGGGCCCGCCCCAATTTCCGAAAGCACGCCGCGAAAAACCCCCTCCAGCGCTGGCTCCTCGGCCGGTTCTACCGGGAGGTGGTCGCCCTGGTCGGGGAGGCCGCGGCCGACCGCCCCGACCCGCTGGTAATAGACGTGGGCGCCGGCGAGGCCTTCATCGCCCGCCACCTTAACCTGGGCCGGGTCCGCTACGTGGGCCTCGACCCCGACCCGGCGGCCGCGGCCTTTGCCGTCGGCCAGTTCGGGGTAGCCTACGTCATCGGCGACGGCACCCGCCTGCCCTTCCGGACCGGGGCTGCCGACCTGGTCCTCTGCCTGGAGGTCCTGGAACACCTCCCCGACCCCGACGCCGCCTTGGCCGAGCTCTGCCGGGTGGGCCGCCGGCTGGTCCTGAGCGTTCCCCATCAGCCCTGGTTCGCCCTGGCCAACCTGGCCCGGGGCAAGAATTTGCGGCGGCTGGGGGACGACCCCGACCACCGCCACTGCTGGACGGCCGGCCGCTTTCTGGGCTGGGCCGGCCGCCGCCTTACGGTCGAAGCGGTCAGGTTTCCCTTCCCGTGGCTCGTGTTGCTGGGACGCCCCCGAAACGGCTGACTCGGGAAGCCGTCGGGCAGGTCGGGTGGCGCACCGCCCGCCGGCAGGCGGCAGCCCCCCGACCCCGGCGGTTCGGCCCTCGCCTCCCGGCCCCCGACCGGCGGGCCCGCTTTATCTGCCTGGTTTTCGTGGTCCTTTACGCCATCGTCTTTTCTTACTTGGGCGTCCTTCAACATTTATCCTTTAATACCAACGCCTTCGACCTGGGCAACTTCTTCCAGGCCGTCTGGAACACCGGTCAGGGGCGGCCCTTTGAATTCACCAACTGGTCGGCCGCCAACACCCGGCTGGCGGCCCACTTCGAGCCGATCCTCCTGCCCGTGGCGGCAGCCGTCCGCCTCTGGCCCGACCCGGCGGCCCTGCTGGTCCTCCAAACGGCGGTGGTCGCCAGCGGGGCGTTAAGCGCCTTCGGGTTTGCCTACCGGCGCTTCGGCAGCGAGCTGGCGGCCCTCACCTTTGCGGCCGCCTACCTGCTGGCCCCGGAACTGGACGCGGCGGTCCTGGCCGAATTTCACCCGGTGGCCATGGCCAGCGCCTTCTTGATGCACGCCCTCTATTTTTACTCGGCCGGGCAGAGGCGGCCGTTTTTGGTCTTCGCCTTTCTGGCCGCGGCCACCAAGGAGCAGGTGCCCCTGGCCGTGGCCCTGCTGGGCCTGCGGGCGGCGGTGCGGCCCGGGTGGCGGCGGCTGGGGCTTGGGGTTGCGGCCGGGGGCCTCCTCTGGTTTTCCCTGGCCACCTTCGTTATAATACCCCTGCACAACCCGGCGGGGGCTTCGCCGTATCTCAGCCGATACGACCACCTGGGGGGCAGCCCGGTGGAGGTCGTCAAGACGGTGCTGGGTCGGCCCGAAATCGTCCTTCAGGAGGCCCAGAACCCCGTAAAGGCGGCTTATCTACTGACCCTTTTCCGTCCCGTAATCTTTCTTCCCCTGGCGGCCCCGGTTACCCTCCTACCGGCCCTGCCCGACCTTCTGCTCAACCTGCTCAGCACCTTCGAGCCGATGTTTCGGGGCGGGGCCCACTACTCGGCCGTCATCGTTCCCTTTATCATCGGGGCCGCCGTGGACGGCCTGGATGTACTGCGGCGGCTGGCGGGCCGGGTTCGGCCGGACCTGGCCCCCCGGGTGGTGAACGGCTGTTCGGCCCTCATCCTGGCCTCCACCGCCCATGCCTACGTTTTCGACGTCCTCCTGCCCCTTTACGACCGGCTGCCGGTGGTTACCCCCCACGACCGCCTGGCGGCCGAGGTCCTCAAGGTCATACCCGCAGACGCCGCCGTCTCGGCGGGCAACAGCTTGAACCCCCACCTGGCCGCCCGTCGCCGGCTCTATCTCTTCCCCGAGGTGCGGGATGCCGAATACGTGGCCGTGGACGTGGGCGCCAGCCCCTACCCGGTGGACGCCGGGACCCAGTACTGGCAGCTTCAGGCCCTCCTTAACGGTGGGGAGTGGGGGGTGGCGGCCGCCCGGGACGGCTACCTGGTGCTGGTTAAGGGCGGCCGCGTCCGGGAGCTGCCTGGGGAATTTTTCACCTTTGCCCTGGCGGGGCCGACCGAAAAGTACGAGCCGGTCAACGCCCGCTTCGTCCCCGGCCTGCGGTTGGTCGGCTACCGGCTCGAGCCCGGAACCGTCGTCCGGGGCCGGGACCCGACGGTAAAACTGGTAACCTTCTGGCAGGCCGAAGTTCCCCTCCGGCAGGACCTGCGGCTGGTCGTCCGGCTGGTGGGCCCCGACGGTCGGGTCGTCGAAGACCGGCCCTACCAGGCGGCGGCCCTCTGGCTGCCCACCAGCCGCTGGCCCGTTGGGACCCTTATAAAAGTCGAGGACCGGTTCGGCCTGAAGGAAGGGCCGGTGGGGGTGCAGGTTTGGGTGGGCCAGCAGGCGGAGTTCGGCCGGCCCATCGACCCTTATCCGGTAGTCGCGCCCCCGGATGGGGACCGATTTCCCGTTTCCGAGGGCCGGGCCGTAACTTTAGCAACCCTTTTCCGGGGCTAGGCGATGAATCGGCCAACGTCGCAGTTTATCGGCTTCTGCACCCTGCTCGGCCTCCTTTTTTCGGGCCTGGGATTCACCCTGATGCGTCCGGACTTAAACCTTTCGGCCCCCTGGACCGGCCCGACCGGACCCGGGGGCCGCCTCCGGCTCGTTTCGGCCCCGGCCAACGACCCGGCCCTTGACCTGGCCGTCCGGACCCTCCTTTCCGAGCTGGGGCCGGGTTGGCAACCGGCCCCGCCGGACGGGTCGGGACCCGCCGACATCCTCCTCGGGGAGGCGGACAGGCTACCCCCGGAACTTTTTGAGGCCGCCCCCAGCCTCCGGCCCCCCGCCGAGGCCGAGGCTTACACCATCGGCCGGGCCGCCTACCAGGGGCGGTCGGTTCTGGTGGTGGCCGCCCGGGACCGGGCCGGCCTAGTTTACGGGGTCCTGCGGCTGGCCGAACTCGTTCGCCTCGACCCGACCCTCTTCCGCCGCCCCGTTTACCGGCGGTCAAGCCCGGCCTTCGGCCTGCGCCTGGTGGGCCCGCCCCTGGGGGACCAGCCGGTGGACCCGGAGCAGGCCGTCCGGTGGGGATTCAACGCGGTGGTGGTTCCCCCCTGGACCGGGGCGGTCGACTACGGCGCTTTCGACCCCCGCCTTGCCGCCTTTGAGCCGTATAAGGCCGAGGCGGCCTGGCGGGGGGAGCAGGCCCGGCGGCTGCGGGAGGCCGTCAGGACGGCCCACGCCTACGGCCTTATGGCGTTCAGCCCCGGCGACCTGCCTGCCCTGCCCGAGTCGGTGGTGAGGTTCTACGGCCCGGGGGTCTCCGAAGGCGGACGGCTTTGCTTCGACCGGCCCCGGACCCAGGAGCTTTTAAAGTTCGGCTTGGCCTACGTCCTTAAAGAGTTCGACCTGGACGGAGTCATCGTCCGGACGGGCGAAAATTACGCCGCCCCGCCCCTGGTGGGCCAGGCCCTTTACCTGGCCTGGTGCGGCCCCGGCCGACCCATTCCCGAAAGCCTTCGCACCCTCCTTCGGCTGGAAGCCGAGGTGACCCGGGCCACCGGCCGCAAGGTCATTCAGCGGGCCTGGGACCTGGGGGCCGACGGCTTTCACGCCTCCCCGGAGGTGGTCCGGGGGGCGACCGCCGGCCTGGGGCCGGAGCCCGGCCTGATGCTCTCTTTTAAGCACACCACCACCGACTTCTGGCAGTACACCGGCTGGAACCCCAATCTGCTCAACCCGGCCGACCCGTTTCGCCGGGTGGTGGAGGTCCAGGGCGCCCGGGAATACGAGGGCAAGGGGGTGTTTCCCAGCTACGTGGCCCCTTTTCTGGTGGCGGGGCCGGCCGGGGCGGGGAATCCCCTGGCCCGCACCAGGGAGCATGGGGCCGTCGGCCTGTGGCTGTGGAACGTTGGGGGCGGCTGGAACGGGCCGGTTCCCAGGAACGACCTCTGGCTGGACCTTAATGCCTATGCGGTCGGGCGGATTGCCTGGGACCCCCACGAGAATCCCGCCGGCCTGGCCCGGGCCTGGGCCCGCCGGCATTTCTCCCCGGGCGCGGCCGCCGAGGTGAGCGGCTTCGTCCTGGCCTCCCCCGAGCTTATTCGGCTTATGCTTTACACCCGGGCCTACGCCGACCGCTACGGACCCTGGACCCCCAATAACCTCTGGGTTCGGGACGACGAGGTCCGGGGCGGGCATCACCTGGCCCCCATCTACACCGCCGTCCGGGAGGCCGGGGCCTTCGCCGAGGCGTTGGCCGAGAAGGCGGAGGCCCGGGCCCGAATGGGAATGTGGGCCGGCCGCCTGGAAAGGGCCCTGGCGGCCGAAAACTCCCCGGCGGCGCAGGCGGTCCTGGCCTCGGTCCGCTACCAGGAGTCGCTCTTTGAGCTTCTGGCCGATTACTTTACGGGCGTCTTTTACTTTTACCGCTGGCTCGACAGCCGGCCGGCCGGGGCCGAATACCGGACCCTGGCCTACGAAAGGCTGCGGGCGGTGGCTTCCCGGCTGGAGGCCCACCGTCAGGCTGCCGTCCAGGCCGGAACCCCCTTCCGGGACGCCGGTATGACGGCGGCCGTGCGGGAGGCCCTGGCCCGGCTGGAAGAGTCAACGCCTTAGCTCAATCCGCCGGAAGGCCTCAGCGTAGGGAATGCCCCGGGGCTCCCCCACCTGCCGGGCCGCCTCCCGGACCCGGCGGTCCAGGTCCTCGGGGTTGCCGACCTGGCTCCGGTGGCAACGCAGGGCCGCAATCTTAAGGTCGATGGTTTCGCTGATGTCCACCCAGGTGTCGGGGTCGTCGCCGCCGGTCAGGTAGACCTCGGCCACCCGATGGGGCGTAAGGCCCTCTTCCAAAAGCTCGGGAAAGGTTAGGCGGTTCCGGGCCAGGGGGTAAACGGCGTCCAGGGTCACCATACCCGTGACCCGGTGGTCCCGGTGCTGAATAAAGCGGCGCAGGCCGGGGTAAGGGTTGTGGGTGACGACGATACCGGGCTTAAAGTAGCGGATCAGCCGAACGATATCCCGGCGGAGGGCCGGGGTGTCTTCCAGAAAGGCGTCGGGGTAGCCTAAAAAGACCACCTCTTTGACGGCCAGAACCCGGGCGGCCTCCCGCTGCTCTTCCTCCCGGATTTTGACCAGCCCCTCAGGGGTCATGTCGGGGTCGGCCGAGCCCTTGTCGCCGTTGGTGGTGACGGCCAGGAACACCTCCCGGCCCTCCCGGACCCAGCGGGCGATGGTCCCGCCGGCCCCGAATTCGGCGTCGTCCGGGTGGGCGACGATAACCAGCACACGGTTGAGGTCCTCGGTCATCGGGTTAAACTCCTCAGTTAGCCGCTCAGGGGGCGGCACAGGCGCCCCCCGGGGGCGGCCGTAAGGGTTGCGTAGAGGTTTATCAGCCGTTGGGTTACCTCCGGCCAGGTGAAGGCCTGAACCGAGGCCCTGGCCTGGGCGGCCAGCCGCCGGCGGAGGCCCTCGTTGCCCAGAATAAGCTCGAGCCGCTCGGTGAAGGCCTCCGGGCAGTGCCAGGCCACCAGGTAGCCGTTCAGGCCGTCGACGACGGTCCGGGTTAGCCCCCCGACCCGGGCGGCGATGACGGGGGTGCCGCAGGCCAGACTCTCCAGGGCCACCAGTCCGAAGCTCTCGTGGTAGGAGGGGACGACGGTGACGGCGGCGGCGCTAAAATACCAGGGAAGCTGGACGTGGGCCACCGGCCCCAGGAAGGAGACGGTCCCTTCCAGGCCCAGCTCCCGGGCGAGGTTTTCCAGCCGCCGGCGCTCGGCCGCCGGCCGCCGGTCACCCCCGACCACCACCAGGTGAACGTTGGCCCGGTCCTCCAGCCGGGCTAGGGCCCGGAGCAGAAGGTCGAGCCCTTTGAGGGGGTCCAGGCGGCCCACGTAAAGGATAAGCCGCTTATCTGGGGGAAGGCCCAGCCGGCGGCGGGCTAGGCCGGGATCCCGGGGCCGGAAGAGGCGCAGGTTAACCCCGCAGGGAATGACCGTGACCCGGTGGGTCGGTGCGCCGTAGAGGCGGGCCAGCAGGTTTTTCTCCTGGTCCGTGGCGGCCACCACGGCATCGGCCCCGGCGATAATCTGGGCCTCGGCCTCCACCCGCTCGGGCGGCTCATCCTCGCCCACCCTGGCCTGGTGTTTGACCAGGGCCAGGGTGTGGAACATGACCACCAGGGGGACATTCCAGGCCCGCTTCAGCTCCAGCCCCACCAGGCCCGAAAGCCAGTAATGGGCGTGCACCAGGTCGTATTGAATGCCCTGGCTCCGGGCGAAGCGTCGGATGCGCCCGGCAAAGGCCCGGTGGGCGGCGTAGAGGTCCGCCCGGGAAACCGCGCCCCCGGCCGAAACCCGGTCTACGGGCAGGTGAATAAGCCGCAAGCCCGGGCCAATCCGGCCCACCCGTTCCCCCTGACCCGGGTGGGCGGCGGTGAAGATGTCCACCATAAACCCCTGGCGGGCCAGCTCCCGGGCCGACTCCCGGACGTAGACGTTGAGGCCCCCGCTGAAACGGCCGCCGAGGCGGGCTAAGGGGCAGGTATGGTAGGAAACCAGGGCAATCCGCATGGCTACCGGCAAGTTAACTGCTAACGAAAGTATATCAGGTGTAACGTTCCGCCGCGGGGCCGGCCTCGGCAGAGCGGACAGGCGGCCTAAAGGTCAGTCCCGGGACGCCCGCAGGTCGGGGGCGAAGGATTCGGAGCGGTACCGGCCGGCCATGACCTCTTCGAAATCCCAGTCGGCGTAAAGCTTAGGCAACATGTCATACGGGCTCCACTCCTTCTGCTGCCCGTATTTGCCCCGGTATTCCTTGAGGGTCTCCCCCACGTAGTAAAAGACCATCTGGGCGATGCGGAGACCTACCGGCAGCCGAATATCCGACTGGGAGTGGTTGGTTATCTCCATTGTCCAGCGGGCGATGTAGCCCACATCCCCCAGGCCGGCGCACTTGCAAACGGAGAGGGCGGCCCGGCCGATGGAGGAGCGGGCCCGCATCGCCGCGGTGTAGCCGTTTCGGCCGCCGATGACCTCAAGGGTATGGGCTAGAATCGTCTCCCCCGCCCGGACCAGGATGAAATCTTTGGCCCGGATGGGTTCGCCCCAGAACGCCCGCACCCCTTCCGGGGTGAAAAAATCCACCTCCCGGATGTTCCGGTTGGGCGCAAAATACCATTCGCCGAGCCGGACGTCGTAGCTGTTGGTCCCCAGCTGGCGGATGTCGAAGGGCTCAATGACGATGTTGCCGGCCTTGAGCTGTTCGAGGATTTGCCGGTCGCTCAGCAGCATCTTGTTTCACCTGCACTATGGGCTAATTCGCGGCCGGGCCGAAAGCGATATTTACCCCAGAAATTTCCACCGGTCAGCCGTCGGCCGCCGGAACGGCGCCGGGCGTCCGGGCGGGAATTGGGACCCCGGGGACGGGAAACCTGGTGGCCAGCTCGAAAACCTCCGCCCGAACCTGCCGGTAGACGGCCTGGTCGCCGTAATTGCTGAGAACTTTGACGACCCAGCGGGCGATCTGCACCATCTCCGTCGGCCCCATGCCCCGGGTGGTCACGGCCGGGGTCCCCAGCCGGATGCCGCTGGTGACGGCCGGGGGCCGGGGGTCGAAGGGAATGGCGTTCTTGTTACAGGTGATCCCCACCTGCTCCAGGGCGGCCTCGGCCTGCTTGCCGGTCAGGCCGGTTGACGTGAGGTCCACCAGCATCAGGTGGTTGTCGGTGCCCCCGGAGACGATCCGCAAGCCCTGGCGGGCAAGCTCGGCGGCCAGGGTCCGGGCGTTCTCCACGACCCGGCGGGCGTAGTCTTTAAACTCGGCCGACATGGCCTCTTTAAAGCAGACGGCCTTGGCGGCAATGACGTGCATAAGGGGCCCGCCCTGGAGGCCGGGGAAGACCGCCCGGTCGATGGCCTGCGCAAACTTTGCTTGGCACAGGATAAAGCCCGAGCGGGGTCCCCGCAGGGTCTTGTGGGTGGTGGAGGTGACGATGTGGGCGTAAGGGACAGGGCTCGGGTGAATGCCGGCGGCAATGAGCCCGGCCGGGTGGGCCATATCCACCAGGAGCAGGGCCCCCACCCGGTCGGCAATCTCCCGGAAGCGGGCGAAGTCGATGAACCGGGGGTAGGCCGTCGCCCCGGCGACGATCAGCCTCGGCCGATGCTCCAAGGCCAACCGCTCCACCTGGTCGTAGTCGATGGTCTCCGTCTCCCGGGTTACGCCGTAAGAGACAAACCGATAGCGCTTGCCCGAGTAGTTCACCGGGCTGCCGTGGGTCAGGTGGCCCCCGTGGGCCAGGTCCATGCCCAGTACCACATCCCCGTGTTCCAGAACGGCCATGTAGGCGGCCTCGTTGGCCTGGGCGCCGCTGTGGGGCTGAACGTTGGCGTGCTCCGCCCCAAACAACTGCTTGGCCCGGTCCCGGGCCAGGTTCTCGACAATGTCCACGTACTGACAGCCGCCGTAGTAGCGACGGCCGGGGTACCCTTCGGCATATTTATTAGTCAGGATGCTGCCGGTCGCAGCCAGGATCGCCTCAGAACAGTAATTTTCCGAGGCGATAAGCTCGATTCCGCTCCACTGGCGGTAGCCTTCCTGCTCGATGGCAGCCGCCACCTCAGGGTCGGCTAGGGTCAGAGGGTTGAGCATGGTCTACCTCCCTTGCCGGTAAGTCTCGCCCAGGAGGGCCTGGTCGTGGGAACGCCAAGCCGCGTCGATAATCGCGTAAAGTCCCCCGGAAACCAGGGAATGGGCGCCCATAACCACCGGGATAGGGGCGGCCAGGGCCGCCGCGGTTATCCGCCGGACCAGGGGATTTTCAACGGCCTCCGGGACGCCCAGGTCAGAATAGAACCGGTCGGCCCGGGTCGGCCGGAGCCCCAGGTGGGCGAAAAGCACCCTCGAATCGAGGAAAAGGGCCTGGCCCAGCTGGGCCATCCGCCCGAAGAACCCTTCCACCCCCACCGCCTCCAGGAGAAACCCCAGCACCGACCGCACCTGGCCCCGCTCCTCCCGGCCGTCGGCCTGCATCCCCCGCTCCTCCGAGAAGACCCGGGTGCGGCAGGCCGTTTCCCGCTCCAGGTGGGCCAGAACGTAGCTCCCCACCCGCCCCGCCACCACAATTTCGGCGGAGGGCTCCACCAGGTAGGCGGCCGCCGCCCCCAGCCGGTCGGTATCGATGGGGGCGTCCGCAATCAGCCGGCCCAGCCGGGGCCGGTCCACCCCGTGGTATTTGAGGACGGCCAGGTCGGTGGGGCTGTCCAGGTCGAACTGGGTCTTGGCCGAGCGCGGAAGTTCGGCGATGGGCAGGCCCGCCTGGCGGTGAAGCACCTGGGCCAGGGGGTTATCCCGGGCCGGAAGGCTCACTTTAAAGAGGGCTTCCGGGGGCCGGAAGGCCACCAGGTCGGCCGAAAAGATGTTGTTGGCCAGCACCAGGGCATCGCTCCGGCCCAGCCGGCCGACGATTTCGTCAAGGAGCCCCTGGTCGATGAAAGGCCCGAAGCCGCCCCCGAGGTAAACGACGGCTTCGGGCCGTCGGCGGCTTATGAGGTCGGCCAGACTCTGGCCGAAGTGAAAGCCGGGTCCGCCCGGCCGCTCCACCACCACCCCATCGGCGGCCGGGAGCTTCAGCTCGGCTTCGGTGACCAGGAGGACTTCCCGAAAGAGGCCCGTCCGGGCCGCCAGCTCGGCGTTGTCCAGGGCGAGGGCCTGCTGGGCCTCTCCGACCAGCTCCTCCGCCGGGGTCCCGCCCACCGAGCCGAGGTAAATCACCAGCGTCGGTTTCATCTCCACCCCCAGATTATACCCGCGGCCGCCGGGCCCGCCCTTAGAGGGGAACCGGTTCAGGCCCGGGCAGGGCGGCCTCAATTTCAGCCCGGGTGGCGAGGGAGTTCATCGCCCCCAGCCGGGTGACCGAGAGGCCGGCGGCCACATTGGCCACCCGCAAAGCCCAACGGAAATCGGCCCCCAGGGCCAGGGCGGCCGCCAGGCCCCCCACGTAGGCGTCCCCGGCGGCGGTGGTATCCCGGGCCTCAACGGGCAGGGCCGGCAGGTGGAATTCGCCCTCCGGGGTGGCCACCACCGACCCCCGGGCCCCCAGGGTGACGATGGCGGCCCGGCCCACGCCCATGGCCAGCAGCCGCCGGGCGGCCTCCCGGGCCTGGGGGATGTCGGTGACCGGGATGCCTGTCAGGGCCGCGGCCTCGGTTTCGTTGGGGGTGACGATGTCGGCCAGGCCCACCAGCCCCGCCGCCCCCGGCACCGCCGGGGCCGGGTCGAGGATTACCACCGCCCCTGACCGCCGGCCAAGGGTTAAGGCGGCCCGGGCGGTCTCTAACGGGATCTGCAATTCCACCGTCACCACCCGGGCCCGGCGAAAGGCCCCGGCCGCGGCCTCAACGTCGGCCGGGGAAAGACAGCCGTTGGCCCCAGGGGCGTAGGCGATCACGTTGGTGCCCCGGGGGTCCACGAAGATGAGGGCTACCCCGGAGCGCACCCCCGGCTGCCGCCGAACGTAGCGACGGTTAACCCCGACCTGCTTAAAGGTGGCCAGGAGCTGGCGGCCAAAGTCATCCTGCCCCACCTTGCCCACGAAGGCCACTTTGCCGCCGGCCAAGCAGGCAGCTACCGCCTGATTGGCGCCCTTTCCCCCCGGCACGATGACCAGCTCCCGGCCGGCAACCGTCTCACCGGGGACGGGCAGGTGGGGCACCTCCACGACCAGGTCGATGTTGGCGGCCCCAACGGAAACGATCACGTTCGCCTTCTCCGGCTTACTAAGATAACGGACCAATACCCGACTACTCGGACCGGAGGCGCCCCATGCACCCAAAAGCCAGCAAAGTTCAAGCGGCGCTGGACCGGCTCGGCATCCCTGGCCGGCCAGTGGAACTGCCGGCCGGCACCCGAACCTCGGCCGAGGCGGCTGCCGTCGGCACCACCCCGGCCCGCACCGCCAAGAGCCTGGTCTTCCTCACGGCCGACGGTCAGGTCGTCCTGGTGGTCGCCTCGGGGGTCAACCGGATGGATGTGGGGAGGCTTGCCCGGCAGGTTGGCAAGTCGGTACGTCTGGCCGACACCGTAAAGCGCCTGACCGGCTTCAGCATCGGCGGGGTTCCCCCCGTCGGCCACCACGTTCGGCCCCTAACCATCGTCAACCAGGACCTACTTCAGTTTGAGACCGTTTGGGCGGGGGCTGGCACCCCCAGGCAATCTTCCCCATTGCCCCCGCCGACCTGGTCCCGGGAACCGGCGGCCGGGAGGCCGAAACCCGGGTGACCTGACTTTTCTTAGCGGGGCAGGCCGAGGCCACGGAGGGCAATGATATTGCGCTGAATCTCAGAGGTGCCCGCCGCAATGGTTGCGGCAAAGGACGTCAAATACATGCGCTCGATGCGGCCCTTCAGGGGCGCCCACTTGGATTTCGGCTCGAGCTGACCGTAAAGGCCGAGGATCTGCATGCCGGTGTTGGCGAGCCGCTGGGTCAGCTCCGTGCCGAACAGCTTTGACATGGACGACTCGTAGTTGGGAATGAGGCCCCGGGCCTGCATCGAGGCCACCCGGTAGGCCAGCATCCGGGCGACTTCCACCTCAATGGCCATCTCGGCCAGCTTGTGCCGGACCACAGTATCTTGGGCCAGGGGTCGACCGTTTCGGGTTGATTCTTTGGTAAAGGCGACCAGCTCTTCTAAAGTCCGCCGGCCACCGGCGGCGTACTGGACGCCCGACCGCTCGAAGTCCAGGGTCGTCATCATCGCGTACCAGCCCCGGTCCTTCTCCCCGAGCAGGTTGGTGCGGGGAACCCGGACGCCGTCGAAGAAAACCTGGTTAAAGGAGTGGATGTCCGCCATGTTGTAGATGGGCTGGACGGTTATCCCGGGTCGGTTCATCTCGACCATGAAAAGGGATATCCCCCGGTGCTTGGGGACATCCGGGTTGGTTCGGGCCCCGAGCAGGCACCACTGGGCCCGGTGGGCGTTGGTGGTCCAGATTTTCGTCCCGGTGATCACGAAGTAATCCCCGTCTTCGACGGCCCGGGTCTGAAGGGAAGCCAGGTCTGAGCCGGCGTTAGGCTCCGAAAACCCCTGGCACCAGGTCACCTCGCCCCGGGCGATGAGGGGCAGGTGGTAGCGCTTCTGCTCCTCGGTTCCGTGGACGATAATGGTGGGGCCCACGAAGTTGATGCCGAAGGAGCTAGGCCCGAGGGGCGCCCGCCAGTAGGCCATCTCCTCGTTGAAGACCATCTGCTCGATAAAGGAGCGGGCCTGCCCGCCGTACTCCTTCGGCCACGCGACGGTGAGCCAGCCCTGCTGGCCGAGCTTGCGGTTAAACTCCACCGCAAACCGCCACTGCTCGTCGGAGTCGGCATCCTCAAGACCGCTTTCGACCTCGGGGGGAAGCTCCCGTCGGAGAAAGTCGCGGATCTCGTTGCGCCAGTTGAGTTCGGCCTCGGTCAGCTTGAAGTCCATCGGTTTC
>DAOUCL010000146.1:0-14572 GCA_034432015.1 Dehalococcoidia bacterium
GTACCCCGAGGCCGGAAGCCAGCGCAGGTGGACCGAAAAGAGCAGGATAAGCATCAGCCCCAGCCAGTAGATGGGCATCGCCTGACCGGCCACGGCGACGACGGTGGCGATGTTATCGACCAGGGAGTAGCGCCAGTAGGCCGAGATAATTCCCACCGGGATGGCGATCAGGATCGCCACCCCCATTCCGGCCGCCGTCAGTTGCAGGGTAGCCGGCAGCCGCTCGAGGACCAGGTCGATGGCCGGCTTTTTAAAAAGATAAGATTCGCCGAAGTTCCCCACCACCGCCCCCCGGGCAAAGTCCAGGTACTGGACCAGGATGGGCCGGTCAAACCCGTACTGGCGGCGCAGGAGCTGGCGGGTCTCCTCCGGGGTTTCCGGGGGAACCAGGGCGTTTATCGGGTCGCCGATGACGAAGTTGGCCACGAAAACGATAACTGATATGCCCCAGACGGCGACGGCCAACTGGATAACCTGCCGGGCCAGGTAGGCGGTCATCGGGTCGGGCCCGGCCGGTTGCTAAGCCGGCTTGGCGTTGTAGAATTTATCGATTTCGTCGGGGTCGGGCATCCAGTTCACGGCCGTGCTCACCGCCCAGAGCTGGTGAAAGCCCCACATGAAGATAACGGGGGCTTCGTCACGGATGATCTGCTGGGCCCGGGAGTAGAGCCGCTTGCGGGTCTCCTCATCCAGGGTCGAGCGGGCCTCAAGCAAGAGCCGGTCCAGCTCCGGGTTCTCGTAGTAACTAAAGGGGCTCGACGAATGAAGCATGTCCCAGAGGATGCCGTCGGCGTCGAAGACCGAATAATAGCCCCAGGACCACTCGTACATGGGGCCGCCCTTCCCCTGGGAGACCATCTCGGTGAAGGCCCGGTCCTCGTGAACCTGGAACTTGGTTCGGATGCCCACTTTTTCCAGGTCCCGCTGCATCGCCTCGAAGACCAGCCGGGCATTGGGCAGAAGGGAGGCATTGGTCCGGTTGAAGGTTACCTCGAAGCCCTGGGGGTAGCCGGCCTGGGCAAGCAAGGATCGGGCCTTGTCGGGGTCGTACTCGTGGGGCTTGATGGCCGGGTCGTACCCGAAGGCCATGGGGTTAACCAGGGCCGGGGCGCGGTCGCCCCCGGGCTGAAGGTTTTTGATATAGCTTTCAATATTGACGGCGTGGTTGGCGGCGTGCCGAACCCGCACGTCCATAAAGGGGCTGGGAACGGTTCGGCCCTTAGAATCCAGGCCCACAAAGCCCGTTCGCAGAATCCGCTGGCTTACCACCCTGGCCCGGCCGGAGTTGTTAATGGTGTTCACCTGGTCGGTGGGAACGGCCCGCATCACGTCGATGTTGCCGTTTAATAGCTCGGCAATCTGGGTGGTCACTTCGGGGATGACCACGTACTTGAAGTACTTAAAGGCGGGCTTGGGCCCCCAGTAGTTGTCGTTGCGCTCCACCAGGATATAACGGTCCCGCTTCCACTCGACGAATTTATAAGGGCCCGTCCCGATGGGGTTTTCGGCAAACCAGGCATCCCCCTTGGCCTTTATGACCTTCTCGGGGACCAGCTGAAAGTTCTGCAGCCGCTCGACAAAGATAGGATACGGCGACTTGGTATGAACCCGAACTTTGTAAGGGTCGACGATTTCAACCCCGGCGATCTGCTCGTGGTTTCCCCGCTGGGGGCTTTTCTGCTCGGGGTTGGTTATCCGCTCCCAGTTGAACTTGACCGTCTCGGCCGTGAAGGGGTCGCCGTTGTGGAAGGTCACGTCCCTTCGAAGTTCCAGCTCCCAGGTGGTGGGACTTATCGGCTTCCACGAGGTCGCCAGGTGGGGCCCGATGCGCAGGGTCCGGTTATCCCGGACGCCCAGGTTGTCAAAGACGTGGTAGTGAAAGATGATGCCGAACCGGAGAAAGTGCATGTGGGGGTCCAGGTTGGGCAGGTCACTGCCGAAGGCTACGCTGATAGTATCCTTGGCCGGCCTTTGGGGTGCCTGGGGTTGGGTTGGGGCGGCGGGCTGGGGCGAGCAGGCGCCGACGATGGGGGCGGCGGCCGTTGCCCCGCCCGAGACCAGCACTGCCTTTAGAAAATCCCGCCGGCTTATCAGGCCCTTTTTATAAAACCAGTGCCAGCGGTCGGCTACCTCATAGGCCAGCTCCAGGGAATCCTTCTCGGTCATCGCCCTCTTCCGTAACGGAAATTCAGACCCCAGTCAATCGGCTTATTATAACCCACCAGAACGACCCCCGACAATTACGGCTGGGGGGCAGCGATTTTTCCGGAGCCCAACCCGAATGGTCGCAAGGCCTTGCGACCACACAACCAGGCTAGGCCCGGGTTAACTAGAAACTCTGCTGGTCTCAGCCCAGAACCGATAAAAGTGGTTTACCGGGCCCTTCCCGTGGCCCAGGGGGAAGGCGTGGCGGAGGGCCTCGGTCAGGTACTCCTTGGCCCGGGCCACCGCCTCGGGTACGGGGTAGCCGGCCGCCAGGCCGGCGGCGATGGCCGAGGCGAAGGTGCAGCCGGTGCCGTGGGTGGAGGTAGTGTTTATTCGGGGACCGTGGAACTCCCGAAACTCCCGCCCATCGTACAAAACGTCGATGGCCGGGCCTTCCCCGTGGCCCCCCTTCACCACCACGTACCGGGGCCCCAGGGCCCGGATCTTTTCGGCCGCCCGGCGCATCCCCTCAAGGCCCAAAACCTTCTCCCCCAGCAGGGCCTCGGCCTCCGGAATATTCGGGGTCACCACCGTGGCCAGGGGAAATAGCAGGTCCCGTAGGGCCGCAACCGCGTCCGGCCGAAGGAGGGGGTCGCCGCTTTTGGCCACCATCACCGGGTCGACTACAACATTTTGAAGTTTATATTTCCGGACCTTATCGGCCACTACCCGGATGATCTCGGCGTTGGCCAGCATCCCCGTCTTGACGGCGTCGGTGCCGATGTCCACCAGAACGGCGTCGATCTGGGCGGCCACCATCTCCGGCGGAAGTTCAAAGACGGCGGTGACCCGCAGGGTATTCTGGGCCGTGATGGCGGTGATGGCGGTGGTGGCGTAGGCCCCGAGGGCCGAGATGGTCTTTAAATCGGCCTGAATGCCGGCCCCGGCCCCCGAATCGGAGCCGGCAATAACCAGAACCCGCGGCGGCGTCCGCATTTTTAAAATACCTCCCGCTAAAATTTTGGCGCCGAACACCGGGTTTCGGCGTTCGGCGCCCGTTTTAATCCTGCGCCCTGCCTACGCCGGCATTACCCGGTTCAGGTTCGGCGGTCGGCGGTGGCGGCCCCCGGGTCGGGAAGCCCAAACCGCCCTCTCAGCCCGGTTAGCCCCGAGCTCCCGCGGCGAAGCCGAAAGGTTTTTAGTCGGCCTTAACCGGCTCCCGCGCCCCGGCCAGGGCGGCGATGGTTTCCCGCATGAAGGCCGGCAGGTCGGCGGGGAACCGGGAGGTTATAATGTTGCCGTCCCGGACGACCTCTTTGTCGACGTAGGTGGCCCCGGCGTTGATCAGGTCGTCCTTAATCGAGAAGAAGCCGGTTACGGTCCGGCCCCGCAGCACCCCGGCCGAGGCCAGCATCCAGCCGGCGTGGCAGATGGCCGCCACCACCTTGCCCTGCTCCACCGCCTCCCGCACCAGCCTCACCATGGCCGGGTGGCGCCGCATGTGGTCCGGCGCATACCCGCCGGGGATAACAACGGCGTCAAACTGGGCGGCGCTGACCTTATCGGCCGAGGTGTCGGCCTTGGCCGGGTAGCCGTGTTTACTCTGGTAGGTCTCCGCCCCGGAGCCTACCACCACTACCTCCGCCCCGGCCTCCTTCAGGCGGTAATAGGGGTACCAGAACTCCAGGTCCTCGTAAAGGTTCTCGACCAGAAGGGCAACCCGCTTACCCTGAAGCTCGGCCATAGCAGCACCTCCTCGTTTGGGGTTTTTCCACAATATTTTACCACCGGGGCCGTTTAGCGGAGCAGGCCGAGGGCCACCAGCCAGTATTTAACTAAAAACACCCCCGCCCCGATGAGCAGGGCCGCCGCCACCGAATGCACATACGGCACCACCGCCCGGACGAACCGGGCCGCCACGGCGTGAAAGAGGGAGACGGCCACGATGACGGCGCTCAGCACGAGGCCCATACCCAGGGCGTAGGCCAGAAACCTGGCCGCCGCCTCGAAAAGGCTTCCGGCCGCAAGGGCCGACCCCACCACCACCAGAAAGACCGGCAGGGTGCAAGCCAGGGAGGCCACCCCGTAGCCGACCCCGAAGAGGAATGGCGAAAGCAGGCCGTCCCCAAGGGACCCGTAGCCGGCGGCCCGGCCGGCCGCGGCAATCCCAAATCCTTCGCCCCGCAGGGCAAGCCAGCTTCCCAGGACCGCAAAGACCAGGCCGATAACCACCCCGGCCACTGGGAAGAGGTCCAATAGCACCCGGCCGCCGGCCCCGAGCACGAGACCCACCCCGGTGAAGAGAAAGATAAACCCGGCCGTGGTCAGGCCGCTCAGAAGGAGGGCCCGGCCGACCCGGCGGGCCGCCGACGGCCCGCCCTGCCCCAGGTAATAGGTGACCAGGGCAGGCAAAAGGACGCAGCCGCAGGGGTTGACGGCGGCCACCATCCCGGCCCCGAAGGCGTAACCCAGGGCAAGGAGGGAGACGACCCCGGCCAGGTTACCCTGGACGGCGTAAATGGACTCGGTGGCCCCGGCGAGGAGAAGGCCGAGGCCCACCCCGGCCAGGACGACCAGGACCCGGCCCGGGTGCAGCCGGTTGAGTTGGGCGGTGGCCTCCGGAAGGGGCATAGGACCCAACCCAAGTTTACAACAAACGTGGATAAGTGGGCTGAACGGCCGCATGCCGCCGGCTAGAATCCTGGGGGAGAAGGTCTTGACGCAACCCTTGCCTGCGGAGCCGACCACCCCCCGGCCCGGTCCGAGGCCGGGCCAGGCGTTTCCGCCGGCCCTTGTTGGGTTTTTAACCGCCGGCCTGGTTTTACTGCTGGTATTCGGGCCGCCGGCGGCCCGGGCCCAGACCGTCCGCTACGTTGGGCCGGGGGGAGATTGTGGGGGCCGTCAGCCCTGCTACCCGACTATTCAGGATGCGGTTAACGCCGCCGCCGGGGGCGACATTATCAGAATTCTGCCCGGAACCTACGGCCAGGTCAACAACCTCGGGGGCACCTCCCAGGTAGTTTATGTCGTTAATAAGTCTCTGACCCTTGAGGGCGCCGACCCGTCGAATCCTCCCACCATCGCCCCCGCCACCCCGGCCCGGGCGATTTTTATAGCCGGGGCTGCCGTGACCCTGCGGAATCTAAAAATCGCCCTCGGCGATGCCGCTCAACTCGGGGGGCAGGGGGGCGGCCTTTACGCCACCGACGCCCAGCTCACCATTGAGGACTGCGAATTTGCCGCCAACCGAGGAAACGGCTCCGGCCAGGGCCAAGGGGGCGGGGCGTTTATTATAAACTCCACGGCCGCTTTTCGGGGCACCAAGTTCGTGACCAACTTGGGGGGCGACGGGGCCGGGGACGGGGGCGGCCTTTACTTGAGTAACTCGACGGCGACCGTCGGGGCCTCAGCCCGGGGGCCGACCGTCTTTCAGGGCAACCGGGCGGCCCGGGGCGGGTCGGGCCGGGGCGGTGGGGTCTTCGTGGCCGGCGGCTCCCTCACGGTGGGCGATGCCGAGGTCCGGGCCAATACCGCCAGCGAGGGCTCGACCGGGCAGGGCGGGGGCCTCTACGCCGAGGCTGCCAGCCTTAACCTCGGCTCAGGGACCCTTTTTGCCGGGAACACGGCCAGCCAGGCCGCCGGGGGGGATGGGGGCGGGGCCTTCGTCTCGGGGGGCCAGGTGAACATCGGGCCGGCGGTCTTCCAGGACAACGTGGCGGCCACCGGCCCGGGCCGGGGCGGCGGCCTCTATCTCGGCCGGGTGTCCGGCTCCGTCTCGGGGGCCAGGTTTGCGGCAAACCTGGCCAGCGTCGGGGCCGAGGGCCGGGGCGGGGGCGCCTATGCTGACGGCGGGTCGGTGACCCTGACCGGGACGGCCTTTACCGGCAATATCGGCAGCCGGGTGGGCGAGGCCGGCTACGGCGGCGGCCTCTTTCTGACTGGGGTCGGGGTCGCCGTAAGCGGGGGAAGCTTTACGGGAAATTTCGCCGCCCGGGGCGGGGCCGGCTACGGCGGTGGAATCGCCGCCCAGGCCGCGGCCGCCCGGCTTACTGGAATCGAGGTCAGGTCCAATACGGCCACCGACGCCCAGGGTGCCACCGGCCAGGGGGGCGGCATCTGGGCCTCCGGTTCGAGCCTCGCCATCCTCCAGGCGAGGGTGGCCCAGAACACCGCCAGCGTCCGGGGCATCGGCGCCGGGGGCGGCCTGGCCTTCACCGCCGGCAGCGACGGCCTCGTCTCGGCCAGCACGGTGGGGGGGAATGGGGTGGACGGCAACGTTGCCTCCGCCGCCCCGGACCAGGTCGGCCTGGGCGGGGGCGTCTGGGTCGAGGCCAGCTCCACGAAAATCGTCGGCAACCTGGTCGTCAATAACCTGGCCGCCAGCCAGGGGGGCTCCGCCGGGTATGGCGGGGGCGTTTATCTCATTAATAGCCCAACAGAGGTCCGGCAGAACACCATCACCGGCAACAACGCCTCCCCCGGGGTGGGGCGGGGCGGGGGAATCTACGCCGTCGACAGCCCGGCCTTAATTGAGGCCAACCTGCTCCAGGCCAACTTCGCCGCCCAGGGGGGCGGCTTTGTGCTGACCACCCAGTCCCTTGCGGGCCAGGGCCTCCGGGCTTTTCAGGCGGCCGGGGGCGTCCGGGTCCTGCGCAACCGCATCTTTAGCAACCGGGCGACGGCATCCGGTGGGTCGACGGCCGTCGGGGGCGGCGGGCTCATCGACCGGACTTCGGATTTTAAACTCATAAACAACATCTTCGCCCAGAACGCCGTCGCCGACGGCGGAAACGGCATCGCCCTCTGGCTAGCCGGAACCTCGGCGGTGCCCACCTCGGGCAACGTTTATTTTAACACCTTAGCCGACCATCCGCCCCCGGCCGGAACCCCCATACCGGGAGTCGTTTTTCTCTCGGACAATGCCCGGAGTTTAAATCTCATCAACAACATCTGGTCGGAGCGGCCAGGTTTTGAGGGAAGCTACGGGGTCGTGGCCGGGGGGGCTGGGGTTCAGGCGGCCTTAAATTACACCCTCTGGAACGGCTTCTCGGGCCGGCGCACCTCCGGCCCGGGCATCACCACCGCCAACGACTTTACCGGCGACCCTAAGTTTGTAAACCCCGGCGGCCTCGATTACCACATCCAGGCGGATTCGGCCGCCGTCAACAAGGGCACCGACGTCGGGGTTGCCAACGATATCGACGGCGACCCCCGGCCCTGGGGCGGGGGCTTCGACCTGGGGGCGGATGAGTTCGTCCAGGTTGCGGCCCGCCTCTTTCTACCCGTCGTCCGGAACGGCGCCCCTTAGCCTTCGGGTTCGGCCGTCGGACGGCGGGCCTGCTCCGTAAGGGACCGCAGGGCCTTAACCTCCCGCCGTAGCTCCCGGACGGCCCGGCCCAGGTAAAGCAGATACCCGAAGCTTAAAAGCCACAGGACCGAGTAGCCGGCAAACAGGTAAACGGTGTTATCAGTCATTCGGCCAGCCTCTGCCGGATAAGCTGAAGGTCGTCCCGCGCTTCTTCGACCATCACCCGGTGGACCAGCAGGTAAACATACAGCAGGGTCATGGCCCCCAGGCCCAGGAAAAGGGCCGCCAGCATCGGCGGCTCCAGGGCGGGACCCTCGGCCCGCACCACCACCGGCTCGGGGTGGAGGGTGCGCCACCAGACCACCGACATGTGGATAATGGGCACGTCCACGAAGCCGATAATCCCCAGGATGGCCGCGTAGCGGGCCGCCCGGTTGGGGTCCGGGACGTAGGCCCTCACCGCCAGGTAGGCCAGGTAAATAAACCAGAGGATGAGGGTCGTCGTCAGCCGGGCGTCCCAGGTCCACCAGGTCCCCCAAATGGGCCGGGCCCAGATGGAGCCGGTGACGATGGCGAGGGTCGTGAATACCACCCCGATTTCGGCCGACGCCCGGCCCAGCCGGTCCCAGAAGGCCGAACGCCGCCACAAATAGGCGATGCTGGCGACAAAGACGACGAAGAAGGCCAGGTAGGCCACCCAGGCCGAGGGGACGTGGAAATAAAAAAGGCGCTGAACCGGCCCCTGAATCCGCTCCGTGGGGGCGTAAACCAGGGCCCCGTACAGGGCGGCAATGAGGCTCAGGCCCGTAAGGATACCGAGGAGGTCAAGCCACTCAAACCTTTTCCGCGTTGGCACCATAGGAGGCCCCCTTTAAGGCTAATCTTCGACCGCCAGCTCAAACACCAGGTAAGAGATGCCGACGAAAAGGGCGTCAAATCCGATAAGCAGTTGAAGCCACGGCAACGTAGGCTCCCAGGGGTCGCCGGCGACGACGGCCGCGGTGGCCTTTACGGTGGCGATGATAACGGGCACCGAAATGGGGAAAAGCAGGATGGGCAAAAGACCCTCCCGGGTGCGGGTGTGGGCGGCCAGGGCCGAAAAGAGGGTTCCCACCGAGGCGAACCCGAGGCTGCCCAGCAGGGCCACCAGCCCCAGGGGCAGAAGGGGCAGGTTAAGGCCGAAGAGGGCGATAAAGGCCGGGACCGCTACCGCCTCCACCACCAGCATCAAGATGAGGGCGCTTAAAAGCTTTCCCAGGTAAATGGCGCCCCGGTCGACCGGGCACAGAAGGAGCCCTTCCAGGGCTCCCCGGTCCCGTTCGGCCCCAAAGAGCCGGCCCAGGGCCAGGACGGCCGCAAAAATAAAGGTGACCCAGAGCACCCCGGGGGCCAGGAGCGGCAGGTTTTCGGCCCGCAGTTCGAAGGCAAAGTTAAAGACCACCAGAACCAGTAGGGTGAAAACCAGGGTCGAATAGGCCACATCCCGGGACCGCAACTCGATGAGGAGGTCCTTGGCTACCAGGGCGAGCAGCCGGTCAAACCCGAGCATGGGCTTCCCCCCGGATAAGGGCGTCGGCGGCGAGGTCGGCCGCCGGCCCGTCAAGCACCAGCCTGCCGGCCGAAAGCACCAGGGCCCGGTCGGCCCAGCCCCGCTCCAGCTCGAAGGCGTGGCTGCTGAAAAGGACGGTCCGGCCCCGGGTCCGCAGCTCCCCCAGCAGGCCGGCGAACCGGCGCCGGCCGTCGGCGTCCAGCCCCGTGGTCGGCTCGTCCAGGAGGAGGACCGGCGGGTCGTGGAGGAGGGCCCGGGCCAGGGCCGCCCGCTGCTGGAACCCCCGGGAGAGGGCCCGAACCCGGGTATCCAGCCGGTCCTCAAGGCCCAGGCGTTCGGCCACCTCCCGGATGCGGCCGTCCGGGTCGGCCACCCGGTACATCCGGCCGTAGAACCGCAGGTTCTCAAGTACCGTCAGCTCCTCGTATAGATAAGTTTGGTGGCCCAAAAACCCGACAATTCCCCGCACCCGCCGACCCTGCCGCCGCACGTCGTAGCCGCCCACCTCCACCACCCCCCGGTCCGGCCGAACCAGGGTCGCCAGGACCTTAAGGAGGGTCGTCTTGCCCGAGCCGTTGGGCCCCAGCAGGACGCAGACCTGGCCGGGGCCGATTTCGAAGCTTACTTCCCGAAGGGCGGGGGTGAGGCCGTAGCGCTTTTCGAGGCCCTCGACCCGGATGGCCGCCTTCACGCCGGCCCCTCCCCGGCGGTAAGCCTGCGGGTCAGGGTTAAAAGCTCGGCCTTAAGGGCCGACCGGCGCTCGGCGTACTCCGCCGCCCCCACTTCCCCCCGCTCGTACCGGTCGTCCAGGTCGGCAATGTCCGCAATCAGCTCCGCCCGGCGCCTGGCCAGCCCCGTCGCCGACTCGGCCGGCGGCCGACCCCGGACCCGACGCCGCCACCAGACCAGACTCAGGACGCCCAGCCCCAGCCCCGCCCCACCCACAACCAGCAGGGGCAGAGTTCGGTTGGCCGCAAGCCGGGGAAGCAGTCCGGCCTCGGGCAGGCCCGTAAGGTCAAAACCGAGCGGCCCGCCCCCGGGCAGGCCGGTGGCCACGTAAAGGTTGAAGGTCTGCTTCCGGGCCTGGGTCGGGATTTCCACCTGACCGTGGGGGGTCAGCCCACCCCCCTCCACCCCCAAGGAGCCGGCCGGAACCAGCACCAGCAGCCGCTCCACCGGAAAGGCCGGGGTAAGGCCCACGGACAGCCGGCCCCCGGCGTAAGGAAGTAAATAGGCGAAGGCCAGGTCCAGGTCCCCAGGCGGCAGGGCCATAGCGACCCCGTAGCCCCGGGGCGTCCGGACCAGGTCCTCGGTCCGGGGTCCGCTGTGGATGACGATATTCCGGGCGTCGGCGGGGATGGGCAGGGGGATAAAGCCCACAGCCATCCCCATCGGCCGGGAAACATAAGTCCGGTCTCCCTGGTTTGAGAAAGTTACCAGGCTGAAGACGACAACCTGACTTTCGTCGGGGTTGACGTCGGCCACCGCAAAGCTCAGCTGTCGGATGGCCACCTTCTCGGCCGAATCGGTGGCCTCGTAAATCGTAATATCTACCCGCTGAACCGGGTCCACGTTAACAAAGCTGACCTGGCGGCCGAAATATGAGGCCCCCTGGTACCAGACCCACGGCACGTAAGCGTAGCCGGGGTCGGCCTTGAGGCCCCGGAAGGCGAAGTTTCCCTCGGCATCAGCCTGGGTGGTGAGGGTGTCGACAACCTGGTCGTTAAGAAAGACCGCCAGCCGGACCTCAAGGCCCGCCGGCACCGACGCCCCGGGGGTGCCGTTCCGAAGCTGGCCCACCACCCCGTAATCGGGCGGCTGGGCCCGAACCGACATGGGCAGGAGGAGGCCCAGGGCCAAAACCAGCAGGGGGATGACCGGCCGCCGAAGCATTATCCCGTAAGGGGCGAAAGGTTCAGGGCCTGGCCGCAGTGGGGGCAGAAGCGAAAATCCTCCGCCAACGGCCGACCGCAGTCGGGGCATCGCCGGCGGGCGAGGGCCACCTCCCGCTCGAGCAGTTTTTCCAGGGACTCCACGTCGGTGCCCAGAGCCTGGTCGACGGCCTTCAGGGCGGCCAGGGCCCGGCGGCGGTAGCGGGCATGCAGGGTCTTATATTCCTTTTCGTCGATGCGGCCGAGCCGGTAGTCCTCTTCCAGGTCCCGCAGGGCGCTCAAGGCCAGCTCCCGCCGCTCGAGAAGCTCCCGAATCCGGTCGGCCTCGGCCGGATTCTCCGGTCGGGGTAGCCGGGCCGAGGGCCGGATCAAGGGCCAGGCGGCGAAAAGCAAAACCCCAACTCCCAGCAGAACGGCCGCAACGGCGCCCGGTTCAGACATCCCTTACCGCCTGCTCCAGTTCGGGGGCGTAGCGGCCCTCGTCGGCGGGGTCGAGGGCCGGCTCGGCCTCGGGCCGACTGCGCCCCCAGGCCCGGACCGCCCCGAAGATAATGCCCAGGCCCAGGATAATCCCCACGGCCGGCCCGACCCAGGCCAGCAGGCCGAACCCCCGCCGGGGCGGCTCCAGCAAAACCCCCTCGCCGTAGCGCTCCACGAAGTAGTTTATTAGCTGCTCCTCGGTCCAGCCCTCGGCCAGCTTCTGCCGGATGATGGTCCGCATCTGGACGGCCAGGTCCGAGGGCGAATCGGCCACCGATATCGTCTGACAGACGGGGCACTGAAGCTTCTTGGCGATGGCCCGGGCCCGGTCGTCCAGGTCGTCGGCGAGGGACCGGGCGGGGACAAGGAGGCCGAGCCCCAACAGAATCAGGCCGAAAATGACCCCGACCCTAGCCCCCACCGGCCACCACCCCCCGGGCCGGAACGGCCGCCGGCGCCGCCCGCGTCTGTCTGGCCGGCCAGGCCGCCAGCACCCCGCCGAATAAGGCCACCGCCGCCCCAAGCCAGACGAAGGGCACCAGCGGGTTGACGAACACGTGGATGGTCGCCGACCCATCAGCCGCCCAACCCGTCAGAAAGACGTAAAGGTCCTCAAGCCAGGGGGCCACCGTGACGACCTCGATGTGGCTGGCCGGCGTCTGCTCCCAGTTCCGGTAGAACTTTCGATGAGGCAGAAGCTCCCGTTCAAAGGGCTCTACCTGGGTGATAAGGGCCCCGACGTTTCTCACCCCCGGGTCCGTCCACTCGCCCAGCCGCTCAAACCGCAGGGTGTACCGCCCCAGGCTGAAGGTTTCCCCCGGCCGGACCGTAAACTCCCGCTCCAGCTTGAAAAAGTTCGACCCGATGACCCCGACGGCCATCAGCAGAATGCCCAGGTGGACGATGTAGCCCCCGTAGCGGCGCCGGTTCCGGCCGATAACCCCGATGAGGGCCGGGATAATCCCCTCGCCCACAGCCCGACGCCGGACCCGCACCGCCCGGTAAAACTCCAAAAAGACCGTCCCGGCCACGAAGACCACTGCCCAGAAGCCCAGCAGCGCCTCGGTAAGCCGGATGCCCACCGCAAAGAGGAGCCCGACCGCCACCAGGCCGGCCAGGGCCGGTCCCAGCAGGTCCCGCAGAAGGGCCGCCGGACGGGTCCGCCGCCAGCCCATTAGGGGCCCGACCCCCATCAGCAGGAGCAGGCCCAGCAGGAGGGGGCCGTTCACCTGGTTGTAGAAGGGTGGCCCCACCGTGAGCTTTTCACCCCGGACTGCCTCCGAAAGGAGGGGGAAGATGGTCCCCCACAGGGTCGCAAAGGCGATTCCCACCAGGAGTAGGTTATTGAGCAGAAAGGCGGCCTCCCGGGAAAGCAAAGACTCAAAATCCCCCTGGGTCCGCAGAACCGGCAGCCGGTAGAAGATAAGGGCCGCCGAGGCGGCCAGAGAGATCCCCAGAAAGGTGAAGAAGGCCGGGCCGACGGACGACTGGGCGAAGGAGTGGACCGAGGTGAGGACGCCGCTTCGGACGACGAAGGTGCCGAAGATGCTCAGGTTGAAGGCGGCCATAATCAGGCCGAAGTTCCAGAGCTTCAGCATGCCCCGGCGCTCCTGGACCATCAGGGAATGAATAAAGGCCGTTCCCACCAGCCAGGGGAGCAGAGCGACGTTTTCGACGGGGTCCCAGCCCCAGTAGCCGCCCCAACCCAGGACGTGGTAGGCCCACCACCCTCCGACCACCAGCCCCGCCCCCTGAACGAGCCAGGCGAGCATGGCCCAGGCCCGGGTCACCTGCAGCCAGTCCCGGTCGAGCCGCCCGGTGATGAGGGCGGCGGCCGCAAAGGCGAAGGGAATCGACCAGCTCACATACCCCGAAAGCAGGAGGGGCGGGTGGACCAGCATGCCCGGGTCCTGAAGGAGGGGGTTTAAGCCCCGGCCATTGGGCAGAACCACCGGCAGTTTTTCAAAGGGATTGGTCAAAAAGTTAATGACCAGCAGGAAGAAGAGCTGAATACCGCTCAGGACGGCGATAACCCAGGGGATCAGCCGGGCCTCGGCGTAAAAGTGGAGCCAGACGGCCAGGGCCGCAAGGGCCGAGAGCATCCAGGCCCAGAAGAGCAGGGACCCCGCCTGCCCGCCCCAGAGGGCGGTGAAAATGAAGATTCGGGGCATCTCCAGGCTGGAATTTTCGGCCACGTAGCGGATGGAAAAATCGTGGGTTAAAAGTGCGGTGAGCAGGGCGGCAACGGCCCCGGTCAGGAGGACAGCCACCCCGAGCAGGCCGTTCCGGGCGCTGGTCAGGGCCCCGTCCCAGCGTCGGCCGGCGACGGCCGCCACCAGGTTGTACCCGGCAAGGCCGAGGGCAAAGAGGAGGGCCAGACGGCCGAATTCAGCCATATTGCTCAGTTCGGTTGGGGTTGACTCGGAAGACCGCCTTCAAACCTCGAGGGGCATTTGGCCAGGAGGGTTTTGGCCTGGAAGGTCCCGTCCCTGAAGTCCCCTTCCACCACGACCTGGATGCCGGGCGCAAAGATGTCCGGGACTACCCCCCGGTAGACCACCGGAATGCGGGCGCCCTCTTCTTCGATGACGAACCTGAGGCCGCCCCCGGCCGAGCGCTCGATGGTTCCGTCCACCACCCACCCGGCCACCCGGACCCGGTCGACCGTGCCAGCGGCCCCGGCCCGGCTCAGAAGCTCGGGAACCGTCAGGTAGTAGGCCGCGGTGGCGCCCAGGTTAATGTAAACCAGGTAGGCGACCGACAGGAGGATAACGCCCCCAACGCCGAGGAGCTTAAGATTGGGACTAAAGCGGCCGGGGCCGGGCTCGGGTTCGGCATCCGGCAGGGGACGGACTGAACCGGCAGGCGCTTCCATTTGTTCCAAGGCTCCTGCGCTGTCTCAACCAATTATACCCGAAGGCAGGGGGCCCCTTCCGGCCGGCTTCCAGAAAGCCGGGGCTTTCCGGCTCGCGCGGTCCGCCCGGGGGAGTTGGGGGCGAGGGTAAACTAAGAAGCCCCACCACTGGCAAACAGGTCAGGCAACCGGGGCCGGAAAACGACCTGGCCGCAGGAACGATCCTGCGGCCAGGTCCGGGAGCCGAATCCAGAGCTTTACGCCACCTGGCTTGCGACTTTCTTGACGGTCTGGAGCTCCACTTCGATATTTACCTGGTCGCCGACCAGCCAGCCGCCGGCCTC
>DAOUCL010000147.1:0-6462 GCA_034432015.1 Dehalococcoidia bacterium
CAAGCTCCGGGACGGCCTGGCCTACACCACCGACGCCGAGGTCCGCCGGTCCATCGAACGGTATGCCGGGGGCAACCGGCCCCTTCTCCGGGACGTCCACTGGGAGGCGTACTATACCGACGCCCTCGACCAGCAGATCGGCACCATCCAGGTTGGCGACCTCGGTTACATTCCGCCCCAGGCCCGGGGCGTCCGGGTGGTGGCTTACGCGGCCTTCGACACGTTCTTTATCCGGGTTCTCGGCATCGACCTGGGCAGCGTCAGCGCCAGCTCGGTGGCCCGGATCGCCAACCCGTCGGGCGGCGGAACCTGGGCGGTCTGGGTCGGGGGAACATCCCGCTGCAGCCAGGGCACGTTTAACCTGCAGGCCTCGGATGTCTGGGTCACCGGCGCCCTCCACAGCAACGCCAACATCCAGATCAACGCCGGCGGGCAGGGGGTTGTCATCAACGGCACCGTCGAAAGCGTCCTCGGGCTGGAGACCGGCAACCCGGACAAGATATCTTACAACCCGCCGGCCGGAAACCCGGGCCAGACTACCGCCCAGCCGATGCCCTTCAACTGGCCCATTGAGATGTTTGCCCCGGGTGGGGCGGCGGCACAGGCCGCCGGGGCCGAGGGCCGCTATTACCACATCGCCGGCGACCTGGACAAGAACTCCCCGTATCTACAGGGCGGCCAGCTTCGGCCCGGCCTCTACTTCGTTGAGGGCAACGTCCAGCTCGGCCAGGGCGGGGGCCAGCTCATCGCCGACAATGTGACCATCGTCGCCCGGGGGACCATCAAGCTCGCCGGCGGGACGAGAATAAGCTACTACAAGCCGGCCGGCGACCAGTGCTCAACCGGGGGCATAGTCCTGGCCTCTTACTACCGACCCGCCGACTACTGCTCGACTTCGGGCGCCGGCATCGAGCTTTCGGGAAATGACAACAGCTGGGTCGGGGTGGTGTACGCCCCTTATTCCCTGGTCAACATCAGCAACGCCCGGGCCAGCACCCTCAACGGGGCCATCATCGCCCAGGCCGCCAGCATCTCCGGCAGCCAGCTGAATATCTATTCTAACCTCTTCTGCGCCTACCGGAGCGTTTCGGGTCCGTACGTCGTCCGGTAGCGGTCCGGGCTCAACCGCAGCAGGTGCAGCCGCACTCGCACCCGACTCCCTGGCAGCCGCATTCGCAGTTGCCGACCGGGAGCTCCTCCCCCTTTCGGCCGCGGCTTGCCGGAACCCGGGCCTTCCCCTGCGCCTGGGACCGGTGCCCGCCGGCAGTCGGCCAGACCTTTTTCGGCTGGTCTTTCTCCGTCCCGGTCATCTCTCGTCCTCCCAGGATGGTCTCCAACCCGACTTTACACCCTGGAGCCTGCTCCAGAGTCAAGGGTCGGCCTACCGGTAGGCACCCGCAGTCTGCTGGAAAACCGGTGCACCCGCCGCAAGCCTCCTTCTGGGCGACGAGGAGGCCGTAACATTCTTCCAGGCTTTGTTTGAACGCTAAAAGCTCGGTCAGCCGCCGCTGGCACTCCTCAATCTTACGCCGCAAGGCTTCGGCGACGTGCCGTCTGGTCTGCCCGCAGTCGCCGGCGCCGGCGACCTCCAGGAGCTCACCCACCTCCCGCAGGGAGAGGCCCAGCTGCTTCGCCCGCTTGATGAAAATTAGGCGGCCCAAGTCGGCCTCATCGTACAGACGATACCCGGCCGGGCTTCGCAATTTCGGCCGCAACAGGCCTATCCGCTCGTAGTAACGGATGGTGTCCACCCGAACGGATGCCCGCCGGGCGAGCTCACCGATCCGGAGGAACCGACCGTCGCCCATCGCCTTTGCCCGATCGCAGCCTAAACCATGCACCTGGGTCCAGGGTCAAGCCGGCGGCCCCGGTGCCAGGGGCCGGTCCTGCCCCGTGATATAATGGGTTGAGACACAATTTTCCGGGTTGGAGGTGCCCCTTGACCCAAGCTACCGCACGCAAGTGGGTCTATCTCTTCGAAGAGGGCAGCGCCCAGATGCGGGACCTCCTCGGCGGGAAGGGCGCCGGCCTCGCTGAGATGACCAGGGTGGGCCTGCCGGTCCCGCCGGGGTTCACCGTCACCACCGAGGCCTGCGTCGAGTACTACCGCCGGGGCCGCCAGTTCCCCGCGGACCTCTGGGAGCAGGTGCTGGCGGCCCTCCGGACCCTTGAGGAAAAGACCGGCAAGCGTTTCGGCGACCCCAACAACCCCCTCCTGGTTTCCGTCCGGTCGGGGGCCAAGTTCTCCATGCCGGGCATGATGGACACCGTCCTCAACCTCGGCCTTAACGACGAGGTGCTTACCGGCCTCATCCGGCTCACCGGCAACCCCCGCTTCGCCTACGACGCCTACCGGCGCTTTATCCAGATGTTCGGCCGGATAGTCCTGGGAATTGAGGGGCAGAAATTCGACGAAATTTTCGAAGCCAAAAAGCGGGAGCGGGGCGTCGAAAAGGAGACCGACCTTACGGCCGACGACCTAGCCGAGGTGGTGGCGGCCTTTAAAGAGCTGGTCCGGAAAGAAACGGGGAAAGATTTCCCCCAGGACCCCTACGAGCAGCTCCGGCTGGCGATTCAGGCCGTCTTCGAGTCCTGGAACAACCCCCGGGCCATCGCCTACCGGGAGTACTACAAGATTCCCCACGACCTGGGCACGGCCGTCAACGTCCAGATGATGGTCTTCGGCAACATGGGGGAGGACTCGGGAAGCGGGGTGGCCTTCACCCGGAACCCGGCCACCGGCGAAAAGGAGCTTTACGGCGAGTTCCTGCCCAACGCCCAGGGCGAGGACGTGGTGGCCGGCATCCGGACGCCCCTGAAGATCGCCGAGCTTAAGGAGCGCTTCCCCGAAATCTACCGCCAGCTCGAAGAGATCGCCCGCCGCCTCGAGCTGCATTATAAAGATGCCCAGGATATCGAGTTCACGGTGGAGCGGGCCAAGCTTTACATGCTCCAGACCCGGGCCGCCCAGCGGACGGCCCAGGCGGCGGTGAAAATCGCGGTGGACTTGGCTTTAGAAGGCATCATCTCCCGGGAGGAGGCGGTCCAGCGGGTAAAGCCCGCCCAGGTCGAGGAGCTTTTAAAGCCCCGCTTCGACCCGGAGGCCAAGCGGGCGGCCGCGGCCGAGGGCAGGCTCCTGGCCCGGGGGGTCAACGCCTCGCCGGGGGCGGCGGTAGGCCAGGTGGTGTTTGACGCCGACACCGCCGTGGCGTGGGCCCAGGCCGGCCGGGACGTAATCCTGGTCCGGACGGAGACCAACCCCGACGACGTCCACGGGATGATCGCCGCCCGGGGGGTGCTCACCGCCCGGGGCGGGGCGACCTCCCACGCCGCCGTGGTGGCCCGGGGCCTGGGCAAGCCGGCGGTGGTTGGCTGCGAGGCCCTGAACATCGATGAGCGCCACCGCCTCTTCACCGTGGCCGGGGTTGTCGTTAAAGAGGGCGACTACATCAGCATCGACGGAACCACCGGGGAGGTCTTCCTTGGGGCCATCCCGACGGTGGAGCAGAGCTTCGCCGAGCAGACCGAACTCCGGACCCTGCTGGAATGGGCCGACCGGTTCCGCCGCCTCGGGGTCTGGGCCAACGCCGACTACCCCCGGGACGCGGCCAAAGCCCTAGAGTTCGGGGCCGAAGGCATCGGCCTCTGCCGAACGGAGCACATGTTCTTCGAGCCGGAGCGCCTACCCTACGTCCACGAGATGATCCTCCACGCCCGGGAGGCCACCGCCGTGGAGCGGGAGCTTCGGCGGGCCAAGGACGCCTTCGAGACGGCCGAGCCGGCCCGAAAGGCCCAGGCCGCGGCCGAGTACCGCAAGGCCGAGGAGCGCTACCGGCAGTCGGAGGCCGTCCGCCGCTACTACGGCGCCCTGGCCGAGCTGGAGAAATTCCAGACCGAAGACTTTAAGGGGATCTTCCGGGTGATGGGCCACCGGCCGGTGGTCATCCGGCTGCTGGACCCGCCCCTCCACGAGTTCCTGCCCCGCTACGAAGACCTGCTGGTCCAGGTCACCGAGCTCCGGCTCAAAGGGGCCCCGGACGGGGAGCTGGCCGAAAAGCAGCGGCTTCTGGAGCTGGTGGAGTCGATGCGGGAATTTAACCCGATGCTCGGCCTGCGGGGTTGCCGGCTGGGGATCCTTTTTCCGGCCATCTATGAGATGCAGGTCCGGGCTATCTTCCGGGCCGTCTGCGACCTTAAAGCCGAGGGCCTCGACCCCCACCCCGAGGTGATGATCCCCCTGGTGGGCCACGTCAATGAGCTGGCGGTCATCCGGGAACAGCTGGAGACCGTGGCCCGGCAGGTCATGGAAGAAAAGGGCCAGCAGGTAAGCTACAAATTCGGGACGATGGTCGAGGTGCCCCGGGCGGCCCTCACCGCCGACCAGGTTGCCCGGTACGCCGAGTTCTTCAGCTTCGGCACCAACGACCTCACCCAGATGGTCTTTGGGATGAGCCGGGACGACGCCGAGGCCAAGTTTTTAGTTTACTACGTGGAGCGGGGCATTCTGCCCTTTAACCCGTTCCAGACCCTGGACCCCGACGGCGTCGGCAAGCTTATGGAACTGGGCTTTAAGCTCGGCCGGCAGACCCGCCCCGACCTGGAGGTGGGTATCTGCGGGGAGCACGGGGGCGACCCCGAAAGCATCGCCCTCTGCCACAAGATCGGCCTAAATTACGTGAGCGCCTCGCCCTACCGGATTCCGGTGGCGAGGCTGGCGGCCGCCCAGGCCGCCCTGGCCGAGGCGGCCACAACGGCCGCCCAGCGGTATGCCTGACGGCCATGAAGCACCTGGGGGTTCGGGAGCGGCTGGAGGAGCTGGAGATTCAGCTCCTTTCCCCTTTTGCGGCCAAGAGCCGTTTCAGTAAGGGCCGGCTCCGGCCGGAGGAGCCCTCGCCGGTCCGGACCGAGTTTCAGCGGGACCGGGACCGGGTCATCCACTGCAAGGCGTTCCGCCGGCTCAAGCATAAAACCCAGGTCTTTCTGGCCCCCCTCGGCGACCACTACATGACCCGCCTTACCCACGTCCTTCAGGTGACCCAGGTGGCCCGGACCATCGCCCGGGCCCTTCGTTTAAATGAGGACCTTACCGAAGCCATCGGCCTGGCCCACGACCTGGGCCACCCCCCCTTCGGCCACGCCGGGGAGGAGGCCCTGGCCGAGCTTTACCCCGAGGGCTTCCGCCACAACCTGCAGAGCCTGCGGGTGGTGGATAAGCTGGAAAACGACGGCCGGGGCCTCAACCTGACCATGGAGGTCCGGGAGGCGATTCCGAAGCATTCCAAGGAACGGGGGGATGTCATGGCCGCGGCCTGGGGCACCGCCGAAACCCTTGAGGGCCAGGTGGTGAAGCTGGCGGATTCGATAGCCTACGTAAGCCACGACATCGAGGACGCCATCCGGGCCGGTATAATCACCCCGAATGACCTTCCGGCCGACGCCGTCCGGGTTCTGGGCCGAACCCACGGCGAGCGGATAAACACCATGGTCTGCGCCGTCATCGAGTACTCCTGGGCCGCCACCGGGGAGGGGCTCACCCCGGAAGCGGCCGCCCGCACCCCGCCGCCCCCCATCGGGATGGACCCCACCGTGCTGGGGGCCCTAAATGCCATGCGGGAGTTTCTCTTCGACCGGGTTTACACCAACCCGGCGGCCAAGGCCGAGTTCGTAAAGGCCAAAGACGTCATCCGCCGCCTCTACGAGCACTTCTGCCGCCACCCGGAGCTCATGCCCGAAAAATTCTTCGTCCACGAGGACCCCGTCGAGCGGGCGGTGGTCGACTACATCGCCGGGATGACCGACCGCTACGCCCTCTATCTTTACGAAGAGCTTTTTATACCCAAGCTCTGGGCGGTGATGTCGGTTCCGGCGCAGCACCACTGATGGGCCGATAGGCCATGGGCGTCCTGGATGAGATCAAGAGCCGGCTGGACATCGCCGACCTGGTCGGCCGGGAGGTGGAGCTCCGTCGGTCGGGGCGGCTGTATAAAGGCCTCTGCCCGTTTCACCCCGACCGAAACCCCTCCTTCTTCGTCTACCCCGATGAGGGGACCTACCATTGCTTTGGGTGCGGGGCCCACGGCAGCGTCGTCGACTTCGTGATGAACCGCCGGGGCTTAAGCTTCGCCGAGGCCCTGGCCCTGCTGGCCCGGGAGGCCGGGGTTGAACTCCGGCCGGTCCGCCGGGCCGAGGAGGCCGGGGAAGCCGACCGGCTGCTGGCGGCCAATGGACTCGCCGCTGAGTTTTACCAGGAGATGCTCCGGGAGCACCGGCCCGCCCGGGCCTACCTGGCCGGCCGGGGCCTGGATTTGGCGACCGTCCAGGCCTTCGGCCTCGGCTACGCCCCGGCCGACGGAACCGCCCTGCTGGGGCGGCTGACGGGGGCCGGCTTCGAGGCCGAAATCCTGGTCGCGGCGGGCCTGGTGGTTCGGCGGGAGGGGGGCGGCCTGGTGGACCGCTTCCGGG
>DAOUCL010000148.1:0-11533 GCA_034432015.1 Dehalococcoidia bacterium
TTTTAAGGTCGGGCGCGGTATCAAGCTCGGCCGCCCGGGAAAACTTCTTAAGGCCCCGGCGAATGGGCCGCTCCGGCCGGACCAGGGAATAAAAGACCGCCGGCCGACCGTCCGGACGCAGGCGGATGGCCGAGACCTGGATGGGCCGGCTGGAGGCCGGGTCGAGGCCGGTGGTTTCGATGTCCAGGACCGTCAGGGTGAGGCCTTCCAGGGGCGTCTCGGGGGAAGGCCCGGGGCAGGCCAGGGCCACCTCCCCGCCGGCTATGACGAACTCCGGGCCGAGAACCCGGCCCAGCAGACCGACCCAGGGTTCCGGGGAGGCCGTCCCGAAAAGGTGGCGGGCAAGGTCGGCCAGGGAAGCCCGCCCCCCGGCCGCCCCCAGAAACCGGACCGCCCGCTCCCGAAGGGACCCGTATTCGCCCATGGCTATCTATGTTAAAATGCCGGGAGAATTTTACCCCAACGGCCGCGGAGATGGAACGCACACTGCTTATGGTCAAACCGGACGGGGTCCAGCGGGGCCTGGTCGGGGAGGTGATCCGCCGGCTGGAAGGCCGGGGGCTTAAACTGGTGGGTTTAAAGCTTATCTGGGTCTCACCGGAGCAGGCCGAGGAGCTTTACGCCGTCCATCGGGGGAAGGCCTTTTACGACGGCCTCATCCGCTACATCACCTCAAGCCCGGTGGTGCTTTCGGTCTGGGAGGGGCCCAACGCCGTCGAGGTGGTGCGCCGGACCGTCGGGGCCACCGACCCGGTCCGGGCCGAGCCGGGCACCATCCGGGGGGATTTTGGGCTGGCCATCGGGCGGAACCTGGTCCACGCCTCCGACGGGCCCGAAACGGCCGCCCGGGAGGTGGCCATCTTCTTCCGGGAAGGCGAGCTTATAAGCTTTGAGCGGGCCCTGGACCGCTGGGTCCTGGAAGGGTGATCAGATTATCCGGACGACCGGGGTTCCCCCGGACCAGACCTCTTCCAGCCGGTAGTAGGCCCGCTCCTGGGGCCGGAAAACGTGGACGATGACGTCCCCGAAGTCCAGAACGGCCCACCCGGAATCGGCCGTCCCTTCCCGGCCGAGAAGCTCCACCCCGGCCCGGCCCAGCTGCTCCTCCACCTCCTCAACCACGGTCTGGAGCTGACGCTCCGTCTGGGCCGAGCAGATGACAAAATAATCGGCGAGCAGGGTGACCCGCCGAATGTCAAGAACCAGGATATCGCTTGCCTGCTTTTCGGAGGCGACCTCCGCCGCCAGGCGGGCGATTTCTTTGGATTCAGGTCTGGTTTTTACTGTGGCCGTCAACTTGCTTTACGGATCACCACCCAGTTATAAAATCTTGCAAGAGGGGGCGTTTCAACGGCCCCATAAAAATTATACCAGCCGGAGCACGGCCTGAAATGTTCGTCGAGACCCTCACCCTGGGGGCCCTGGCCGAAAACTGCTACATCGTGGCCGACGAGACCAGCCGGGCGGCCGTCGTCTTCGACCCTGGCGACGAGGCTGACCGTATCCTAGCCGCCCTTCGGGCCCGGAACCTTGAACTTAAGCTTATCGCCAACACCCACGGCGACGTGGACCACGTCATGGCCGTGGGCCCCTTAAAGCGGATAACCGGTGCCCCCTTCGCCCTTCACCCGGCCGACCTCCCCCTGATCAAGCGGGCCCACGCCCAGTACGTCCAGTGGTTCGGCACCCTGGCCGAGCCCGTCCCCGACCCCGACCTGGAGCTTTCCGACGGGCAGGAGCTGGAAGTGGGCGGCTTAAAATTTACCGTCCTGCACACCCCGGGCCACACCCAGGGGAGCGTCTGCTTTTACTTCCCCGACGCCGGCATCCTCATCGCCGGCGACACCCTCTTCCAGGGCGGGGTGGGGCGGACCGACCGGCCGGTGGGCAACTGGCGCCAGCTCATTGAGAGCATCCGGGGCAAGCTGCTGGTCCTGCCCGACGAGACGGTGGTTTACCCCGGCCACGGCCCGCCCACGACCATCGGCCGGGAGAAAGCCTTCAACCCGTTCCTCCGGGAGCTCGGGTCCGGCTGATGGCGGAGGGCCTCTTAGCGCCCTATCGGGTGCTGGACCTTACCGACGAACGGGGCTGGGTTTGCGGCCGGATTCTGGCCGACCTCGGGGCCGACGTCATCAAGGTCGAGCCCCCCGGGGGCGACCCCGGCCGCCGGGTCGGCCCCTTTTACGGCGACATCCCCCACCCCGACCGGAGCCTCTACTTCTGGGCCTTCAACCTCAACAAGCGGGGCATAACCCTCAACCTGGAGACCGAAGACGGCCGCGCCCTTTTCCGCCGCCTGGCGGCCCTTTCGGACTTCGTCATCGAGTCCTTCGACCCCGGCCACTTGGACGGCCTGGGCCTGGGCTTCGGGGAGCTCAGCCGCTTAAATCCCAGGCTCATCCTGGTTTCCATAAGCGCCTTTGGCCGGGACGGCCCTTACGCCCACTACCGGGCCACCGACATCGTCGGCATGGCGATGGGCGGCCTAATGGCCATCTCGGGCGACCCCGACCGGCCGCCCGTCAGGATAAGCGTGCCCCAGGCCTGGCTCCACGCCGGGGCTCAGGCCGCCGCCGGGGCCATGATCGCCCACTACTACCGGGAAGCCGCCGGCCGGGGCCAGCACGTGGACGTCTCCATGCAGCAGGCCGTCATCTGGACTCTCATGAATGAGACCCCCTTTCCCCTGCCCGATTTTTACGGCTTCGACCTTACCCGGGCCGGCGGGCGGAGGCGGACCGGCCGGCTGACCATCCGCCAGATCTACCCCTGTCGGGACGGCTACGTTTGTCTCCTGATTTTGGGGGGAGGTCCCGGGGCCGCCTTCATCCGGGGCCTGCTGACCCTCCTGGAGGATGCCGGGGTCGCCCCCGACTGGTTTCGGGAGGTCGATTGGGAGAACTGGGACCTGGCAACCCCCCGCCGCTACCCCACCGCCCAGGAAGAGCTCGAGGCCCTGGAGGCCGTCGTCGCCGACTTCTGCCGCCGGAAGACCAAGGCCGAGCTTTACGAGGCCGCCCTAAAATACGGCATTCTTCTCGCCCCGGTGAATACCGTAGCTGACCTCTTTGAAAATCCGCAACTGGCGGCCCGGGGCTTCTGGGTGGAGGTGGAGCATCCCGAGCTTGGGACCCGGGTGACTTACCCCGGTCCCTTCGTGCAGGGAAACTTAAACCCGGTCCGGATTCGGCGCCGGCCGCCCCTGGTGGGGGAGCATAATGAGGAGGTTTACGGCACCCTTCTCGGCCTGAGCCGGACGGACCTGGCGCAACTGCGGGCCGCAGGGGCCATCTAACCGTGGGTGCCAAGGCTTTTGAGGGCCTTAAGGTGGCCGACTTCAGCTGGGTGGGGGTCGGGCCCATCACTACCAAGTACCTGGCCGACCACGGGGCCACCGTGGTGCGGGTCGAGTCGACGACCCGGCCGGATGTCCTGCGCCTGCTTCCCCCCTTTAAAGGCGGTAAGCCCGGCCTTAACCGGAGCCAGTTTTTTGCCAACTACAACACCAACAAGCTGAGCCTGAGCCTTAACCTGGGGGTTCCTGAGGGCCGGGAGGTGGCCCGGCGGCTGGTGGTGTGGGCCGACGTGGTAGCCGAAAGTTTTACTCCCGGCACCATGGCCGCCTGGGGCCTCGACTACGAGTCTATTTCAAAAATAAAGCCCGACTTAATCATGGTCTCCACCTGCCAGCAGGGCCAGACCGGACCCCACGCCCGCTTCGGGGGCTTCGGCCAGCTGGCCGCCGCCCTGGGGGGCTACTATGAGCTGACGGGCTGGCCCGACCGGGAGCCGGCTGGGCCCTACGGGGCCTACACCGACTTTATCTGCCCGCCCTTCGCCCTGGCCGCCCTGGTGGCGGCCCTAGATTACCGGCGCCGGACCGGCCGGGGACAGTACCTGGACCTTTCCCAGTTTGAGTGCGGCCTCCAGTTTCTGGGTCCGGCCCTCCTGGATTACGCCGTCAACGGCCGGGTCGCCACCCGGGCCGGGAACCGAGACCCTTACGCCTGCCCCCACGGGGCTTTTCCCTGCGCCGGGGAGGACCGGTGGGTGGCCATTGCGGTCACCACCGACCGGGAATGGCGGGCCCTCTGCCAGGTGCTGGGCCATTCGGAATGGGCCGAAGACCCCCGGTTTGCCACGTTTTTGGGCCGGCGCCGCCACGAAAACCTGCTGGAAGGTCTTATCGGGGAGGCGACCCGGTCGTGGGACCCCTATGACCTGATGGCCGCCCTTCAGGCCGCCGGGGTTCCGGCCGGGGTGGTCCAGCGCTGTTCGGACCTTCACCGGGACCCCCAGTTAAAACACCGGGGCCACTGGGTCACCCTGGACCACTGCGAAATGGGCCCGACGGTCTACGACGGAATTCCCTTCAAGCTATCCGAGACCCCGGGTCGGCTGGAGCGGGCGGCCCCCTGCCTTGGGGAGCACACGGAGTTCGTCCTGCGGGAGCTTCTGGGTTACACCGACGAGGAGGTCGCCGAGCTGGCGGCCGCCGGGGCCCTGGAGTAGGCCTTAAGGAACTCCGGCCTCGTCAACTATTGTAGTCTTAACCTCGACCCGGATGGTTTTGTCCAGCGAGGCCAGCACCGAACAGTATTTGGTCTCGGACAGCCGTGCGGCTCTTTCCACCAGTTCCGGGTTAAGGTTGCGGCCCCGGACGATGTGCTCCACGGTTATATGGGTGTAGGCCCGGGGGTGTTCCGGCGCCCGTTCGCCCCGAACCTTTAGCTGGTAGTCCGTAAGCTCCTGGCGCATCTTTTTAAGAATCGAGACGACATCCATGCCGGTGCAGCCGCCTAAAGCGATGAGGAGCAGTTCCATGGGCCTTGCCCCCCGGCCGGCGCCCCCCACTTCGGGGCCGGCGTCCATCTGTACCGGGAACTTGCTGGCACCCCCTACGCCCACGAAGGCCATCTGCCCCTGCCAGGTAATTTCGGCTTCAACGGCCATATTAGACCCCTCCGAAAGTTTTAAAGGACGGTGAAGGTTACCGTTGGCTCCCGGGCCCGGAGTTTGCGCTCTTCGGCCCAGACCCGGGCCCGGTCCTCACTTTTGAGCCAGCGCTGGTAGGCTTCTTCGCTCTCCCAGATTTGGATGATCAGGTGGACGGATGGGTCCACGTTTTTCCGGAGGATAAGTTGCTGAACTAAGCCATATCGGCGGCGGATCGCCTCGTGTTGCTTTAAAAGGTTCACCGCTTCGTCGCGCTTCCCGGGCAAAAAATAAACCTGCCGGGTGAGGGCCATTTGCGCCATGCTGACCTCCGTAACGTGTCGCCGTAGCCGGCTGCGACCCAGGTCGGAAAAGGCGTTCGCCAGGATTCTACCATACCCCGGCGTTAACCTGCCTGCGGGCCGGTGTAAAATTAAGGCGCGGCCGTGGCCGGTGACCGGACCAGTCCCTGGGCAATCGTCGCCGTATCCACCATCCAGCAGGCCGGCCTCACCTTTATCCGGTTCGGCCTGCCGGCCCTGGCCCCCTTTATCCGGGAGGGGTCGAACCTATCCCTGGGGCAGGTGGGCCTCCTGCTGGGGGCCTTCGACGCCGGGGCCCTGCTCTCCTTCTACCTGGTCGGCCGGGTTACCATCCGGGTCGGGGAGCGGGCCGTGCTGGCCGGGGGTGCCCTGGTTACGGGGCTGCTGGCGGCCCTTTCGGCCCTCCTGCCGGCGTTCTGGCAGCAGGTCGGGCTGCTGGCCCTGGCCGGGGTTGGGCTCCCCTCGAGCCATATCGCCGGAAGTCAGGCCATCGTCCGACTCATTCCCCGGGAACGGCGGGGGCTGGCCATGGGCATCCGACAGGCCGGCTTGCCCCTCGGGGGACTCCTGGCGGCAGCCATCCTACCGGCCGCGGCCGGGGCGGGCGGCTGGCGGTGGGCCCTGGTGCTGGCCGGCCTCGCCTGCGCCGCCACCGGCCTCCTTGCCCTGGGACTTGTCCCACCCCGGGCCGGGCAGGAGGCCGGGGAGGCCGCCGAGACGGTTGCGGGCCCGGGGTTACTTTTTAAAGACCCCGCCCTCCTCCGGGCTTCCCTGGCCGGATGCTTCCTGGTGGCGGGGCAGTTCTGCCTGACGGGTTACCTGCCCCTCTACCTGGTGGACCGATTCGGCTGGGAGCGGGCCGAGGCGGCCCGAACCCTGGCCCTCGTCCACACCGGGGCCATCGTCGGGCGGCTGGGCTGGGGCTGGGCATCCGACCGGGTTTTCGGGGGGGAGCGGGTCCGAACCCTCGGCATCATCGCCCTCCTTGGGGCCGCCCTCTTGGGGGCGATTGCCTTTCTGCCCGCCCTTAATGGGGCCGCCCGGCCGGTGGTTTGGGCGCTGGCCTTTGGGGCCGGCCTGACCCTTCTCGGCTGGCAGGGTCTGCACGTGGCCCTGCTGGCCGAGGTAGTCCCCGTCGCCCCCGCGATCGGGGTGGGCCTCGGCTTTACCGCCGTCTATCTTTTCAGCATGGTATCGCCGCCCATCTTCGGCAAGCTGGTGGAGGCCACCGGAAGCTACATCCTGGGCTGGGTTGCCCTAATACCCTGGCAACTTGGAACCGTCCTCGCCTTAAGCCCCCTCAAGCACCGCCGCCCCGGCCGGATTTGACACCCGGAGGCCCGCAGCCTATAATCTGGGTCGAAAACCGAATACGCCCAAAGACGACGAAGGAGACCCAGTAGGCGGGCACCGGTAACCCCAGAGAGCGGGCGGACGGTGCAAGCCCGTGGCACGGTGTCGGCCGAATTACCCTCCGGAGTCGCCGGCCGAACGCCCGGCCTCGTTCAGGCCGGGTCAGTAGGTTGGGCCGGCGGTGCCCGTTAAAGCACCGGGGTGCGGCAATAAGGTCGCCGCACCCGGCGAGGCCCCGGCAGTGATGTCGGGGCGAACCAGGGTGGTACCACGAAGAGCCCTTCGTCCTTGGCGGATGAAGGGCTCTTTATATACGGAGCGAACCGATGCCCTGTCGGGGAATTCGGGGGGCAACCACCGTCGACGAAAACACGGCCGAGGCTATTTTAAACGCAACCCGGGAACTGCTGGAGGCGATGGTCCGGGCCAATGACCTTTGCCCGGAGCAGATCGCCGCCGCCATCTTTACGACCACCACCGACCTCAACGCCGAGTTCCCGGCCGTGGCCGCCCGCCAGCTCGGGTGGACCGACGTGGCCCTGCTCTGCAGCCACGAAATCGACGTTCCGGGCAGTTTGCGCAAGTGCATCCGGGTGCTCTTGCTGGTCAACACCGACCGCTCCCAGCGGGAGGTTGTCCACGTCTATCTGCGCGGGGCGAAAGTCCTGCGAACCGACAGACTTTACTCAGGAGGCGAGCCGGGATGATTGTGGTGATGAACAGCCGGGCAACTGAGGACCAGATTCAGGCCGTGGTGCGGCGCCTTGGGGAGCTGGGCTTTCGGGCCAACATCTCCCGGGGCGTCGAGCGGACGGTTATCGGCGTCGTCGGGCAGGTGTATCCAAGCCTTAAGGACCAACTGGAGATCCTGCCCGGTGTCGAGCAGGTCCTGCGGGTCACGAAGCCTTACAAGCTGGCCAGCCGGGAGTTTCAGCCGGTAGATACCCGGTTCGAGGTGGGCGGGGTGCCCATCGGGGGCGACGGGGTGGTCATCATCGCCGGGCCGTGCTCGGTGGAATCCCGGGAGCAGCTTTTAAAGACCGCCCACGCCGTCAAGGCGGCCGGGGCCCACATCCTGCGGGGTGGGGCCTTTAAGCCCCGGACTTCCCCCTACTCCTTCCGGGGCCTTGGGGTCCAGGCCCTCCGCTGGCTGGCCGAGGCCCGGGAGGAGACGGGCCTGCCGGTGATCACCGAGGTCCTTTCCCCGGAAGACGTGCCCCTGGTGGCCGAGTACGCCGACATCCTCCAGATCGGGGCCCGCAACATGCAGAACTTCCCCCTCCTCGAGGCCGCCGGCCGCTCGGGCAAACCCGTCATGGTGAAGCGGGGGATGGCGGCCACCATCGAAGAGTGGCTCCTTTCGGCCGAATACGTCCTCAACCAGGGCAACAAACAGGTGATTCTATGTGAGCGGGGAATTCGGACCTTCGAGACTTACACCCGAAATACCCTGGACGTGGCCGCCATTCCGGTGGTGCGCAAGCTAAGCCACCTTCCCGTCTTTGCCGACCCCTCCCACGGCACCGGCCACCGGGACCTGGTGGAGCCGCTGGCGCTGGCGTCGGTGGCTGCCGGCGCCCACGGCCTGATGGTGGAGGTCCACCCGAACCCCGAAGAGGCCCTTTCGGACGGGATGCAGTCTTTGAGCTGCGAGAATTTCGCCAACCTGGTCCCAAAGGTGGAGCGGGTGGCGGCGGCGGTGGGCCGGCGGCTGGCGGTTCGGAGTCTGGCGGCCGAGCACATTGGGGACTGAGGTCCGGCCGAGCTTCCTGCTTGCGGAGGCCCGGCGCGCCCGCCGCCCCCCGGCGGAGCTGCGGCTGGCCGAGCTGGCTACCGCCCTGGCCGCCGAAATCGGGCTGGCGGACCTGGGCCGAGTCTGCCGGGAAGTGTTGGCCGCGGCCCAACTACTCGTCTGGAAGTTAAGGTGGCTTATCAGGCCCTGGGATGCCCTCCCGCCGGCCGAGGAACCGTCCCCGGGCGGTGTGCCGCCCGCGCCCCTGGCTGAGGCCGTCAGGACGGTCGTCGTCTTTTTGCAAAAAAGGCAGGAGGCCGGCCTCGAATCTTTCGGGCCCCTGGCCCGGCCGAAGGCGGCCACCCGTTGGGATATCAGCCTTGAGGAGCTTGCCGCGGCCCTTGAAGCTTGCCTGGGCCGGGCTGGTCCCCCCGAGGCCGAAGGACTGGCCCCGAAGCCCCGGGTGCCCCTGGTGGTCCTGATGAGACGGCTTGAGGCCGCCCTGGTCGGAACGGGCCGGCTGAATTTCTCGGAGTTTCTTGGCGGGTTGAACAGCCGGGACGAGGCGGTGGCGGCGTTCCTGGCCCTCTTGGTTCTCGCCGGCCGGGGCCGGGTTCGGGCCTATCAGCCCGAGCCCTTCGGGGACATCATCCTTGAGGCCCTGGGGCCTACCGGGCCGGGACCTTAAGGGTCTGGCCCACCTGCAGGATGGCCGCATCCGGATTCTGGATGCCGTTGGCCTGGGCCAGGGCCTCGACCCTTATCCCGAACCGCTGGGCGATGGTCCAGAGGGTATCGCCCGGCTGGACCACATACTCCTGCTGGGCGGGGGGTGGCGGGGAGGGGGCCTCAGTTGGGCTCGGGGCGGGGGCAGGCCGGGGCGTTGGGGCTGGAACGGCCGTTGCCGTCGGCCGCGGGGCCGCAAAAACTTCGGCTCCCAGGCGGGACGCCAGCCGAACCGCCTGGAAACCGGCAAAAACGAGTCCGGCCGCCAAGAGAATCAGGGCCACGTAGTAGGCCGTGCCCGAGGGCAGCACCGCCGCCGGGGGAACCGTCCGGCCGGTGGGGGCCAGGCAGTTAAAGCAGAGCCGGCTGCCGTGGTCCGGGCAGAAGGGGAGGCCGCAGGCGGTGCAGCGGGCAACCGCCGGCTTCGGGCAGAACCGGCAGCCGGTCGGGATTGCCGTAGTCTGCTCGATTTCCGCTTCGGTCATTGGGCAGGCTTTTCGACCCTAGGGTCGACCTGGGTTTGGAACCGGACCTTTACCACCGACCTTGGGGGGATGACGCCCCGGACGGTGGCGTTGGGATAAACCAGGCTACCGGGTCCCACCAGGGTGCCGGGGGCCAGCACCGCGTTGCAGCCGGTTTCTACGTCGTCGCCGAGGACGGCCCCGAACTTGCGCAGGCCCGTGTCGAGGCGGCGGCCGTTCCAGGTTACGGTGACTGGGGTGCCCCCGAACTTAAAATTGGCCAGGACCGTCCCGGCCCCCAGGTTCACCCGGTTTCCCAAGATACTGTCGCCCACGTAGGCGAAGTGGGGCGCCTGGGCGCCGTCCAGGAGGACGGCGTTTTTCACCTCGGTTCCGTGGCCGACGACGCAGTTTTTTCCGACGACGACGTTGCCCCGGATATACGCCCCGTGGCGGACCACGGAGCCGGGCCCGATGATGGCGGGGGCCCGGATATACGCCCCGGGTTCCACCACGGCCCCCGGCCCCACGTAAATCTGCCGGCCGTCAAGCCAAGCGCCGGGCTCCACCGAACCGAGGATAACGGGCCCCTCCCGGGCGGCAAACCAGGCGGCCAGGTACGGCCCGATTCGGTTAAGGACTTCCCAAACGTATTCGACGTCGGCGAAAAGGTTCCGGTGCCCGAATTCGCTCAGGTCAAAGTAATCTTCCGCTCGCAACATACTTTATTTTAAGCCACGGACAGTATCTTCAGTATACCCCGCAGGGGGATGGGGGCCCAGTGGGGCCGGTTGTTGAGCTCGTAGCCGAGCTCGTAGACGGCTTTTTCTAAAAGATAAACCTCCAAAAGAAGCTCAGCTTCGGCCCGGGATTCGGGAACTACCACCGGCGGGCGGGCGGCCTCGAAATAGCCCCGCAGAAAAAGGGCCGACGCCCACAGCTCCCAGAATTCCGCCCAATAGCCCAGGGCCGAAGGCCCACCCAGACCCCGGGCCGCCGCCTCCCGGGCGGCAACTTCGGCGGCGTAGTGAAAGGACCGGAGCATCCCGGCCACGTCCCGGAGGGCCGGCTGTTTCAGCCGCCGCTCCCAGAGACCCCGGGCCGGTTCGCCTTCAAAGTCGGCGATGACAAAGTCGTTGCCGGTGTAAAGGACCTGCCCCAGGTGATAGTCGCCGTGAACCCGAATTCGCCCCACCGTAAGCCTGGCGTCCCGAAACCGCCCAAAAGCCCCAAGTATCGCCCCCTCCCGGCTCAGCACCGCCTGTCCCAGCGGCCTGACCTCCTCGGGCAGGTCGTCAGCCCGCTTGCGGAGCAGGCCCAGCACCTGGGCCGTCAGATTCCGGAAGGACTGGTAGGCCGCCCGCTGGTAGAACGGGGTAAAACCCTCGGGGGCAAAGTCGGGCAGGTCGGACCCCGCCGCCCCCAGGGCCAGGTGAAGCTCGGCCGTCCGCCGCCCCAGGAGCCAGGCCGAGTCCAGGTAGCTGCCCATCAGCTGCTGGGCCGTCTCCGGAATAGGACCCCCGGCCAGGTCGAGGAGTCGGGCGACCTTGAAGGGCGGAAGTTCGACTTCTGGGGCCGTTGCCAGGGCCTCCTCGAAAAAGTGGCTTAAAAAGTTAAGGGTATACTGCCAGGCGTCCCCCTGGTTTGGCACAAACCCCTGAAGCACCCCCAGGGTAATCGGTTCCCCCGACTCCGGCCGGTATTCTAAGGCCCCGGCCAGGGGCGGGGTATTCTTAAAGCCGGCCTTCTCGGTAAGGTAAAGTCCAAGCTCGAACTCGGGCGTTCGGCCCTCTTCCAGCCGCCGGTAAATCTTTAAAACGAACAGGTCCCCGTAAAAGACAGAACTGTTCGACTGGTCCCGGCCGAGGGTAATCGGCCCGGGCGACCGCCCCGACCGGCGATGCTGGCCGAAAAGGTGGGTTGGCTCGCCCACCACCTCCCCGGCCGTCCCCCGCCAGCGGCGCCGGCGGCCGACGGCCTCGGGCAGGGCCCGCAAA